>JANOAF010000056.1:0-11190 GCA_031411015.1 Opitutaceae bacterium | reverse complement strand
AGCATGCCCTGCGACGCGGCGACTTCGATTTCGTGCTGGAAGGTGTGGCCGGCGAGGGTGGCGTGGTTGGTCTCGATGTTGAACTTGAAATATTTCTCGAGCCCGTAGGTGCGGAGGAAGGCGATGCCGCTCGCGACATCGAAGTCATACTGGTGCTTCGTCGGCTCCTTCGGCTTCGGCTCGATGAGGAACTGGCCCTTGAAGTTGATGCTGCGCGCGTAGTCCACCGCCATGTGGAGAAACGCCCCAAGATGATCCTGTTCGCGCTTCAGGTTGGTGTTGAGGAGCGTCTCGTAACCCTCGCGACCGCCCCAGAAAACGTAGTTCTCGCCCCCGAGTTGCTTGGTCACGTCCATCGCCTTTTTTACCTGCGCCGCGGCGTAGGCGAAGACGTGCGCGTCGGGATTCGTCGAGGCGCCGCACATGAAGCGCGGATTGGAGAAGAGGTTCGCGGTGCCCCAGAGGAGTTTGACGCCCGTGGCCTTTTGCAGGGCGGCGGCGTGTTCCACCACGGCATCGAGATTCTTGTTCGACTCGGCGAGCGTGCTGCCCTCCGGCGCGATGTCACGGTCGTGGAAGCAGTAGAACGGGGCGCGGATTTTTTGGAAAAACTCGAACGCCGCATCCATGCGCACCTTCGCGACCGACACCGGATCCTTCCCGCTCTCCCACGGGCGCACGATGGTGCCGGGCCCAAACGGATCCGCGCCCGTGCCGCGAAAGGAGTGCCAGTAGGCGATGGAGAACCGCATGTGCTGCGCCATCGTCTTCCCGCCGACGACCTCCTCGGGATGGTAGTGGCGAAACGCGAGGGCGTTGTCGGTCTTCGGGCCTTCGTAGGCGATGGCGGGGAGGTTGAAGTGGGAGCGGGCTTTTTTCATGGGAGCGAAAGAACAACGAGCGAAGCAAATCGGACCGAGCGGAACCAGCGCGAAATTGCGCGCGCGCTCGTTCCGGCGCGCAGCCGGTGACTTCGAGCCCGCTCTGACGGGCTATTTCCGCTCGCTGCCGTGCTTCAAGTCGGGTTCTTGCACCCGCGAGACGATGCTGAGGACGGCCGTATGGCGCGCGGAGCCGATGTCGATCACGAGGGGGACGGAGAGGGGCGGCGCGGACGCTCCCATCCCGGCGGCGCCCGGCGGCCGGACGTTGTCGAGCCAGTCGGCACCGCTGAAAGTGAGTTGAAAGTCGAGCTGGCCGCCGCGCACGAGGCTGGTCTCCTCGGTATTGCTGATGCGCAGCATAGCGCGCGGTTCTTTGCCCAAGCCCTGCTCGTTCAACTGAAAAACGGTTTCCTTGCCCGCGAACTGGACACGGACGCTGCTTTTCAGGACTGAAAACGGCTCGGGCGCAGCGATGACGCCCTCGATGATCACGTCGGCGCGGGCCGGCATGACGACGAGATTGAGCAGGGCATCCGAACGATCGATGCGGATGGAGCGGGTCGCGGCAGGTAGGCCGAGAAACGCCGTTTCCGGCGCGCGGCTGACGCCCACGGTGCCGCGCTCATAGACCGTGAAGCGTGCGAACATGCCCTCGCGCATGTGATCGGCGACGTGGCAGTGGTAGAGCCACGAGCCCGGGTTGTCGGCGATCACGTCGGCCGTTTTCATCGTGGCCGGCAGGAGCTCGACCACGTCGGTGCGGCGCCGGCCTTCCTCGATCACGCGCAGGCCGTGCCAATGTGCGGTATGAAAATCCTTTTCCGAACCGAGGGAATAGAGATACCAGCGCGTGCGTTCGCCTTCGTTCATTTCGAGCCCGCGCAGGTTGCCATAAAGGTAACCGTTGATCGAGGGGCGCTGGCCTTCTTCGGCGAGTTCCTGCGATCGCGCCCAACTCGTCGGCTCGGGGGGAACGGGCGGTGTGGTGGTGGCGGCAGACGTGGTGGTGGGCGGGGCCGGCGAATCACCACTTTCGTCGAAAATCATGAAGAGCGTGGCAAACTCACGATCGACGTCGTCGGGCGTGCCGTCGGGCCGGGCGCGTTTCGGATCCGTGACGATGATGGTGCCGATCAGACCAAGGTTGGTTTCGGAGTCGCCGAGCACGTGACTGTGGTAGAGCCAGCCCTTGGAACTCGGTTCGCTCGGCAGCGGCCCGGAGCTTTCGTCGAGCTGCCAGACATAGGTAAATTTTGCGCCCGGCTCGACGGCGGCACCGCGACCGGGATTAGGCCGGTAGTAGGCGCCCTCGCTGTGCTTGTCGTAGCGGACGCCGTGCGGGTGCATGGAGACGGGCTGAGTCGTGCGGTTGAGAAATGTGATGACTAAAAATTCGCCGACGACGCCGCGCAATACGGGGCCCAGCATGCCGAGACTGGCATTTGGCAGCACGCGCGCGGTGAAGGTCTCGTCCGTGTATTGAATGTAGCGGAGCTTCGGGCTCTCACGGTTGGCTTTGACTGCCGGTGGAAGGGTGAGCCCGCACACCAAGTCCCGGCCGGACGGCACGAAATCCCAAGGCGTGGGTTCCGCCGCGATATAGTAGCGCCGCGTTTTTTTGGGATCGGGTTTCTCGCCGAAGATCGTGCCGCCGGTGTCGCCGCTCCGCACCGTCACCGTCGGTTGCACCGGTGGCGGCGGATAGTTGTCGGTCGCGGACGCGAGCGGGCCCAGCAGAAATAAGCCTGCCGTTGCGACGCAGGCGGGGAGAAATTTCATGTCGGAGGGAAACTGATTCGCGCGGCGGCGACGCGCAAGACGAGAGCGATCACTCGGGCGGCGCACTGGCAGGGCGGCCGAAGAAACGGCGCCACGAGAGGGCGAAGCCGGTGTAGACGAGGAACACGCCGCCGAGGCACGCGAGGCCGGCAAGGAACTGACCGACGGGTCCGACGGCTTCGCCGGTGTGGAGGAAACGCGTCCAAGAGCGGACTTTTTGCGCGGCGTTTTGATCGGCGTAGCCGGTGCGCTGCAGGATCGCGCCGGTGTAGGGATTGACGGAGAGCGTGGTGTTGGCGGTGCGTGGCCAGGAAGTGGATTCGCGGACGGTGAACGTCACGGCTTGGGGCGGGGTGGG
The DNA here is from genome assembly GCA_031411015.1 of Opitutaceae bacterium. Taxonomy (GTDB): domain Bacteria; phylum Verrucomicrobiota; class Verrucomicrobiia; order Opitutales; family Opitutaceae; genus ER46. Next base: position 8,169 of record JANOAF010000056.1, on the reverse strand, counting down.
AGCGGCGGGAGCGCTCGGGCGGGATTGCTGGCCGCCTTGATTCGGAGCGGGCGGGACGCCTTCGCTCCCACCTCGACCGCCACCGACGCTGGCGGTGCGGAGCGTGATGGTTTTCCAAGCCGGAACTTGTTTCTGCACGGCCGCGAGGAGCGCGTCTTGCGAGATAGGCTTCACGTCGCGGGCCGGCACTTCCACGACGGGGCCACCGCCACTCGGACCGCCACCGCCAGCAGCGGGAGCCTCGACGCCGGTGAGCGTGTAGATCAAAGTGCCGCCCCACCGGAAGGAAATCGGAATGGCAGTGAGCGTGAGAACGATGAGGATCGGCGCGCTCCAAAAACCGATGGCGTTATGCCAGTTGAAATCACGGGCCTTGCCCGTGCCGTTTTGGCGAAACCAAACGATCGGCTTGAGGGCGCGCCACGACCACTGACGCGGCATCCAGAGATAGAGGCCGGTGAGGGCCAGGACGCAGAACGCGATGTTGCAGACGCCGTTGATGAGTTTACCGCGCGGGCGGCTGTTTTCCCCGTGAAAACCGAGGAAGCGATGCCAGTCGGTCATCTCGTGCATGAAGGCGCCCATCGCGGAGGACGACGGCGAGCGGACTTCGCCGGTGTAGGGGTTGACGTAGAAACCACCGAAGCGGCCGGTGGTGAAGGCGACGGCCGCGGTCGCGTCGTTTTGGAGGACGATGCTCCCGGGCCGCGCCGCGGGCTGGGACTCGCGGAGCCTAGCCTGCATCTGATCGAGCGTGAGGCGGGGCGCGCCCGCGGGCGGCGCAGCGATCTGGCGGGCGTCGCGTTCGGCCCAGGCGACGAGTTGCTTCTCGAAGGCGAGCACGGTGCCGGTGAAGCACATGATCGCGATCGAGAGCCCGGCGATGAGGCCGGCGGCGAGGTGGAGCCAGAAAAGGGTTTTGCGAAACATCAGTGAGAGCAGACCTACGCGGTCGGCGGAGAAGGGCGGAAAATTCCCGCCGTGGCCGAGGCGCCGAAACGCGGGCCTTAGAACCTCGTGGTCAGGCCGACGCGCAGGGCGCGGGGCGAACCGGGTGTGAGGTTGGTGTTGCTGTGCGCCGTGGCGTAGTAGCCGCGGTCGAGGATGTTTTCGACGTTGAGTTGGGCGCGGAAGCGGGCGCTGAACCGGTGGAAGACCGCGAGATCGAAACGGACGAAGCTCGGCAGCCGGACCGTGTTGTCGGTCGAGGCGAAGATCGCGTCGCGATGGATCGTGCCGAGACCGAAACCCCACGCACGGTTGAGATCGTAACGCTGCCAGAGGGAAAACGTGTGGCGCGGGAGCTGGGCGAGGCGCGCGCCGGCCACTACGGTCGCGGACTGCGTCGCCCTGATCGTGCCGTCCTGATACGCGTAGCCGCCGACCACGCTCCACCGGGCGGTGAGACGGCCGGTGAGGCCAAACTCGACGCCGCGGGCGCGCTGGCCGTCGACGAGCAGAGACCGGGCCGGATCGGCCGGGTCGGCGATCGCGACGTTGCGGCGGTCGAGGCGGTAGGCCGCGGCGGTGACGGCGAGGTCGGGGCGCACGTCCCACTTGGCGCCGATTTCGAGGTTGAGGAATTGCTCGGGTTCGAGGGCGCGGTTGGTGAGGCTCAGCGAGGACAACTGTTCGCCGGCCCGGGGCGCATGTGCCATGCTGTAGCTGGCGTAGAGTGAGACCTGTTCGGCCGGTTTGAAGATCAGGCCGGCCCGGGGCGAAACGAAATTGTCCGTGCTGTCCACGCGGACGGCGGCGCGTCGGTCGACGAAATCGACAGAGAATCTTTCCAGCCGGACGCCGACGACAGCATGGAGCTGCGGGAGCAGAGTAACTTGATCCTGCGCATAGATCGCCACGGACTTGGCGACGCCGTGGTTGTGGGCATCGGTGGCATTGGGCCGAAACGCCAGTGGCAGAGTGGTGCGCGGGTGGCCGAGCGGCACGCTGACGAAGGTGGTCGTCGGGCTGACCGTCGTGAAGTAACCCGTGAGGCGCAGGTTGTCGGTTTCCTGCCGGGCGAGTTCCAAGCCGATCACGACCTGGTGTTTCACGCCGCCGGTTGCGAACGGGAGGACCAGATCGGTCTGGTTGAAAAGATTATCGCGATCGGTCGCGTTGTTGTAGGCGGAGAGCGCGACGGCGGTGCCGGTGGCGTTCACGGCGCCCGGGTAGACATTCTGGTAGAATTTTTCGTAGCGGCCGAAACGCGTGCTGTTGCGCAGGGTAATACGGTTGGCGAACGCATGGTCGAGCGTGGCGAAAGCCGCGTGCACCGTCGCCTCCGAGTGGCTCTGCGCAGGATCGCCGAAGAACGTGGAGGCGGCGGTTTTCACCGGGCGGCCTTGGAAGGAAGACACGCCGCGATCAGCCACGCGATCATCGTGGAAATATTCGACGCCGGCGCGGAGCGTGGTGCGCGGCGCGATGCGCCATGCGACAGTGGGATTCACGCCATGGCGCCGCAACGTGACGTCGTCGCGATAGCTCTCGGCGTCCTCGTAGAGCGCGGTCACGCGGAAAGCCAGCGTCGGACGGACCGCTTGGCCGAGATCGAGGGTCGCGCGATATTGATTCCAGGAGCCGACTTGAAGGGACAGCTCGCGCGTGGCGGCGCCGGTGGCCTGTTTCGAGACGCGGTTGATGAGACCGCCCGAGCCGCCGCGACCAAAGACCATCGCGTTGGGGCCTTTGAGCACCTCGACGCGGTCCACGTTGTAGAGGTCGCGGAAATATTGGACGTCGTCGCGGATGCCATCGACGAAGAAGTCCGCGGTGGTGCTGTTGCCGCGGAGGACGGGGGTGTCGCGGTTGCCTTCGCCCTGCGCGATGCCGGCGCCGGGCACGTAGCGCGTCACGTCGCCGATGTTCTGCATCGCCTGATCGTCGATCAATTCGCGGGTGACGACGCTGATGGACTGGGGGACGTTGACGAGCGCCGTGTCGGTCTTGGTGGCGGTGAGGCTGCGCTGGCTGGCATAGGTTTTCTCGCGGCGGTCGGTGACCTCGAATTTTTCCAGATGCACCGCCTCTTCCTTGGGGGGCAGATAGCTGGGCGTGATTGTATTTTGCGCGAAGGCGACCGCCGCGAGGCCGTGCGCCACGGCGAGCGCGGCAAACGCGGTGGCGCAACGGCCGCAGCGGGGTGGGACAGCGATGACGGGAGCGGCGGCTTTCATGGGAAAGCCGGAGTATCGCAAAACGGGCGCGGAAAATTCCACCCGGCGGCGGCCTGTTTCTACCTGCGGGCGGTCAACTGAAAGGTCTTGGGGTTGACGCCGAATTGCCGGCGAAACGCTGCGGCGAAGTTGCTGGGGTTGCTGTAGCCGACGACGGCCGCGGCCTCCAGCACCGTGGCTTCGCCCGCGGCGAGGAGCGCGTGGGCGTGTTCGAGGCGGCGGGCGCGGAGGTAGGCGAAGGGCGTCGTGCCGAACACCTGGTGGAAGCCGCGCTTCAAGGTCGTCTCGCTCAGGCCGACCTCACGCGCGAGCGCCGGCAGCGTGGGCGGATTTTCGAGTTGGCGCTTGAGCGATTCCGCCGCGGCATGGATGCGATCCGCGAGCGCGCGCGTGACCGGGCCGGAGCGCGGCGAGGCGGAGTTGGCGAGCGCGGTGAGAAATTCCAGCAGCAGATCGTGCCCGCGCGCGGTGAGCGCCATCGCGCGGAACGAGCCGGCGAACGGACAGCTCAGAATCGATTCCGCGGCGAAACGCGCCGCAGGAGTGAGCGTGAGCGCGAGGGCTGGCGCGGCCGGTGCGCGTAGGAACGCGGCGCCCGGTGTCGCGTCGCCCGCGAGCAGGTCGCGGAGCGCGGCGGCGTCGAGCGCGATGCAGGCGCAGAACGTGGCCGGCGGCGTCGAGACGGAGTTGGCGAGCGCTGGAAGAAAAAGCATCGCGCCGGGATCCGTGCGCGCGGGCGGCAGCAAAAACGCGAAATGTGCCGCGGCCGCGGGATCGGTGGCCGCCGCGAAGCCCGGCGCCCAGCGCAGGGTGGTGCCGGGACCGAGCGGGTGCTGGCCGGTGGGAGAGATTGGGAAAGGGCTGGCGGGCATGGGACGGGTGCGCGGTGCGGGAGCGTCCGGGGGCGGCGCGCGAATCACTCGCGGCCCTCCGCCAACACGGGGGAAGCGCGGCATCACGCACGTCATCCTCCCCGGTCGGACGCGGCCGGTGATGAGGGCGGCGGCGGGGCGAGGGCGAGCACATTTTTTAGGGCGCGGCGCCCGCGGCGGAACTTCTCCTCGACGCGCGGCGGGCACGGCCGTTTAACACCCGGATGGCCGACATGCTTCGCGTCAACTTGGGTGAGCGCAGTTATCCGATTCGTTTCGGAGTAGATTTGTGTGCCGACGTGCAAGCCGCGGTGAGTGAACTCGCGGCTGCCGGGCGCCGCGTGGCAGTGCTGACCGATGCGCGCGTGGCGGTGGCGCAGGCCGACGCACTCCGCACGATGTTCGGCGATGCACCGGTGCGGGCGGTCGAGGCGGGAGAGGGGGCGAAGTCACTCGCGGGCCTCGGCCGCGTGCTCGATTTTCTCGCCGGGGCGAAACTGGATCGCGGCGGCGTGCTGTTCGCCGTCGGCGGTGGCGTGATTGGGGATCTCGGGGGATTTGCGGCTGCGAGTTATTTGCGCGGGATCGATTTTTATCAGGTGCCGACAACTCTGCTTGCGATGGTCGACAGTTCGGTCGGCGGCAAAACGGGCATCAACATCGCGGCGGGAAAAAATCTCGTGGGGGCGTTTCACCAGCCGCGCGGCGTGTTCATCTCGACGAACTTGCTCGCGACGCTGCCGCCGCGGGAATTCGCCGCCGGCATGGCCGAGGTGATCAAGTATGGGCTGCTCGGTGATCCCGAGTTGTTCGCGCAATTGGAAAAAGCTCCACTCACCGTCGCGAGCCCGGAACTCGCGGCCGTGATCCGGCGCTGTTGCGCGTTGAAGGCGCGAATCGTCGAGGCCGATGAACGCGAGACGGCGAAAGAAGGCGGGCGCGCCCTCCTCAACCTCGGCCACACCTTCGGTCACGCGATCGAAAACGCCGCAGGTTACGGCGAGTATCTGCATGGCGAGGCCGTGGGCATTGGGCTCTGCGCGGCGGCGCGGCTGTCGCAGAAAATGGGTTTGGTGGCCGCGGGCGATGTCGCGCGGGTGGAGCGCGCGGTCGCGGGGCATGCGCTGCCGGTGCGGTTGCGCGCACCCCTTCCTTACGCCGAACTGCACGCGGCGATGACGCGCGACAAGAAGGTCCGCGCGGGTGGGCTGCGTTTCGTAGTTTTAAAGAAACTCGGCGAAGCCGCGACGCAGGGCGATGTGCCGGCGCCGATGGTCGAGGCGAGTTTCCGCGAGGTCGGAGCGAAGTGAAGTAGCGAGTAGCGGGTAGTGAGTAGCGAGTAGCCGGCGCGCTGCCGTCTTTTCAAAATGCTCGCTACCCGCTACTCGCTACTCACTACTTTCCCACCATGTCCGCCATCGACGAAGGCATTGTCCGCGAATACTTCGAGCAGAACGGCTTTCTTGTCCGGCAAGCCCGCAAGTATCAGGTGCAGTCCCGCCGCAAGCTCGCGGACGAGGAGATCGATTTGATGGTGTTCAATCCCTCTTGGGACCGGAATGCGCGGAAGCCGGATTTTTTTCTTTTCTCGAATGAGCTGCCTTTCGTGCAGAAGGCGATCGTCGCAGTGAAGGGCTGGCACACGGGCGTGTTCAGTCCGACGATGCTGAAGAGCAGCCCGGAGATTTTTAGTTTTCTCCAGAAGAACGTGCTCAAGGAGGCGGCGCGGTTCTTTCCCTCGGACGCGGGCGATGCGACGGGCGGCGAGCTGACGAAAATCCTGGTCCTGCCGAGTCTGCCCACCGCCGAGCCCTTTCGCTCGCAGAGTGTCGAGATGCTGAAGCAGGCGGGCGTCGATGCCATCATCTCCTTTCGCGCGATGCTCCTCGATCTGCTCGAGAAAATTGAAATCAACCAGAACTACAGCAAGAGCGACACGCTGCAGGTGATGCGCCTGCTGAAAAACTACGATCTCTTGAAGGACACGCAGCTCGACCTGCTGAATGAGCGCGGGGGAGCGGTGACTACGCGGCGGGGGCGCGGGGCGAACTGATCATGGCGACGACGATTCATCCCACCGCGATTGTGGAGGCCGGTGCGCAACTCGGCACCGACTGCGAGATCATGGCCCACGCGATTATCACGAAGCACTGCGTGTTCGGCGACCGCGTGGTCGTGCATCCCTTCGCCGTCATCGGCGGCGATCCGCAGTATTTGAAGTTCGATCGCATGACGGATGCGGGCGTGCGCGTCGGCGCGGGCACGGTGCTGCGCGAACACGTGACGATCAATCGCTCGATCCATGCGGGTAAGGCGACGGTGCTCGGCGAGAATTGTTTTCTGATGGCGGCGAGCCACGTCGCGCACGACTGCGAACTGGGGAGCAACGTCATCCTCGCCAACGCCGCGCTGCTGGCGGGCCACGTGAGCGTGGGCGACCACACGTTTCTCGGCGGCGGGGCGGCGGTGCATCAGTTCTGCCGCATCGGCGAGAGCGTGATGGTCGCGGGCCACGCGTCGATTACGCGCGACGTGCCGCATTTCACGATGGTCGCCGAGCGCGACGACGTGATTGGTTTCAACGCCATCGGGTTGAAGCGCCGTGGTTTCAGCCGGGGCGCGATCGCGGAACTGAAGTCGGCGTTTCAAGACGTGTATTTCACTCCGGGCAATATCCGCGACGTCGCGGCCGCCCGGCTCACGGCGAGGGCGTTCGAGGCGGCGGAAGCCAAGCGTTTCCTTGAATTCTTCGCTGGGGGGAAACGCAGCTTCGCCCGCCCGCGGCGGACTAAGGCCGGCGAGGAAAACCCAACCGACTAAACACCGAGCGCGCGGAAAATCTGGAGCGATTTGCTCCAAAGCGGCCTTTCCGCGCGACGTCTGCGCCCCCCGTTTGAAACCTTCCGAAAACAAAAAACTGGCTCTCACCTGCGGCGACCCGGCCGGTGTCGGGCCGGAGATTATCGCGGCTTGGTTGATGGCGAATCGCGAGTCGGCGCGCGCTGTTGCGGTGATTGGGCCGGCGCAGTGGCTCGCGACGCTCGATACCGCGGCGCAAAAAATCGCGGTGGGATTGGAGGAGTTTTCTGCCACGCCGGGACGGACGAGTGGCGAGGGCGCGCTCGTGGCCTGGGCGGCGATGGAGCGCGCGGCCGATGGCTGTAAGAGCGGCGAATTTTGCGGCGTCGTGACCGGGCCGGTGAGCAAGGCGGAACTCGCGGCCATCGGTTACGCGTTTCCAGGGCAGACGGAACTTTTCGCGGCGCGTTGGGGCGGCGAGCCGGTGATGGCGTTTTGCGGCGGCAAACTCCGCGTCGTATTGGCGACGTGGCATGTGCCGCTGCATGAGGTGCCGAGACTGCTGAGTCCCGCGTTGCTCCGCCGAACTGTGGCGGCGGCGGACGCTTTGTGCCGCGCTGAGGGCATCGCGGCGCCCCGGATCGGAATCTGTGGGCTCAATCCGCACGCCGGTGAAGGGGGGCTCCTCGGTCGCGAAGAAATCGACTCAATCGAGCCGGCGCTGGCAAAGATTCGGGTGGATTTTCCCGGGCTCTCACGGTGCGAGCCGGGTGACACGCTTTTCGCACGCGCGCTCCCTCGTTCGACAGGCTCAGGGCAGGGCGGCGAATTCGATGCGGTGATTGCGCTCTATCATGATCAGGGTCTCGCGCCGCTGAAGGTGATCGATTTTGACGAGGCGGTGAACGTCACCCTCGGCCTACCGCACGTGCGCACGAGTCCCGATCACGGCACGGCCTTTGGGATTGCGGGCAAGGGCCTCGCGCGCGCGACCAGTTTCACGAATGCGGTGACGGTCGCGCGACGGTTGATCGCCCAGCGCGGGTGAGGGCTTGGGCGAGAGGCACGGCAAGTGATCAAGGTCCGATGCGTGGGTTTTCGTAGGCCAGCTCGCTTGCGAGCGCTCGGGACTCAAAGGGGCGGAGCGCTCGCAAGCGAGCTGACTTACAGAATCCAAGGCCGCTCACTCAGCAGCCGGTTCTCTCACTGCACGACAGCCCAAAATCTAAGCGGGCTTTGGACTCAGTGCCGCGTGGTGACGCTGAAGCTCCACGTGGTCGGCTCCGCGTAGCGGTAGATGTAATTCGGGCGCTTCGCCG
>JANOAF010000055.1:0-7970 GCA_031411015.1 Opitutaceae bacterium | reverse complement strand
CGGAAACACGATCACCACACGGCAGCCCGAGCGGAGATCCGATGAGGGCAACATGCGTTGCGCATAAGCGCCGTTATTCTGCCGCTGCCTCAAACAGAACCCGGAGGCGCTCATAAAGCGGTCGCAGATCCTGCCGGTATGACTTCTGGACTTCCAACGGCAACATGTTGGGCCGGGATTTGAGAACGCCCAACAACCGACCCGCGAAAACAACGTGCAGAGGAAGTGGCCGCAGTGCCACCGCGCGCCCCGGCGATTTCGGTTCGGTGGCAATGCCTAGCCGAAAATACACCTGTCGGGAGGCTCATGCCGGGAAGGAACGAGGCGTGAGAAACGCGTTTCGCTAGCAGTATGTAGCGCTGCGCGGTGCGCGGTGAACCTCGAAAATTTCGCTTCAACCACAGACCCCAAGCACCGGCTCCCATCGTCCGCCGAACATGGATTTTCTCCGCCGCCAACAGCTGCCCGGCTCTCCACGCCGCGACCAGCGACGCGTGCAACGAGTCGCGGGACGCGGCGCTCAACCTGACGCCTTCCTCATGCAACCGGTTGATTTCCTCCGCGCCTGAAGGGCAGAGCGCGGGCGTTGGAGAATCCGCGATCACGCTTGCAGTCCCGTGGTCTCGCGAAATTCGACGGCCAGTTTATGCACCGCCTGCCGAAAACAACCCGCCAGCGTGCCGGTGCGTTCAAGCGTCGCGTCGTCGATCAGATCGGAACAGATGCAGAAGACACTCGCGTTGATCGAGAGCACCGGCTTGATGCGGCGCGCGTAACGGCCGTGACTCAAACATGTCGTCGTCACGCTCAGCCCAATCCCAAATCATTATGCGTCACCACCCGTCCGTGTGCCTTCTCGCACTGCTGCTGGCCATCGCCACGCAGGCTTGGGGAGCAGAAAAGTCGCTGACGCTGCGCTACGGCGACAAAAAGGTTGAACTCTCGCTGGCGGACTTCGCGAAACTTAAGACGACGGTGATAGAGGCCTCCGACCAAGAAGGACGGCATCATTTCCGCGGCGTCGCCCTCCGTGATTTGTTGCGTCTCGTCGATGCTCCGCCGGGAGAAAGGCTTCGTCGACCGACCATGTGCCTGGTCCTGCGGGTCAAGGGAGCGGATGGGATGGTGTGCGCATTTGCACTCGCAGAGTTCGAAGAAGGTTTTACTGACCGCACCATCATCCTCGCGTCGCACGAGGATGGGGCGCCGCTCGCGCCCGAGATCGGCCCGTGGCGGGTTATCGTGCCAAAGGACGCGCGAGTTGCCCGCTGGGTGCGACAGGTGGTGTCTCTTGAAGTGATTTCCATCGAAAACGACGCCGGCACGGGTGAAACCACCCAGCCCGATACAGCGGCCAAACGCGCCGACGAACACGTCAAGTTTGCCCCCAAGTAACCACCCACCCACTGGAATCCTTCAAACTAGATTCAGCAGTTGAGAGTTTGGTTTTTCACGGAAAGTGCTGAGATGAGGGTCTATGGCGCAGACCAAGAAGACGGAGGCGATTCACCCGCTGGGTGAAGGAGATTTTAGCTTCGCGACACCCGGAGGACGGGTGCGGATGTCGGTGACAAAAGACGCGCTGACGCCGTTCGGGGGACTGGTGCCATGGGCGGCCTATACAAAGCATATAGGGATTATAGATACGATGGCAGCCGACTGTCCGGTGCAGCGGACGAGCCCAAATGCGGCCCCGGTCTACGACGTGCTGCAATCGTTCATGCTGACGGCGCTGACGGACGGTCGCCGCTTCTCGCATATTGAGCGACTGCGTGAAGATCCAACGATTCCGGAGTTGTTCGGGATGGAGTCGGTGGTCGGCGATGACACGGTGCGCCGATTCTTTAAGTCCGTCGATCCGGTGCTCGGTGCCGAGTGGATTGCCCGGCATGCGAAGCCGATGTGGGGCGCGTTGCCCGACCCGATCATCTTGGACTGGGATTCGACCGTGCAGCCGAAGTATGGGCACCAAGAAGGAGCAGAGATCGGCTACAACCCCGGCAAGCAGGGGCGCCGCAGTTTTCGTCCGCTGTTGGCCGTCGTCGCGAAAACCCGATTGTGCCCGGTCTATCGGTTCCGCTCCGGCGACACCGTGAGCGCGAGCCAGTGGCACGAGGCGATGGCGGATGCCGAGCGGTGGCTCGGGGATCGTCGGGTCGAACTCAACCGGGGTGATCTGGGCTTCGGCCACGACGCGATCATGAGCTGGCACGAAGCAGTTCCAGGTCGCCCGAAGTTCCTCTTCAAACTCAAGCTGACGAACTTGGTGCGCTCGGCCCTGCACCGGATCAAGGAAAGCGACTGGCAGGGCCCGGCGATCCTCGGCGCCTGTCAGATAGCCGAAGGTCGGATCCAACTCACGGGCTGGAAAACATCCCGGCGGGTAATCTTCGCCCGCACCCTGCAAGGCGTCGTGCCGGCCGCTGGCCGGGCCGAGTTTTGGGACCAGCACAAACATGAGTTCGCCGTCTACGTCACCAACCTGCCCGATGCGGTGAACGGCTGGCAGATCCAGGAACTCTACCGCCAGCGCGCCGACACCGAGAACGTTTTTGACGAACTCAAAAATCAATGGGGCTTCAGCGGCTTCTGCGCGAAGTCCAAGGCCACGACAGAACTGGCGGCGCGGCTGCTGCTCGTCGTTTACAACCTCTGGACGCTATTCGTGCGTTTCATCGTGCCGCAAAAACATACCGAGGCCAAACGCGGTCGACGCTGGTTTCTCTTGATCGCCGCCAGGCTCGTGCAATCGGGTCGGCAAAAAGAACTGCAAGTCTCTATAAGCGGTGGCTGGGCTGAACAATTACGCGACGGCTATCTCCGCCTCCAAGAGTGGATCCGCACAACTGCGCCGCAGTTGAAATATATCGTTCCAGACCACCACAAAAACACCACGAATCCCGCGCCCGCTGGCGCCTAAATCCACCCTTCAACTGCGGAATTTAGGTTCAAACCGCTCATGCACTTCGTTCGCCTCACCGGGCTCCCCACCCTGCGTGAAATCGCCCGCGATGAGAACGAAGCTCACCTGCTCGGCGTTGACCGCCGCGATCACGCTTTCCACGCGCCCGCGTTAAAGCGCCTGATCCTACTTCGTCCCGCGGGTGACATGCCGACCGGAAAGCAACGCAAAGCGCAACGGATCGGACGACCAGCCGGTCGCGACTATCCCAAAACCCGGAATAAACGCCACCCAAGCGCGGGAAATCATGACCACGACGACCGGGCCTAGAACCCAAATGTCGAACTCACGATGAACTGCCGGGCACTCGCGCGCAGTCGCTGTTGAATCACCGCGCGGCCCGTGCCGTCGTCGTCGGAAATCCACGGCTGCAGCGTGCGATCATCGAGCACATTTTGCACGCGGAGCTGGGCGGTCCAGCGCAGCTTGCGACCTCCCACCGTAAACTGCCGGGAGTAATCCACAAAGGCATCGACGTTGGTCGTCGCGGTCCCCTTGAAGGGCCGCGTCGGATCGAGCAGCGAGCCGATGCGGGCGAAGCCAATAACCGGAGCGTTGCGCCAGCGGAAGGCTCCGCCGGCGGCGAAGCCCTTGAGGAGCGAGTCGCGATCGAATTGGTATCGGCCGACCACGTTAAGCTGCCACTCAAACATGCGCACCTGCCGGATGCCGATGATGCGTTGGTCGTCGCTTTGCTCCTGCTTGATGAGCGTGACGAGTTCGCCCACCGTCTTGCCGTCGGGACTGACGACGGCCTGCGGCGATTTGGCCTGCCAGCCGGGGAACTGCTGCGCGAGATAGGCGAAGGTAAAATTGCCCTGATCCTCGAGCACGCTGATGTTGCGACTCACGTTGCCCATCAGGCGGAAATTTTTGGTAACGTTTGCGACCGCCTGAAACTCCAGGCCGTGCGTCTTTTGCCCTTTCACGTCGCCTGCACTCGTGTCCACGCGCTTGGTCGGATCAATCGCATCCCAAATCTGATTAATCCAGCCGGCTTTTCGGCCGCGGGTAACGGCGGTGTCCTTGATATTTTTCTGCGCGGTTTCGAAGTAGCCCACGGAGCCGGTGAGGCGGTCGTCGAAGAGGAAAAATTTTAGGCCGGTGTCGATGCCTCGGCCGCGCACCGCCGGGAGAATCTCATTGGCGAAGGTGCGCACGCCCTGGCTGATCGCCTGGTAGTTGGTCGCGCCGTTGTAGTAGAGGCTCACGTGGCGATTCGCGTTCAGCACGAGGCCGAAGAGGTAGGGGCGGCCGACACCCTCGACATCGGGGAGGGGTTTGCCGCTGTGGGAATTCTCATAGACGCCGCGCGCATCCTTGCCGAAACTGGTCTGCGTGATGAGCGATTCATCGCGGCGCAACCCGGCGGTGAGCGCCAGCAAATCGTCGAAGAGGTTGGCCTGGCCTGCGAGCGAGTAGGATTGGATGCGCGAGAAATCGTTTTTCGGTCCTGGTGCGCGCACCGGCTCCCATCCGGACTTGATGCCGTTTTGGTTGATCGGCGCATAGTCCGAAACGAAGTAATTCTGATTTCCTCCGCCGAGATACGAGCGCCGGCGAATGCTGTTGCGGCTGTCGCTCAGGTCGGAGGTCGCGATCGGCAGCGGTGTCTCGTTCACCTCCATCAGAATCTCCTGATAGGCGTGGCTCGCTTCATTGTTGTAGAGTCCAGCGATCATGAAGCGCCCGAGGCCGCGGTTGAAGAGCTTCACGTGACGAAAATCTTTTTCGTAAGACAGAGTGGCGCGGATCTGATTGTTATCGGTCTGGACCTTCTCCCACTTCGGCGCCTGATCAGTGTAGAAGCGGCCGACATTTGGGTTGGGCGCGCCATTGGGGAGCTGGGCGTTGTTGTCGACCTCAACGGCAAATCCATTGCCGTTGCCATCGAGGTTTTCGCGATAGTTGTGATCGTGGCTCGCCCCGACTTCGAGATTCAGTCCGTCCGCGAGCCGGTGCTGGAGAATGACCGAGTAGTTTTCGTCGTCAAAATCCACGCGGTCCGAATCGCCGGCTATGTAAGTGTTGAGCGGCACCGGCTTGAAGCGCGTGCCGACGCCGTAACTAAACGCGCTCACGCGCGCGCCGCGCACAAGTGGCCGCGCACCGTGCCCCATCCTTGACCAATCCATCGCTCCGACGCCTGGGACGTAGGTCGGGTAGCCGTTGGTGGCGAGAAACTCCACCCCAGTGACCGCGGAATTGCGCTGCGCGGTCGGGATGATCGGACTGCCGGCGTCGAGCCAGGTCGTCACCCAGTCAAACGTTTCGTAGGGCCGAGGAATTCTTTGCCGCAGATGCGTCGACTCAAGATTGGCATATAGCGTGGTGGCCGGCGTGAGCCGGGCGGTGGTCGTGAGAAACGCGGAATCGCGCCGATCCTTGGCCGGCTCGGCGAAGTTGCCGCGATCGTCGTGCAGCAAATCAAGGCGCAGGCCGAGTTTTTGCGGCACCACCACGAGATTTGAATCAAGCGAGCTGCGAAAGCCCCCAAACGTATCGGCGCGAAACTCCAGCGTGTGCGAGGCGCGACGCAGGTCGGCCTTGTTGGTGGTCGCATCGATCGCGCCGCCGGGATTGCCGATGCTAAACAGGATGGAATTGGGGCCGCGCGTGAAAGTCAGGCGCGAACTGTTGTAGAGGTCGGGCTTGGTGAACGAGGTGAAGAAATTTGTCGAGATGGAGCCCGCGCGATAGCCGCGCACGATGAACGGCGTGCCGGTGCGCGGACCGTTGGAATTCGCATCGTCGGCGTTGTTGGTGTAAACCGAAGTGCTCGGCAAAAAATTCAGGACGTCGTTGTAGTTGAGTGCGCCGATGTCCTTCATGAAGTCGGGCGTCACGATGGTGGCGCCGACGCCACGTCCTTGGTCAGGGTGCGCAGGCGGGTGCCGGAGAGCGTTACGGCGGGCGCGTAGCCACCGTTCTGATCTTCGGCGAGCACGAAGGGCGAAAGTTTGACCAACGGGTCCTCCTGCGCCGCCGCCGGGCGGACCAGCGCCAGATTTGTGATGGCCACGATGGCCACGAGGGCCGCGAGGGCGCGAGGAGAGAAACAATTCATGACGGAAAAAGGGAAAGGCTCGCAGCCGAGCCACCGCAACTGCGGCTCGGCAACTTTTCTGTGACGCCGCTCAGACGCGAGCGGCGAGCCCGCTTAAGTCCACACTGCGCCAGACCTCGTGGCCGATGCCGGAAAACATCCGCGCCGTGACGCGCGCCCCGTCCACCGTCACCAACGCGTAGCCGGGCAGATCGGCATACTCGAAGGCTTTTACGAACGGCCGCTCCGCCGCGTAGATCGCCAGACGCGCCGCATCGGTGCCGGGGCCGAAATTCGGCTCCACCTTGATCTGCTCGCTGTTGTAGTCCGCGATGCCCGTCAGCGTAGTTTTTGCCACGACTGCCGGGGTATTGACCACGCTGCTCAATGCAAACTGCGCGAAGCGTCCGCGGCCCGCCTCACGCGCGATCACGTTGTATTTATGGATGTGGCCGCCGAGCACGATCGCGTGCTGGTCTCCGAGCAGCGCAAGAAATTTTTCCCGCTTCGCCCGCTCCTTCTCAGCGGCAAACACGGTCCATGTCGCACGCGCCCCGTAGGGCACGACGGGCGGATGGACGATGGTAAAGAGGTGATCGGCCGTCCGTTTCGCGGCGACGGCCTCAAACCATTCCAAGCTCTCCGCGCTCTCGTAAGCATCGAAAAAAGTAAACTGCGCATTGCCGACCGCCACGGTGTAGCGCGCACTCGACACCGCGTCGGCGCCGACCATCAGCGCACGCCGCTGCGCTGTCAGAAAGGGATGGAAGACCCCCGCAAACGCCTCGCGCGCACCGTCACCCGTGATGTCGTGATTACCTTTCGCAAAGAGGAACGGCGCCCCGAGCTGGGCTCCGCGCACGAATTCCAGCACCTCCGTATTCTGCCGCACCGACCGCTCCTCACTCCCGCACAAGCCCTCTACAAGATCGCCGACTTGGAGCACGAAGGCCACCGCTGTAGCCGGAGAGCGATTCAACTCCGTGATCGTTTCGCGCAACGTCGCGAAGAGCCGCGGCGTGATCTCCGCGGTTACGCGCGTATAGTTTTTGATCTGACTCAGATCGTTGGGGTGCGTTCGGTCGAGCCACGCCAAGTCGTGGTGCTCCAGCTTGTCGTAGTGTAGATCACCGAGCAGCACGAACGAGAAGGAAGCAGTGTTTGTCGGCTTGGCCTCGGCAGCCCGCGCAAGCGCCGGAGCCAGCGTCAGGCTCGTGGCGGCGGAGGCGGCCGAGTGGAGAAATGTCCGGCGGGTGATGGCGTGGGTCATCAAAGGGGAAAAGCTAATCGAGGTTAGAACGCGAATCCTGTGCTTAGACTAGCTTCATCGTCGTCTCGTTAGTGGGGGCTTAACGACGAATTTGCCGAGGGTCCTAGCAAGCCGATTGCGGCGCGTCATCCAAATGTTGCGTAGTCGGTGGCTCGCGGCGCAGCCATCATCGCCCCATCGTTAATAATTTTCGGCACCCACCGCAACAATTTGGCCTGAATCAAGACTGCCAGAGGGAGCGCCAATGGCGCGCGCAAGCCGGGTTCGTTGTGACGCAGATTCCGGAAAATGTGCCCGAGCGCGATGCCCAGAAAATCGCGGCGACGGCGAATGCTGCGACCGTGACCGCATGTGGATCCTGCAACATTTGGCGGAGCAAAACCGAGGGTGGTGGGAGGACCTTCATCGCATTTCGATGCGCCAAGGAGAACGCCGATCGGCCCGGCCGGCGAGGGGGCGCCTCTACCGAAATCACGGTATGCGCCTCCCGGCTCGTTTCAGGAAAAATTCCGAGCGCCTAGGCCCGAAGGAAGTCCTTAGGGTATTGCGTCTGAGGGTGCCTCGAATTAGTGGACATAGACATCCGCGTTGACGGGTAGCTGTTTGGTCGCTTCCGAGGACAGGAGCCGAAGAGCTTGCCGCAGGAAGCGACCAAACAGCGGAGGACACGGAGTCGGCCGGTTCGGGCGACA
>JANOAF010000054.1:0-3271 GCA_031411015.1 Opitutaceae bacterium | reverse complement strand
GGCGGCGGCGGCGGAGATCGCGGCGGCGGGATCGATGTCGCCGGTGAGCGCGACTTCGAGCGGACCGTCGAGCCAGTGCGCGCGGAGCCAGGCGACGACTTCCGCATAGGTGTAGTCGCCGATCGCGGCGGGCAGGGGTTCGCGCAGCCGCGGGTCGCCGCCCGCCATAAGGGCGACGATGGCTTCACGCGCGTGGGCGGAACCGTCGTTGAGCTGACCGGCGCGGCACGCCGACGTGTCGGACAGCGCTTCGGCGAAACGCGCGGGGTCGAGCTTGGTGTCGGAAAATTGCGCCGCGAGCAGGCGCAGCGCGAAGGGCAGTTCGGCGACGGGCCCTTCGATCATGACGAGGAAGCGGTGATCGAACGTCGCGTGCGCGGAGAGCGCGCGCATATTCGCGAGGCGATCAAGTTCCTCGCGCGTGTGGCGCCGCAGATCGGCGTCCTTGAACAAGTGCGCGGCAATGTGCCCGAGGCCGGGGCGCTCGCGCGAAAAATCGACGAGGCCGCGGCCGAGGCGCGCGGCCAGCCGGAAGCGGCCCGGCTCGGTGCGGCTGGCGCGGAGGTTGAGGTGGGCGCCGTTCGCAAAGGTGACGAGTTCGATGCCGAGATCCGACGCGCGGCGCTGCTCCGCGACGGTGCCGGCGCGCGCGGGAAGGTTGTAGCGAAACTCGAGTTTCGCTGGCGGCGGTGGCGCGGGATCGAGGGCGCGTGCGGCGCTGGCGCGCCAGGCGGCGAGCACGGCCTCGGTGCCGCCGGCGGGCGGAGCGTGGCGCGTCAGGAGGAGATGGATGCGGCTCTCGGCGAAGAGGGTGCCGAGTGCGGCGGCGACTTCCGCCGGCGTGATGGCGTCGGCGAACGCGGCGGTTTGGGCCACCCACGCCGCAGGATTCCTCCACGTTTGATCGGCGGCGAGGGCGGTGGAGATTTCAGTGGCGACGGAATCGGGCGCCGCCCCGGCGTGCAGATCGACGGCGGCACGCTGCCAGGCGAGCCGCATGGTGACTTGCTCCTCGAGCTCCGCGGGAGCGAAGCCCTGCGTAACTGCGCGGCGCATCTCTGATTCTACGACGGCGAACGCAGCCTCCCAGTCGTCGGTGGCCGCGGAGGCCTCGGCGCTCGATTGGTCGAAGCGCCCATCGATTGCGTCGGCATTGGAAGCGGTTGCGAAGCCGATGCGCTGGGCGTGGAGTGATCGGTAGTTGTTCAACCGGCGGCCCAACGCCGCAAGGGCGATGTCGCGCGTGAAATCGGCGCGCGTGTTCGCCGCGGTGACGTCGCGCGGTTCGTCGAACACTATGATGCCGGCGTTGGCGGCGACGGCGTTCGCGCTCGTGATGACATGGGCGGAAGGCCGGCCGGCGGGAGGCGGCGCGACCGGCCGCACTTGGGCGACCGCGCTCGCGTCGGCGCGCAACGAGGCGAAGTGGGCGGTGAGGAGTTTGGTCGCCGCCGCGGTGTCGATGTCGCCGACGATGACGAGTTCCATGCGCGTGGGCGAGTAGCAGCGGCGGTAAAAGGCTCGGAGCGAGTCCGCCGTGGCACGTTCGAGATCGGCGGGCTCGCCGATGGGCAGACGCTCGGCCAGGAGCGTGCCGGGAAAAATCGCGGCGATTTTCTGCTTCAGCATCTGGAGATCGTCGTTGTCGCGGGCGGCGGCCTCGGCGAGCACGACGGCGCGCTCGCGCGTCACTTCGGCGGCGGGAAACTCGGCGCCGTCGGCGAAATCGCGCATCACGCGCAGCGCATCGTCGAGCTGCGCGGAGCGCCCGACGGGGAGGTCGAGGCGGTAGGTGGTGTGGGTGTGCCCGGTGGTGGCGTTGAGATCGGCGCCGTCGGCGAGGCCGAGGGACTGGAAGAGCTCGCGGACCTTGCCCGGCGGAAAATTGCGGGAGCCCTGGAAGGCGAGGTGCTCGACGAAGTGCGCGAAGCCGCGCTCGTCGTCGCGCTCGTCGAGCGACCCCGCGTGCACGACGAGCCGCACGCTCACCCGCCCGAGATCGCGGCGGTGCGGCAGGAGCGTGTAGCGGAGGCCGTTGGGCAGCGAACCCTCGATCGCGGGCGCGCCTGCCGCGGCGGAATCTTCGGTCACGCGCGGTCGGGCGTTGTCCGCGGCGCAAACTCGAACGGACGGAAGAGCGGCGAGCAGCAACGCGAGGACGCCCGCGCTGCGCTTCAGGGAAGGAGAATTCATGGTGGCGACGTGAGTGCGGGCAGAGGGGCGAATTCGGTGCGGGTGAACGTGAAGGAGGTGAGCGCAGGGCGCGGTGATTGGTTCATTGGGAGAATTGGTCTCGGCCCGGTCGCGTGAACCAGCCGAGGACCTGGGCTTCCACGGCTTGCACGGCGGTTTCCCATTCCCGCCGCAGGAGCTGCGCGTCGTTCGCTGCCCATGCGGCCAGGCGACGCGGATCGCTCACGTATTCGACGACGAAGTCGCCGGCGCGGCTCCAGTCCCGGGTGCGGATGAGGCGCACATGCGCGCGCAGGTAGAGTGCCTGCGGTGGGTTGATATTCTGTTCGCCGCCCAAGCCGTGCGCGACACTGAGGATCGCGAGCGTGTCGATGTTGCGCGCGGCCAGCGGATGGGGTGGGTGCGAGGGCGCGGGTTGCTCCGCGCCTCGGGAGGAATTGGACCGCGCTTGAGTGACGGCATCGGGTGGCTCGACCGGCACCGACTCCGTGATGAGTGTCAGCGAGCGGGCGGGAAATTCGGTTGCATGAGCCTGAATCGTTTTCGACAACCGATCCCCGGGCGCGAAGCTCGCACTCGCTTGCCTCACGGGTGGCACAATCTTTTTCACCTCGTCTTCGTTCGTGCCCAAGAAGGCACCGTAGATCGAACCGCCGACGGCGGTGCCGGCCCACAGCACAGGCACCGCGAGAATGGTTTCGGGGGAAATGGGCATCTCTTTCATGACAGCATGGGTCGCTTGCCGGGAAGCTTGCGCACTGGCTTCGTTTCGCGTGAGCGGCACTTGGAGCAGCGAGAAGTAAACGGCCTCCGGGTGGGTCACCAACGCGAGGGCGCCGAGATGGGCGTCGCGGGGATCGTCGGTCAGCACGAGGCACTTTGACGCGGATGGCGGAAGCGATGCTTGGGAATTGCTCGGAGGAGGGGTGAGGGAAGCGCACCCGCCACCCAAGCAGATGACGAGCAGCGGAAGGGAAAGCTTACGCAGAGTCGCAGCATCGTGGCGCAGTCTCATGAAAGGCGGATATTTCATGGAGCCGCGGCGCCCTCGCCGCGTTTTGCTCGTAAACCGCGGCGG
>JANOAF010000053.1:0-9016 GCA_031411015.1 Opitutaceae bacterium | reverse complement strand
ACCGTTTACGGCAAGATCGGCGTCAAATGCTGGATCTGCAAAAAAGAGTCCGACAACAACTGAGTCGGACTCCGCCTAAACCACTTTTCTCAGGAGAACTACTCCCATGGCAGCTATTTCACCCGCCCGCACCAAATACCGCAAAGCGATGAAGGGTTCTCGCGCTGGCAATGCCAAGCGCGGCAACACTCTCGCCTTCGGCGAATTCGGCCTCCAGTCGCTCACCCGCGGCCCGATGACCGGCCAGCAGATCGAGGCCGCCCGCGTGACCATTTCGCGCCACCTCAAACGCAAGGGTAAACTCTGGATCCGCGTATTCCCGCACAAGCCCGTGACCAAGAAGCCGCAGGAAGTGCGCATGGGCCAGGGCAAGGGCCCGGTCGAATACTACGTCGCGGTCATCCGCCCCGGCGCGGTCCTCTTCGAACTCGCCGGTGTTTCACTCACGATCGCGAAAGAGGCCTTCCGCCTCGCTGACGCGAAGCTTCCGTTCCACTGCCGGTTCATTCAGCGCGACAGCACCGCCGTCTGAGCCACCTCCAAGAAAGCACAGCCATGACTTCGAAAGAAATCCGCGATCTCTCGCCCGGCGAGATCACCACTAAGGTCCGCGATATCCGCGACCAACTCCTCCAGCTTCGCCTGCGCAAGCAGACCGGCCAAGTCGAGAAGACCCACGAGCTGCGCACGCTCCGCAAGGACATCGCCCGCCTCGAAACCATCCTCAACGAAAAGAAAGCCAAAGCTGCGACCAAGGCCGCCTGAGCCCGCGCTAAATCCGAATCCACGCCATGTCCACCGCCACCGCAGGCCAGCGCACCAAGCGCAAAACCCAGATCGGTTTCGTCTCAAGTCGCTCCGGCGACAAGTCGATCAAAGTCACGATCGATTACAAGACGCCGCACCCGCTCTACCAGAAGGTTGTCAAACGCCAGACCGTCCTCCACGTCCACGACGAGAAGAACGAGACCAAGGTCGGAGACAAGGTCGAGGTCATGGAGACCCGCCCGCTCAGCCGCCTGAAACGTTGGCGTGTTGTCTCGATCCTGCAAAAGGCCGTCGTCGCCGACGGTGCCGCTGTTACCGAGACCGACGTCGCCGCCGCGGTGCCTACGAAAGTCACCAAATCC
Organism: Opitutaceae bacterium; assembly: GCA_031411015.1. Taxonomy (GTDB): domain Bacteria; phylum Verrucomicrobiota; class Verrucomicrobiia; order Opitutales; family Opitutaceae; genus ER46. The sequence goes on along the minus strand of JANOAF010000053.1, from coordinate 7,886 downwards.
ACTGGGGCCGCGAAATCGCAGGCCTGATTCCTTCCACAATTAAAACCATTCAAGGAGTCACGCCATGATCCAACTGCGCTCCATTCTCGACGTCGCCGACAATACCGGTGCCCGTCGTGCCGCCATGATCTCCCGTATGGGACAGATCACGTCCACCGCCGGCATCGGTGATATCATCACCGTCCACATCAAGGAAAGCACCACCGATGCGACGGTGAAAAAGGGTGAGGTCGCGAAAGCGGTCGTCGTCCGCACCAAGACGGCCGTCCGTCGTCCTGACGGCAGCTACCTGCGCTTCGATTCCAACGCGATCGTCATCATCGACGCGAGCAACAATCCCCGTGGCACCCGCATCTTCGGACCGGTGGCCCGCGAACTGCGCGCGAAGAACTTCATGAAGATCATCTCGCTCGCTCCGGAGGTTCTCTAACATGGCCCAGAAATTTCACGTCAAACGCGGCGACCAGGTCGTCGTCCTCGCTGGTTCCCAGAAGGGCAAGTCCGGCAAAGTGCTCGAGATCCTCGCGGCCAAGCAACGCGCCCGCGTGGAAGGCCTCGCGATGATCAAGAAGCACGAGAAAAAATCGGAGAAGAACCCGCAAGGTGCCATCACCGAGCGCGAGGGTTCGATCCACGTCAGCAATCTGATGCTTCAGGCGACGTTCGACGCCAGCAAACGGAAGAAAACCGCGGTCGCCGCGACCTGATCTTCGGCTGAGTGAAAGCGCGCTTGCCAATCCGGCAGTGCGCCTGCGTTACTCGTCCCTTTTCCACTTACACATCACACTCAATCGCCTCCCGGTCGGTAATCGGGGGCCAAGAAAATGAGCTACGTTCCCACTCTCAAGAAACTTTACACCGAGCAGATTGTCGCCGAATTGGTCAAAAGCCGCGGTTACAAAAACAAGCACCAGGTGCCGAAGCTCGTTAAGATTAACCTTAACAGCGGCATTGATGCGGAAGCCGACAAGAACCAGATCGCCGATGTCGCCCGCGACCTCGCCGCCATCGCTGGCCAGAAGCCGATCCAGAACCGCACCAAGCGTGCGATCGCCAGCTTCAAGCTGAAGCCCAACCAGATCACGGGTTGCAGCGTCACGCTTCGCGGTAACAACATGTGGGAATTCCTCTACCGCTTGCTCGCGGTGGCACTCCCCACCATCCGCGACTTCCGTGGCGTCGGCTCCAAGCTCGACGGCCAGGGTAACTACAGTCTCGGTATCACAGATTTTTCGATCTTCCCGGAAATCACGGTCGAAAACGTGAAGAAGACCATGGGGCTCGACATCACGATCGTGACCACAGCCAAGACTGACGACGAGGGCCGCGAGTTGCTTAAGCTGCTCGGAATGCCTTTCCGCCGCGTCGAGCCGACCGCAGCACCGAAGGCGACCGCCGCCTAATTTAGTTTACACCTCCGCCATGCCCAAGACATCCGCCATCCAGCGCAACGAAAAGCGCAAACGGCTCTCCGCCAAGTTCGCCGTCAAGCGGGCCGAACTGAAGGCCATCCTCATCAGCCCGGTCACGACCGACGAGGAGTTCCACGCCACGCAGAAGAAGCTGCAAAAGCTCCCACGCAATTCCTCGCCCACGCGCATCCGCAATCGTTGCGCACTCAGTGGCCGACCGCGCGGCTACAAGCGCAAGTTCGGGGTGTCCCGCATCACGTTCCGTGAGCTCGCGCTCGCGGGAAAAATCCCCGGCGTCATCAAATCATCCTGGTAAACACTCTCTGGCTCACGGGGGTTTGTGCGCTTCCAGCGCACGGGATATGACCCGCGCGGCCGCTTCAAAAAAACATCCAACATGACCGACCCGATTAGTGATTTCCTCACGCGCCTCCGCAACGCCGCCAAGGCGAAGCTCGATGAGTGCGTCATGCCGCACTCGAATGTGAAGGCGGGCCTCGCCGCCATCCTCAAGAGCGAAGGCTACGTATCCGACTGCACCGACGCCGTCGATGCGCAGGGTCACAAGACTCTGGTCGTGAAAATGAAATATGTCGACGGCGCGTCCGCCATCACTGGCATCAAGCGCGTCTCGACGCCCGGCCGCCGTCTTTATTACGGTTACACGGAAATCCCGCGCGTGCTGAACGGTCTCGGCATCGCCATCCTCTCGACCTCAAAGGGTCTGATGAAGGACGCCGATTGTCGCCGCAGCAAAGCGGGCGGCGAACTTCTCTGCAACGTCTGGTAACCGGCCCTGCGCCACCAAGCACTTTCCAAAAATGAGCCGCATCGGCAAACAACCCGTTCCCATCCCGGACAAGGTCAAAGTCACCATCACTGGCGGCACTGTCCTCGTCGAGGGTCCCAAGGGCAAAGTTCAGAAAACATTTGCGCCCGTCGTCAAAGTCACCATCGCCGATAATAAGGTCACCTTCGCTCCTACCGAGGACACGCGCTTCTCGAAGGCCATGTATGGCACCGTCCGTTCGATCGTCGCCGGCATGGTCAAGGGCGTGACTGACGGCTACACCAAAGATCTCGAAATTCAAGGCGTCGGTTTCAAAGCCAATCTGACTGGCAAGAAACTCGACCTCGCACTCGGCTACTCGCACCCCATCGTGATGGAGATCCCCGACGGGATCAAAGTCACCGTGACAGACCAGACCAGGGTCAAGGTCGAGGGCGCGGACAAGCAGCTCGTCGGTGCCGTGACCGCGGAGATCCGCGGCTACTACCCGCCCGAACCCTACAAGGGCAAGGGCGTGCGCATCGTCGGCGAGCGCGTTCGTCGCAAGGAAGGCAAGACCGTCGCCTAAGGAGCACACCCATGAGCACCAAGACCATTACCAAGGCCCGCCTGTTGCAGAGTCGCCGCTGGCGCATTCGAAAAAAGGTGACCGGCACCGCCCTGCGCCCGCGCTTGGCCGTCCGTTTCACTTCCAAGCACATCTACGCCCAAGCGATCAACGACGACCTCGGCACCACGCTTGTTTTCCTCTCCAGCCTCGATGCCGAACTGCGCAAGCAGAAGCTCAAGGCCAACCTCGCCAGCGCCAAAACCCTCGGTGCCGCTTTCGCCGCCAAGGCCAAGGCCGCCGGTATCACCGTCGTGGTCTTCGACCGCAGTGGCGCTCCCTATCACGGCAAAGTCAAAACGTTCGCCGAAGCCGCCCGTGAGGGTGGTCTCCAATTCTAAGCACCCGCATGAGCACCGAAAATTCCGCGCCTGAGACCGTCAAGCCTGCGACTGCGCCCGCTGCGGCTCCCGCCGCCGCTCCTTCCTCCGACCGCCCGCAACGTGAACATCGTGGAGGCCAAGGTGGCTTCCGCGGGCAAGGCGGCGGCAATCGCGGCCCCGGCGGCCCCCGCGGCCCCCGCCGCGATAATCGCGACAAGCCTCAGGACGGTGACGGCCCGACGATGATCGAGAAGGTCGTCTTCATCAATCGCTGCGCCAAGGTCGTAAAGGGTGGTCGTCGTTTCTCCTTTGCGGCGCTCGCCGTTGTCGGCGATGGTAAGGGCAAGGTCGGCATCGGTTACGGCAAGGCCAACGAAGTGCCCGACGCCATCAAGAAGGGCACCGCCAACGCTCACAAGCATCTCGTCTCCGTGAAGCTTAAGGGCGACACGATCCCGCACGATGTTTTCGGCCAATACGATGGCGGTCGGGTCATGCTCAAGCCCGCCTCACCCGGCACCGGCCTCATCGCCGGCGGCGCGGTGCGTGCCGTGCTCGAAGCAGCCGGCGTGAAGAACGTCCTAACGAAATCGATGGGTTCTTCGAACCACATCGCGGTAGTGCATGCGACGCTCAACGGTCTCCTTCAGCTCCGCCTTGCGGAGAACATCACGAAGGTCCGCGCCACGAGCTGAGGTCTCCGCATTTTTTCCAAATAATCCGAGTCGCCTGACGCCTGACGGCGCCAAGCGGCGCCCCTCTAGGAACCAAATGAAACTCCACGAACTCAAGAACGTCCCCGGTGCTATTCACCGCAAGAAGCGCGTTGGCTGCGGCGAAGGTGGCGGCCACGGCAAGACCTCCGGTCGCGGTGGCAAGGGCCAGTCGGCCCGCTCCGGCAGCAGCATCCGCCCCGGCTTCGAAGGCGGCCAGATGCCGCTCTACCGCAAACTCCCGCACCGCGGCTTCAACAATTACCGCCACCGGATCGAGATTGCGGTCCTGAATGTCGGCGATCTTGCTTCGCTCGACGCTGGGGTGACCGAGGTCAACGCCGTTGCGCTCTCGGCGGCTGGTCTCATCCGTGGCGGTGAGTCCCGCGTGAAGATATTGGGCGATGGCGAACTGAATCGCGCGCTTAAAGTCACCGCAGCCAAGTTCTCCGAGTCGGCCAAGGCCAAGATCGAAAAAGCCGGCGGCCAAGCCATCGTGGGCTGACGCCTATTTTCGATTTTCGATTGTAGGTTTTCGATTGCCGACCGCATCACGCGCCAGCCACTCGAGTTCCTGCATCGAAAATCGAGAATCCAAAATCGAAAATCCAGATGTTTTCCGCCTTCACGAACTCCCTGAAAATCCCGGAGCTGCGCTCTCGGATATTCTACACGCTGTCGCTGCTGTTCGTCTCGCGTGTCGCCTCGCACATTCCGCTGCCGGGTATCGATCCCCGGCCTTTGCAGAATTTCTTCGCTGAGCAGTCGGCCGGCGGAGCGGGGGCGCTCATCGGTCTCTACAACATGTTCACCGGCGGCGCGCTCATCAAGGGCGCGGTCGCGGCTTTGGGCATCATGCCCTACATCAGCGCGTCGATCATCTTTCAGCTGATGACCGCGGTGGTCCCGGCGCTCAGCCGTCTCCAGCAGGAAGGTGATGTTGGCCGCCAGAAGCTCACGCAATACACGCGTTATGCCACGGTGCTCATCTGCGTCATTCAAGGCACGCTGCTCCTGCTCGCGCTCCAGAACCCCGGCCAGCTTTTCACGGGCTACGACGTCGCCACCTACGGTCCAATCGTGATCGTGGACAAGTGGAGCTTCATTCTGACCTCCGTAATCTTCATGACGGCGGGCACGATGTTGCTGATGTGGCTCGGTGAGCAAATCACCCAGCGGGGTATCGGCAACGGTGTGTCGCTCCTCATCACGGTCGGCATTTTGGCCGATATTCCCGGTGCAGCAACGCAGACCTACCAACTTTTCTTCAAGCCCGTCGGCACGGGTGCCAGCCTCGGTCTTCCGCAAGCGGTCATTATGGTCGCACTCTTCGTCTTGGTGACGATGGGCATTATCGCCGTCGTGCAGGGCCAGCGCAAAATTCCCGTCCAATACGCCAAGCGCGTTGTAGGAAATAAGGTCATGGGTGGCCAGAGCTCGTTCCTGCCGCTCAAGGTCAACTACTCGGGCGTCATGCCGGTTATCTTTGCGAGCGCGATTCTGCTCTTTCCCCAGCAGATTTTCTCGTGGGTCGGCGCGCACTTCCAACTGAAGTTCCTCACCGAGTTCTCCAACGAACTCCTCCGCGGTAATTTTTGGTATTACTTCCTGAACACATTCCTCATCCTTTTCTTCAGCTATTTCTGGGTGTCGGTCATGTTCAAGCCGATCCAGATCGCGGATGATTTGAAGAAATACGGCGGCTACATTCCTGGCGTGCGCCCAGGCGAGCCGACGGCCCAGTTCCTCGACTTCATCATGACGCGGCTGACATTGGCCGGCGCGATCTTCCTCACGGTGATTGCGATTATGCCGGACGTCTTGCTGTTCGAACTCAACGTTCCCACCCGCATCGCCTACTTCTTCGGCGGCACCGGGATGTTGATTACGGTCGGTGTCATCCTCGACACCATGCGTCAGATCGAGACCTTCCTCCTTCAGCGGCATTACGACGGCTTCCTCAAGAAGGGTCGCATCCGTGCCCGCAGTGCGAATCCCCAGCAGGGTAACACGGGCGAGGCGTTGAGTCAGGAAGCGGTGATGAAGCTCGCGCTTCCGATGTTGGGCTTGCTGGTGCTCGGCACTGCGATCTGGGCTTACAAGGCGTTTTTGAAATAAGTTCTTTACTCCTGCGTCTGTGGCTGGCTTCTTCGACCCCTTCGCGGGTTTCAGCCCTGTCGCCAAAGGCAGGTTCCTTCTCCTCGGTTCGCCAGATTTTCGCTCAGAAAGCCTGATGAATCAGTTTCGTTCTTTGAATCTTGAGCACGTCTCTCCCCTGGGTCTAAAAGGCCCGGAGATTTCGCGCCGCGCGACTTCGGTCGCTGCGGATGAAGTCAATCGGTTGGCGCTGATGCGCCGATGGTTCTTCGCGCGCAAACCTGATGCGGGTTTTGTCCTCACCGACTTCCCGGCTACGCTGCTCCAAGCAAAAGTGTTCGACGAATGGCTCGATGCCCGTGACGAAGCGCTACATGCGGTCTTCGCCGGTTCAGGCTCCTCCGAGCCCATCGTCCAACACTATCGCACGCTCGGCCTCTTACATGAGGCGGGCGACCTCTCGCCAAAATGAGCATCCCGATTAAGAACAGCCACGGGATCGCCAAGATGCGGGAGGCGTGCGCCATTGCCGCGACGGTGCTTGAGCAACTCAAGCCCCTCGTCCGGCCCGGCGTCACGACGCAAGACTTGGAAGAAACCGGCCGCGATTGGATGGTCCGGCTTGGAGCCCGTAGTGCCTGTTTCGGCTACCAACATGGTTCACGCCGCTACCCGGCCCACACCTGCATCTCGGTGAATGACGAGGTCGTTCACGGCATCCCGTCGTTACGGCGCGTCCTACGCGAAGGTGATATCGTTTCGCTCGACGTCGTCGTGTGGAAAGATGGCTACGTCGGCGACAACGCCTTCACCGTCCCGGTTGGTCCCGTCTCCGCCGCCAATGAGAAACTCCTCCGCGTCTCCCGCGAGGCCCTCGTTCTCGGCATCAAGCAGGCCCAGCTTGGGAATCGCATCGGCGACATCTCCTCCGCGATCCAGCAGTATGTTGAAGCCAACGGGTTCAGCGTCGTGCGGGACATGGTCGGTCACGGGGTGGGGGTCTCGATGCATGAGCCGCCCGAAATTCCGAATTTCGGGAAGCCCCGCACCGGTGACAAAATCAAACCCGGCATGACTCTCGCGATCGAGCCCATGGTCAACGCCGGGGCCTACAAGACGAAAACGCTCTCCGATGGCTGGACCGTTGTGACGGCAGACGGATCTCCCTCTGCCCATTTTGAACACACGGTCCTCACCACCGAACACGGCCCCGAGATTCTCACCGTTCCGAACCCGGGCTCCGCATCTGTTCCCAAGTAATTTTTTTCCTCTCTCAACTCTCAACAAGCAACTCTCAACCTAACTAACCATGCCTCGTCTCCTCGGCGTCGAAATCCCCGCGAAGAAGAAAGTCGCGTTCTCCCTCCGTTACATCAACGGCATCGGTCCCACCCGTGCCGACCTGCTCGTCAAGGAGTGCGGCCTGAATCCCGACATGCGGGCGCAGGACCTCACCGAGGAGCAGTTGAACAAAATCCTCAACGTCATCACCGAGCACAAATGGGTGCTTGAGGGCGACCTTCGCCGCGAAATCGCGGGCAATCTGAAGCGCTTGCAGGCGATCAATTGCTATCGTGGCATCCGCCACCGTCGCGGCCTCCCGGTCCGTGGACAACGCACCAGCACCAACGCCCGCACCCGCAAGGGCCCGCGTAAGACCGTTGGCGTCTCCAAGGCCGCCGCGCCCGAAAAATCTAAATAAACCACCTCCATGGCCGAAGAAAAGTCTGCTCCTAAGAAAGAGAAACCCGCCAAGCCTGCCGCCGAAGGCGTGCCCGGCGCTGCCGCCCCCACCCCTGCTGAGAAAAAGGCCAAGGGCCTCAAGGCCGCCGCCGACAAGGCTGCTGGCCTCATTCCCGCCGATGGCGCCGGGCGCGCCTTCGGCGGCAGGCTTGGCGGGTTTCTCTTTCTTGGGAGCGGACTTTTCTTCGGCCATGGAGGTGG
>JANOAF010000052.1:0-14401 GCA_031411015.1 Opitutaceae bacterium | reverse complement strand
GGAAACTCGTCCCACTCCGTCAGCCGCTGCGGAATCGGTGTGGCGACCGTGACTTTGGCGGGCGCGGTGAGGGACGGGGACGGCGCCTTGCGGCAGGAAACGCTTCCGACCGCCAGCAAGGCGGCGGCCAGCAACAGTGGCGAGGATCGACGCAGGTTCATGATAAGAGAATCTTGCGCGGCACCGACCGGTTCCGATGCGCTGACCGCGGGCGGGACTCATGCGGCGTATTTTCGCCGAACGCAATCGTCGCGGAAATTTTGCCGCAGCGCATCACCGCAGCGTTGACGCACCGCCGCGCAATTCTATCCGGCGGAGTGCGGAAATTCAATGGCGGTGCCGTCTCGCCGGACCCGATCCGCTCGCCCACCTTTCCGACCGGTCGTTTGACTTTCCTCCCGGAGGCCGATCAATTTTAAGACTCCATGCCCTCTCGCGCCGTCCTCTTGCTCAATCTCGGTTCACCCGATTCCGCGTCAGTCCCGGACGTGAAGCGCTACCTCCGGGAATTTCTCGGTGACGAGCGCGTCATCGACAAGCCCGGATCAAAACTGCTCCGCGGCGCGCTCGTGAACGGCATCATCATTCCCTTTCGGGCGAAGAATTCCGCGCACGCCTACTCCACCGTTTGGACCAAGGAGGGCTCGCCGCTGATCGTGACGAGCAAGTTGACCCAAGCGGCGCTCCAAAAAAAAACCGCCCTCCCGGTCGAGTTGGCGATGAACTACGGCAACCCCTCGATTATTGACGCGCTGCGTCGACTCGTCGCCCGCGGGGTTGAGGAAGTCCTGCTCTTCCCGCAATACCCGCACTACGCGATGTCGAGTTGGGAAACAGTCGTGGTGAAGACCCGGCGACTCGCGGCTGAAATCGCGCCGCGGATGAAGGTCAGCTGCGAACTACCGTTTTTCGCCGACCCGGACTACATCAACGCATTGGTCACGAGTGCGCAGCCGTTTCTCGCGCAGCCGCACGACCACCTGCTGTTCAGCTACCACAGTATCCCTCAGCGCCACCTCACCAAGGCCGACTCGTCCAAAGCCCACTGCCTGACCACGCCCGATTGCTGCAACACCTGCTCGCCCGCGCACGCGACTTGTTACAAGGCCCAAGTCACCCGCACCACGCAGCTCTTCGCCGCGCGCGCCGGGCTCGATCCCGCCCGGTGGTCCATCGCTTTTCAGTCGCGCATCCGCGGCGAGCCTTGGCTCACGCCCTACACCGATGCCGCGCTGGAGCAACTGCCCACGCAGGGCAAGAAACGGCTGCTCGTCATGACGCCAGCTTTTGTCACCGACTGCCTGGAGACACTGGAGGAAATCCGCGTGCGCGGGGCGGAGGATTTTGCGGCCGCCGGTGGCGAGTCCTTCACCCATATACCCTGTCTCAACGATCATCCGGCGTTCATCGATTTTCTCGCCAAGCGCGTCGAGCAGTGGCTCACTGATTCCAGCGCGTGATCGACCCCGCCTCCCAGCCCGATAAGCCTCACCCTTCCGCCGAGTCCCGCGATCTCGGCCCGGATTTCTGCGCGGTGCTTCTGCTCGATCCCACCGGCCGGATCACGGCGGCCAATGTCTCCGCCCGACTCCTCTGGCAGACCGGTGGCAGCGAGCTGCTGGGTGAAGCATTCGTTTCGCTTTTCGAATTCGACGTCGTCTCCCGCGATCCCGATTTCATGAGTGCGCAGTGGGACGCCCTGCTCGGCAGCGCCCTTGATCGCCAAACGACACTCTCCGCCCTGCCCCGCGAACGATCCCCTCGTGACGTGCATGTTCGCATCGAGATGCTGATGGGCGCGCCCGCGGCCGGTTATGTCGCCACGGTGCAGCCACCAGCGTTATCTGTTCCGGTGGCAACCAATCCTGTTACCGCCGGACTCTCCCTCCTCGGGGAACAGGGTGCGGTCGCTTTCTTTGACCTCGATTGCGCGACGGGCCACGCCGTCTTTTCACCGGCTTGGAAGAAGGGTCTGGGTTATGTGGGCGCAGAAATTAGCGAAACCATCGACGCTTGGCGCCAGCTCGTTCATCCCGACGATACGGCGGCGGCCCCCGATCAGATTGGCAAGAAGGCACGACACGGCGTGCGCACGTTCAACACTGAGCTGCGCATGCGGCACCGACTCGGCCATTGGCTCTGGGTGCAGTGTCTCGGCGTGCAAATGTTTTCCGCGAACGGCGAACTGGAGCGCGTGACCGGGTTGCAGCTGGATATCGCCGAGCGCAAGGAAATCGAAGACACGCTCGCCGCCAACGACGCGCGCCTCGAAGATCTCAGCGGCAGTGGGCCGCTCGCAGCGTTCGAACTCGATTTTTCAAATCGCGTCTTCTGGTTTTCCCCGGCGTGGAAGCGTCTGCTCGGTTACGCCGAGGGGGAGCTCGCACCGGAGGTCGCGTCCCTCGCCGCCGCCTTACCGGCCGATGAAGCGTCGCACGGGGTGGTCGCGTGGCTGCTTTCGCGGGCACCGGGAGAGAGTTCATTTTTGGAAGTGGTTCGGCTGCGGGCGAAGAACGGCCAGAGTATGCCGGCGGTTTTCGGCGCGCATCGCACGGTCAACCGCAAGCGTGAGCTCTCTCGCGTCGTGGGCTTCGCTTGTCCCTTGCCCGCTGGGATGAGCGCAACGGATGGAGCGCTCCCTCCTGAGGTCATGGCTGCCCTCGCGGAGGGAGTTATTGTCACCGATTCCACGGGCAACGTGAAATTTGCCAATGCTGCTGCCGCTCGTCTCTTGCGGGTGGAAGAGACCTCTTTGCGCGGTGAGGCATTCGGTCAGTTGTTTCGCCTGGTCAACCGTCAGAGCGGGCTGCCCGGCGACAATCCGATCGAGCGAGCCCTTGCAGCGGATCGGCTGCTGCCGCTGATCGACGAGCATTCACTGCTCCCGGCCGGAGCGGGGATGGGTAACGATAGCGAAATTGCCCAGCCGGTCGTGTGGACCGCGCGCGCCATCCGCGACGCTCAGGCTAAACCGCAAGGCGTCGTGATCATTTTCCGCAATCCCAACGAAATGACGCTCACGCCCGAGGAGCTCGTGAAAGCCAACCGCTTCGAGTCGCTGGGCCTGCTCGCGGGCGGTATCGCGCACGACTTCAATAATCTCCTCACGACGATCCTCGGTGCCGTGTCCCTCGCGAAGGACAACCGCGACTACTCCGCTCTCGGCGATGCCGAGAAGGCCACTGACGCCGCGCGCGGTCTCACCCGCCAACTCCTCGCGTTCGCCAAGGGCAGCGGTGGCGTCCAGATTGTCTGTGACGCGCGCCCCATCTTGGAAGACTCGATCAAGATCGCCGCCGCCGCGTCCGTCGCCGCGATCGATCTCGAGGTCGCGCCCGGACTCGATCCGGTGCGCGTCGACCGGGCGCAAATGCTGCAGGTTTTCCAAAATCTAATCATCAACGCCCTGCAGGCCATGCCGCCGCCGCCGCATCGGCCGCGCCTGCAAATCCACGCGCGCAACATCGCCCTCGCCGATCAACAAGTGCCCTCGCTCGCCGCCGGCGACTACGTCGAGCTGGACGTGCGCGACAACGGCAGTGGCATCAAGCCCGAGCACGTGGAGAAAATCTTCGATCCGTTTTTCTCCACGAAGAAGCACGGCACCGGCCTCGGCCTGGCCACCGTGCTTTCCATCGTGCGCAAGCACGGTGGCCAGATCGCACTCGATACCCAGGTGGGCGTCGGCACCGCCTTCACCGTCTATCTCCCCAAGGCCACGCAGCCCGTGGAAGCGGCCGCCCGCCCTGCGCCCACGATGCGTTTCGGCACGGGCAACATCCTCTTCATGGACGACGATCCCAAGATCGGCGCGCTCACCGACCATATGCTGCAAAGCCTCGGCTACAAATGCCGGCTCGCCCGCAACGGCGCGGAGACGATCAAGCTCTACCGCGACTCGCTCAACGTCGATCGACCCTACGACGCCGTGATTATGGACCTTACCATCATCGGCGGCATGGGCGGCGAGGAGTGTTTTCACGAGCTAAAGAAACTTGATCCCGACGTCCGCGCCATCGTCGCCAGCGGCTACGATCACGAGGATACTGAGCGAAAATTCATGGCGATGGGCTTCTGCGGCTTCCTCCGAAAACCCTACCGCGTCGGCGACGTTGGCAAGATGCTGAAGACGGTGATTGGGTGATCGAATTGCGGATTGGAGATTTCGGAATGCGGATTTTCTGAAGACGGCGGCGTTGTGCGCTTCCTTTGCGTGACGCGCTCAACACGTTGCCCGCGCATTTGCCTAACCAATCCCCAATCCGAAATCCGCGATCCGCAATGGCCTCACTCCCTCCACGTGAACGCATGGCACAACGCCACGCCCGCCGCGTCCGCTTCATCAAGTGCCAGCGTGCGGCCGTGACCGAGGAGCGCCATCACGGTGCGCGCCATCTGCTCTTTGCTGGCGCGGCCGGCGCCGACCACCGCCTGCTTCACCCGTAGCGGCGCATACTCGAACACCGGCTTATCCCGCAACGCCGCCGCCGAAATCGCCGCGCCGCGCGCCGCCCCGAGAATCTGGGCAGTCTGAAAGTTTTGCACAAAGATCGTCTGTTCGAGGGCCACGTGCTGCACCTCCTTGGCGGCGTCCAACATCGCGGCGACCGCGCGGTGAATCTCGCCGAGCGCGTGCGCCATCGGCAGTTTCGCCGCCACCTTCACGGTCTGGCACCGCAACAACACCGGTTGCCGCCCCATCTGAAACTCAATCAAGGCCAACCCTGTTCCGCGCAGCGATGGATCGATGCCGAGCACCACGCCAGTAAACGGCACGCGGGCGCGAATTCCCAGCGACGCCTGGCCCGATGCCGCGCCATTGCGCGGCACACCCAGCGCGGCCGGCAGCGGTTTTCCCGCCAGCTTCGCCGCCCACATCTGCCTGACATTCATCCGCGCCATGCGGGACATTGGCCCACGGAACACCCGGAAGACACGGAAAATTTCGCGCCACCGGCCAAACGTTTCTGTCCCTCACGATTCTGTGTCGCCCCTGTGTTCCGGGGGCCGCGCGCTCAGAATAGGAGTTTCAGCCCCGCGAGCAGGCTCAGGCCGAGCGCGATGTTTTCGAACATCCGCTGATCGATCTTCGTCACGAGCTTGCGGCCCAAGTAGGCACCCGCGATCACGACTGGGGCGAGGATAAGGTTGAGCGAAAAGCTCGCCGTGGTGATCAGGCCGAGATCGATCATGAAGGGCACCTTGAAAAAATTGAGCAGGAGAAAAAATACCGCACCAGTGCCCACGTAGTCCATTTTTGGCAGGCGCATCGAGAGCAGGTAAACCGCCATCAGCGGCCCCGCGGCGTTGGCGACGAGCGTCGTAAATCCCGCGAGCACTCCGATCACCGGGGCGAACCAAGCGCCGTGCTGCGCCTCGTGCCCTGAAAATCGCCGCCGGATCACGTGCATCAGCACGAGCGCGAGCACGATTCCGCCGATCAGCACGCGCGCCTGATGCTCGTCGATTCTACTCATCGAAAAATATCCGATCACCACTCCGGCCGCCGCCCACGGAAACAAGCGGCGGATGTGATGCCAGCTCGCGTGCTGGCGGAAATTCAGAGCGCCCACGATATCGCCAATGCAGAGCAGGGGTAACACCATCCCCGTGGCCTGCTTCGCCGGAATGATGTGGGTGAAAAGCACCACCGCCAGCATCCCGAGACCGCCGATCCCCGATTTCGAAACTCCCACGATCAGGGCGGCGACCAAGGCAATCGCCCACTCCGTCGGGCCAAACGCGCTCATGCGCCCTCCCTCGCGGTGAACGCCCCGCCCGCTACGTCGAACATCTGCCACTCGCCTAATTCCGCCTCGGGCAGGCGCGTGCCCGTCGCGATGATTTGCGATTCGTGATCGATGGCGGACCAGAAGCGCACGCGGCGGCCCGGATCGAGTTCACCCAGCACATCGTCGGCGAGTAGCACGGGGCGCACGCCGCTTTTCTCGTGAAACCATGCGGCCTGCGCGAGCCGGAGCGCGAGGACCAGCGAGCGCTGCTGGCCTTCCGAGGCGAAGTCTTTGGCGGCGGTTTGCTTCACCGTGAAGCGGAAGTCGTCGCGATGCGGCCCGGTAAGTGTCGCGCGAAATTGCAGATCGCGCGCGCGACTCGATTGGAGTTTGGCCAACAGCGCTTCGGCTGACGGCTCGGCAAAGTTTGGCTCGTAAACGAGCGTGGCGGGCTCGGCGTCTTCACTGAGGCGCGCGTAGGCAATCTTGAGCGTGGTATCGAGCGCCGTGAGTCCCGCGGTCCGCAGCGCGATCAGCTGGGCGGCGGCGGGGGCCAAGGTCTGTTCAAACGCGTCGAGTTCGGCTTCGACCGGCCGTCCGGCCTTGAGCAAAGCGTTTCGCTCCGCGAGCGCGCGGGTGTAGGTTTGCAACGCGCGCAGATAGTTCGGATCCATCGCCGCGAGCGTGAGGTCGAGCCACCGCCGGCGCCCCCCGGGCGATCCGCGCACGAGCAGCATGTCCTGCGAGGAAAAAACGACGGTCGGAAAACGCCCGAGATGCTCCGCGAGTTTCGCCACCCGCACCTGATCGCACCAGAGTTCCTTGCCGTCATGTCGCAGCTTGATCGTGACCTCGGTTTCGTTCTGCCGCTCATGCTCAAGGGAAAAAGCGAGCGCCGCGCACTGCTCGCCGTGCCCGATCAGCAGGCGGTGATCCGCGGAACGAAATGAGCGGAGCGCCGTGAGAAACCCCGCGGCTTCGAGCAAGTTGGTCTTTCCCTGCCCGTTGGCCCCGAGGAGAAAATGCTGACGGCCGGAAAACTCCAACGCAGCGAAGCCGATGTTGCGAAAATGCCGGACCGTGAGTTTGCGCAAGCGCATCGGGCGCAAGTAGCGAGTAGCAAGGAGTGGGTAGCGAGTAGAAAACGGCTCGCAAACTAGGCTCGCTACCCGCTGCTCGCTACTCACTACTTTTCCCCCATGCGATCCTTTGAATCCTCGCTCGCCGACACCGTCCGCACGCTGCAATCGCTCGCCGAAATCCGCCCCGCGATCGATCGCGCAGGGGAGATGATTCTCGCGACGCTGCGGTCCGGCGGAAAATTGCTCATCTGCGGCAACGGCGGCAGCGCCGCGGAGGCGGCCCATTTTTCAACGGAACTCGTGGGTCGCTATGCCAGCGAAAGGCGGGCGCTCCCGGCCATCGCGCTTTCGGCCGACGGCTCGCTGCTCACCTGTGTCGTCAACGACTACGGCTACGAGCATGCCTTCTCACGGCAGGTGGCCGGCTTCGCGCGTCCCGGCGATTTGCTCGTGGTGCTCACGACGAGCGGCAACTCGGCCAACATCCTCGCCGCGCTGCACGAGGCCAAAAAAGTCGGCATCGATTCCCTCGCCTTTCTCGGCCGCGGCGGCGGCAAGGCCAAGGGTCTCGCCACGTGCGAATTGATTATTCCGGGACAGTGCGGGCCCGCGACGCAGGAGGCGCACCTCTTCCTCATCCATCATTTCTGCGAGCTGATTGATGCGGCGTTTCCGGTGTAGGCGGATTGTTTGTAGGCCAGCTCGCTTGCGAGCGCCCCAACCCCGTGTCGCCAAACCGCGCTCGCGAGCGAGCTGCCGACAAAGGCTACTTGCGCGGAACCGCGTTTTCGTAGCGCGGCCAATTCTTCACGAGCTCGTGCACGACCACGCGGCCGACCTTGTGCGCGGCTTCGAGCGAAGGCAGATACGCAGAATAACCGGGCCCGAGTTTCTCCCCGCTCAGGCTGTCGGCCGCATCACCGCCGGGCCACTGCATGTCGAAGTTGCTCGCGGTGCGCAGGACGAGCACGCGTTGCACATCCACGCGTTTCGCCCGGGCGAGAAACGTCAGCGATTGCAGCGTGCCCGTGTCCTCCATCGCCGTAGTGACGTAGTTGCCCGTGCCGTCGCTGAAATATTTCACCCAATCATTGGCCCACTGGTTGAGGTGTTTGCCGTGCCAGTAGGTCATCGAGGAAAGCGTGTCGCCTTTCATCACGAGCGGTGGGCGCTGCGCCTTCGGAAATCCGGTGTAGAGGGCGCGCCGCTTCTGCATCGCCGCCGTGTCTGCCAGAGGTGTGTCCTTGGTGAGCTGATAGGCCCACTCCACCAAACCGGGATCGAGGCGATAGGCCTCGCCTTCGCTGCGATCGACGGGGAGTTCGTAGGGTTTCTTTTTGCGCAGGGGAAGATAGCCGGTCGTCCAGCCGGCCGGGATTTCGCGCGCATCGATCTCGTGGCCGAGATCGCCATCGACCACCCACTCGGCCCAGACCGCCGCACCGAGTGGGCCATCGTTCGGGTCCATGCCGGCGATGCCGGCGACGAGCCAATAGGTTTTCGAGAAATCGAATCGCGGGTCCAAACCCAGCGCCATGATCGTCGCCGCACTTTTCGCCGTGCCCACGCCGGTCACCACGCCCAGCACGGAGCCGTCGGCATTCACTCGGAGATCGCGATAGCCCTGGGGAAACGGGAGCACT
This sequence comes from Opitutaceae bacterium, assembly GCA_031411015.1. Lineage (GTDB taxonomy): Bacteria > Verrucomicrobiota > Verrucomicrobiia > Opitutales > Opitutaceae > ER46. The sequence continues at coordinate 5,944 of JANOAF010000052.1, read as the reverse complement.
TCCGTGAGCTTTTCCCGCTCGACCCAGAACTGAAACTCACCCGGCTGGTCGCCGGTGTCTTGGCCCGCCTCGAACATGGCGACGACGACCACCTTCGGGCGGATAACCGTCGCGCCCGAAAGATTGAGGGCGGCGCAACCGATCATCGCAGCAATTCCGACCAACCACGCGTGGGTAAATGATTTCTTCATGCCCCGACCTCAGCAGTTGGCGCGCCACTGGCAAATTGGTTCTTGCGGCGGCGCGGCGCGCGCGTTCGCTGGCTTCCCTCCATGAGCAAAACCGCCGCCGTCACCGAACACGCTGTCATCAAAACCGCCTATGGCGAAATGACCCTCGCCTTCTGGCCTGAGGTCGCGCCGAAAACGGTCGAGAATTTCAAGAAGCTTGCCCGCGAGGGTTTTTATGACGGCACCGCGTTTCACCGCATCATCAAGGGTTTCATGGTTCAGGGCGGCTGTCCCAACACCAAGGTCGGCGCGCGCGGCATGCCCGGCACCGGTGATCCGGGCTACAAGGTGAAGGCGGAATTCAACGCCAAGCCGCACGTTAAGGGCGTCATCTCCATGGCGCGGTCGTCGCATCCCGACAGTGCCGGCTGCCAGTTTTTCATTTGCGATGGCGACGCCCGCTTCCTCGACAACCAATACACCGCCTTCGGTGCGCTCGTTAAGGGCGAGGACGTGTTGGATAAACTCGCCAACGTCCCCACCAAATCCGGCGGCGGCGGCGAGAAGAGCACGCCAGTCGAACGCGTCGCGGTTGAGAGCGTGACGATTGTGGCGGCGGCTTGAGTCGCGTTGTGCGGCGGTTTGGCGGTAGGGCGGGCTCGCTGAACCCCGCCGCAAATTGCTCGCGCAATTCCAAATCCGAAAAACGGTGGGGTTCGGCGACCCCGCGCTACATTTTCTGGTCAGGCGCCAGCTCCGGCACAGCCGCGCCTAATTTCAATTCGCGCACCCCGGCGGCGGAGTAGATCCAGCCCGTGCCCGCGACGAGCGCAGCACGACCCGAGTGCAGTCGCACGATCGACGCGTTGGCGAGCGCGAGCACGTTCTCGCTGGGATTAAAGCGGAGGTAACCTTTGATTTTTCCCACGCGCGCATCGTAGTCGGCCTTCGTCTCCGGCAGCGGATGGTGCGGGTTGATCGCGACGGGCATAAGACCGAGGGCGGCGCGGTTCGGAATGTCGGTCACCGGAAAATCGTTGGTCGTGCCGATGATGAGCCCCGCGATATTGGCTCCCGCACTCGCTCCGCCATAGGGCACGCCGGCCAACACGCGCGTGCGCATTTGCGCGAGCTGTCCGGTGCGGGCCAGTTCAGCGAGGAGCACGAACGTCTCGCCGCCACCCACAAAAAATGCATCGGCCTGTGCGATGAGTTCGCGCGCGCCGGCGGCATCGCGGCGATGGAGCGATTCGGTTTTCGTGGTCTCGCCGAGCAGGTGCGCGAACGCTTTTTGCAACCGCGCTTCCATCCGATCGCGGTCGGCGGGATGCGAGGCGTGCAGCACGAGCACGACGCGCCGGCAGCCCGCGTAGTGTTCGCGCATCACCGCCAGGGTGCTGTCGGCAAAGTGATCGCCATTCATCATCGCGCCGCCGCTCACGAGCACGGAGGCTTGCGGTGAAGTCTGCCAAACGGGTGCCACTCGCGCGACACAGCCGCTCAGCACCAAACCCGTTAGGAGAAAAAATAAAAAACGGCTTCGCATCGGGTTAGCTGCCGACGGTGAGCACGGCCTTCAGCACGAGCAAGACGACGCCCACGAGCGCGCAACAACAAATGAAGCCGACCGCGTCGACCTTGTCCCACTTGGTAAATTCCCAGTTCGAGTTGGGAAAGAGTTTCTGGTCGTCGAAGCGCGTCGGGTTGGCGTAGCTCACCGCCAGCGCCCGCTCGTCTTCCTCGGGTGTGCTCGCCACCGGAGTCTTCAGGCGCACGTAGAACCGCCCCAAGCGCACCGGGTCGGTCCGCGCCGTGAGCAGGCTCATCACCACCACAAGCACGACGGGGATCAGGAAATCCACGAGATAGCGGGTCGTGAGCAGATGGGCCGAAGTGAAACCCGCGACATCGAAGCCCAGCGCCGACAGCAGCCAGACCTCGGGCCGGAATAGCCCTTTGCCCGTCTTCGGCGAATCCAGGTTCTTGGGATCGACGCGCACGACCCCTTCCTCGAAGAAGAGTGACACCGGCTCAATCCGGCGTGCCTTCGCGATCGTGGTTCCTTCTCTGGCCGCGAGTCCGGCGGCGACATCGGCGGCGGTCGCGGCGACTTGTGCGGTCACCACGCGCTCGCGGGTAAGTTGCGTGAGGGCCGTCGACCGTGCGAGGGCGGGAATCATCGGCACCACCGCTGGCGCCACCGCGATGAGCAGCAAGGTCACGACGACCTGCACCACCACGGCGCGCTGCGTCACGCGTCGCCAGAGGAAGAGCAGCGTGATCGGCACGCCCCAGACAAGCAGCAGCACGATCGCGAATTTCTGGATCGCGATGATGCTGTTGAGAAACAGGCCTACGAGCACGCCCGCGCCGAGCAGCGCCGGCACGGCAATCCGCGCCACCAGCACGTAGTGGCGCTCCGTGCGGCCGGGCAGCAGCGGCTCGTAGAGATTTTTCACCACGAGGCCCGAAAGCACGACCGACTGCGCGCCGAGCAGTGCAATTTTTCCGCCCAAGATACCCGTGATCATGATGCCGATGAGGCCAACGGGCAGCAGCTCACGCGTCATCAGGCCCCACGCTTGATCGGGATCGGAGAGACTCGGTCCGAACAGCGCGATCGCAATCAGCCCGCAGAAGGCCCACGCAATCGTGACGAAGCGCTTGCTGAAACCGCCTGTCACCGAGCCGAGGCGCGCGGCATACTCGTCCTTTGCCGAACCATAGATCGCCATGTTGGCTTGCGTGCCGCCGATGCCGATGAGTTGAACCAGCAGTAGCGCGCCAATGGAATACCACGTGTATTCCGAGGCGGCATCGCCGCCGAAGAGATTGAACATCACCGCCGGCACCTTCGCGTGCAGCGCCTCCAGTCCCCCAATTCGCGCGAGCCCAAATGGAATTAAAATCACCGAGATCAGGACGACCAGGAGCGCCTGGATCGCGTCGACCACGGCCGAGGCCTTGAGTCCGCCGAGCATAATGAAAACCGCCACGAGCCCCGTGGAAACGAGGTAGAACGTCGCCGGATGCAGGTAGGTCACATAAGGCTGAAGCTGCCCACGCTTGTAGTAATCGCCCAGCTCCTCGTAACGCTTCGCGGTGTCACCGCTGAGCGGCGCCGCCTGCCGTTGCTGCCGCAGCGCCGCGAATTCGTGGTAGTCGGCCACGCTCTGTTTCTCCACCGCCGTGTAACTGGCGGCCTCCTTCACCATCAGTGGCTGGAGCGTTTTGAGCGCGACGACGTTACCGCCCGCGATCACGCCGACGACCGCGACCATCAGCATCGTGACCGCGTAGAGCGTGGCGAGAAACCGGCTGCCAAAGCGTTCCTGAAAAAGATCCGCCATCGTCGTCAGCCGCACGCGGCGGAACCAAACGCCCATGAACCAATAGTAGGGCGTGAGAAATAATGTGATGAGCGCCAGCCACACGCCGCCCGCACCCTGCCGGTAAACCGAACTCGCGGTGGTCGCCGCCTGACCGGGATCGGTCATGTTGCCGAAGCTTAGGAAAAACTGGAGCCACTTGCCCAGAGAACGCCCGCCGAGGAAGAAATCCTTCTCGCCCTTCACGGCGTGGGAAAATTTCTTCCCGATAGAGAGCACGACCACGATGTAGCCGAGCAAGATGAGGACATCGATCCAGTGGAGGCCGAAAATTTTCATGGGGTGTTTTTAAGTAGTGCGGGTCGGAGACCCGCCCTACCTGGGTCACTCGTTCTGTTTCGCCGCCGCCCTTTTCTTGCCACCCTTCTTCTTAGCTGCAGGTTCGTCTGCCGTCGCAGACGGGGTGTTCTTCGTCGGCATCGGGGCACTTACACTCGCCCGCCACGCGACGAGTTTCGCGTAAAGCTCCTGCCGCTTTTCAGGATTCGTCACCGCGAGATTATTCCTTTCCCCAATGTCGTCGTGGAGGTTGTAGAGTTCGAGGCGGCCGTCTTCGAGGAACTCCATCAGTTTCCAGTCGCCCGCCTGCACGAGGCTCACGGGCAAGGTTCGAAACTGCCCCGCGCCCGCGCCGAGATAGCCGGGGAAATGCTGGTAGATCGCGCCGCGGGTGAGCTTCGCCTTCGCGTCGCGCATCAGCGGCACGAGGCTCTCGCCATCGGCGATTTGGCCGGCGGGCATTTTGCCGCCGGCGAGCGCGGTTAAGGTCGGATAAATATCCACGTGGATTCCGGGCGTGTCGCACTGGCTGCCGGGTGCCACGCGTCCCGGCCAACGCACGATGAACGGCACGCGCGTGCCGCCTTCGTAGAGGCTGCCCTTGCCATGGCGGAGCGGCGCGTTGTCGGTCACGTCGCCGCCGCCCTTCTTGATTCCCTCGCGGCTGTAGCCGCCGACACCGCCGTTGTCGCTGGCGAAGATGAGGACGGTGTTGTCGCTGAGCTTGAGTTCGTCGAGCTTCGCCATCACGCGGCCCACGCTCTCATCCACACTCGCGATCATCGCGGCGTAAACGGGGTTGTTGTGCCCGCCCACGCCCGGCTTGTTTTTGAACTTTTCGATCCACGCGGGCTTCGCGTCGTGCGGCGAATGGACACCGAAGTGCGGGAGGTAGAGAAAAAACGGCTCCGCCTTGTGGCGCTCGATGAAACTCACCGCCTTGTCGGTGAGAAAATCCGCGAGATAGGATCCCTTCGGGTATTCGACGGGCGGGATGGTCACGAAATCAAAATGCGCGCCCATGCTCACGATCGCTTCGTCGAAACCGCGCTTGCCGGGATGGTAGTCGCCCTGCTGGCCGAGGTGCCACTTGCCAAACATCCCCGTCGCATAACCGCTCGCCTTCATCGTCTGGGCGAGGGTCACGCGATCGAGCGGGAGGTTCTGCACGTTGTCCACGGGTCGCAGCGCCCGGCTCTGCCAATCGAACCGATCGATCGCGCCGACAGTGTAGACACCGGTGCGCGCGCCGTATTGGCCGGACATGAGGGCAGCGCGCGTGGGCTGGCAATTCTGGCAGTGGTGATAGTTCGTGAACTTCATCCCCTGCGTCGCGAGCCGATCGATGTTGGGCGTCTCGTAATACTTGCTGCCGAAGCACGCGACATCGGTGTAGCCGAGGTCATCGGCGAGGATGAAGACGATGTTTGGTTTCGCGGCGTTTGCCGCGACGAGCGGCCCAGAGGCACCAAGCAGGAGGCCAAATAAAACCGGAAGAGAGAATTTCATGGGGAGCAGGAGTCGGAAAAGCCGGGGTTGAACGTCATTCTTTGTTGGCCTTGCGCTTGTTCTTTTTCGTCTGCTTGGCCGCAGCGTCGACCTCGTCGAGTTTTCCGCCGCCGGGATTCAGGTCCTTCAGGATCGCGGTGAGGCGGGCGCGGGCCGCCTTGCTTGCCTCGGTGTCAGCGGCCGCCGCAACGGGTTTCTCGACGAAGGGCGCATCGCTCATGTCGAAGAGCTCCCAGCTCTCGTTCAGCTTGAAACCGCGCTCGCGCACGAACCACTTCTTGCCGAGCTGCACGTAGGCCCAGTCTCGCGGCGAACCCGGCTGCCCGCGGAGTTGCGCGGCGAAGCTGCGGCTGTCGGTCTTGAAGCCGGCGGGCGCGCTGACGCCGGCGAGTTCGAGGAACGTCGCGTGCGGATCGGCGAAGCTGATGATGTCCTTGGAAACTCGTCCCGCAGGCGTGACGCCCGGCCAGCTGGCGATCAACGGCACGCGCGATCCGCCCTCGAGCATCGAGGCTTTCTTGCCGTTGATCATCCGGCCGCCGATCGTTGTCGGAAAGTTCAGCGCCGTGCCGTTGTCGCCGGAAAAAATCACGAGCG
>JANOAF010000051.1:0-9037 GCA_031411015.1 Opitutaceae bacterium | reverse complement strand
CGGGCTGAAGCACCGCGCTACTCCAAACTCTCGCTGTCAGGGTTGCGAACATGACCGCGCTGGCTCCAAGCCCCGACGGTCGACGGCTGTTCGTTGGAGGCCCTGATGGTGAGATTGAGTGCTTCGACCCTGAGACATTGGAAGACATTCATGTCCTATCCATCGGCCGGAGAAACGCGATCAGTCACCTCACTTGCTCGCCCGATGGCAAGACTCTCGCGGCGCTGACAAAAACCGGCCTGCTCCATCTCGTGCGCACCGAATAGCGAGTAGTGGCTCGGTCTGGTAGAATTGTGGTGCGAGCGTTCTTGGCAGGCGAGGCCGCGGCGACTTTGTCCTGCCGCTGCGACGTGAGCGCATCAACCTCGTCGAATAACGAATTTCAGTCGCACTGGCGCGGCGAGCCGGTCTTGCCAAATTCCGGCCGGCCCAAATAGTCCCGTTCATGGAATCCGCCGCGACGCCGCTGTTTCTCTCGGTCGAAGACTATCTGCGCTTCGAGGCCGCGAGTCCGGTGCGTCACGACTACATCGGCGGGCGCGTCCACGCGATGTCGGGCACGAGCGTGAGGCACAACATCATCTCCTTGAATCTCGTCACGGCATTTCACGCCCATTTGCGCGGTGGCCCGTGCAAAGTGCTAGCGGTCGACGTCAAGGTGCGGCTGGCGGTAAACCGAGAGGACATTTTTTATTATCCCGACGTGATGGTCGCCTGCGGAGACGTCCGCCCCGAGGAGCACTACCTCCGCGACCCGACGCTCATCGTCGAGGTGCTATCGCCTTCGACGGAAAACATCGACCGGCGCGAGAAGCTTCTCAACTACACCCTCATCCCCACGCTCAACGAATACGTGCTCGTCGCGCAAGACACGCGCGAGGTCACGCTGCATCGGCGCGCGGACCAATGGCGCCCGGTGGTCGTGACGGCGGCGACCGCGCCGGTGGAATTCCGCGCGATCAAGCTGACGTTGCCGCTCACGCAAGTTTACGAGGGCGCGGCGTAGGCGCGGTGCGGAGCCGGTTCCGCCTAGGTCGAGGAGGCGCAATAATTAAACCGCACTCGTGGCTTTTGGGTTTCTCCGCTGTTTTCAGTGAGCGCAGGACAAGGCGGGAATTTCACAGGACAGAATTTTTGACCGCGGATGGCGCAGATAGAGCGGATGCGCCCGAGGCGCACAAGTAACGGCCGGAATTGTTCAGCACGGTTCAGCTCATCCGCGCCATCCGCGAAATCTGCGGTCAAAATCTGACGCCCCTTGGCAAACGCCCGCGGTTCTGCATCGTTGAAAAAATGTTCGTCGATGAATGCACAGTTAAGCTCGCGGCCGGTGACGGTGGGCGGGGTTGTATCGGTTTCCGCCGCGAAAAATACGAGCCTTGGGGTGGACCCAACGGTGGCGATGGCGGCCGTGGGGGCGACGTTGTCCTGCTCGGTGACGTGAACACGAACAACCTCGTGGACTACAAATTCCAGCCCCACTGGCGCGCCGAACGCGGCGAGCACGGCCAGGGGGCCGACTGCCACGGCAAGGATGGCGAGCCCCGGGTTTTGAAAATGCCGCTCGGCACTATCGTGACTGATCTTGCGACGGGAAAGCCAGTCGCCGAAATCGTTGCTGAGGGCCAGCGGATCGTGCTGTGCAAGGGCGGCAATGGCGGGTGGGGCAACACGCATTTTAAGACGTCGACCAATCGCGCGCCGCGCCGCGCCAACGCCGGTCAGGAGGGCGAAGCGGGCGAATACCGGATGGTGCTGAAGAGTATCGCGGATGTCGGGCTCGTGGGATTTCCCAACGCGGGAAAATCTTCGCTTACGGGTCGGATCACGAAGGCGCACCCGAAGACCGCGGCCTATCCGTTCACGACACTGCACCCGCAGATCGGCGTGATTGATTATTCCGACGAGGTGAAGGGCACCAAGCGCCTGCTGCTGGCGGACGTGCCCGGCCTGATCGAGGGAGCCCACGAAAACCGCGGGCTCGGCCACCGCTTCCTCCGCCACATCGAGCGTTGTGCGCTGTTGATCTTCATCGTCGATATGGCGGCAACCGACGCCCGCGATCCCCGGGACGACTACAAGCACCTGTTGCACGAACTCGAACTTTACGACCCGGCTTTGCTGGACAAACCCCGGCTCGTCGTCGCGAACAAGATGGATGTCCCAGAGGCCGCGGCGCAGCTCGCGAAATTCAAGAAGCGCCACAAGACGGTCGATCTCGTGGAGGTTTCCTGTCTGACGGGGGTGGGCTTGGAGAAATTGAAAAAAGAATTGTTAAAACGGGTCGCGAAGTTCCGCCGGAAGGAAAAAGCGTCGCTTGCGGCGGAGGCCTGACGATAGGTAGGGCGGTAAATGTCGAAGGAATACCGTCCTCTCTTAATGCGCGCCAACCGCCTCCTGGGGGCGCAGTTGGTCGAGCACAACCTCGTGAAGATCGAGGATCTGGAGCAGGCGAATGAGAAGTTCATCGAGGTGGTCGCGAGCGGTTTGCCGCGGCAGACCTCGATTCTCGCCATCCTCGCCTACGACATGAAAGTCCTGAAGGAGGACGACATGCTGCACCACTTGGTGGAGTCCGACGGAATCGGCTTGGTGGACTTGCGTGACTATGACGTGCCCGATGAGTCCAAGAAAACCATGGATATTGGGGCGTGCTGGGCGACGTGGTCGGTGCCCTTTGACCGCGAGGAGGAATTTTGGTTTGTCGCGACTGCCTACTACCTGAGTCCGGCCGTGCGGAGCCATTGGGAGAAGGAGTTGGGCGGCCCGATCCTGTGGTTTGGCGCGACGCTTGATGCGATTGCCGAATATCTGGAGAAACACGCGGAGGATATCGCGAACTCGGGCACCGGGAAAGCCGCGGCGGCTGCCGCTGCCGCCGCGACGGTGAAAATCGCCGCCGCCTAATCCGCCATGCCACTCGGAAAAATCCAACTCCAGATTGTGGGCAAGCTCGTCGAGATGGGCCGGCTGGACGATGCGCAGCGCACGGATCTGGCCGCGCGTGATGCCGACCTCAGTGGCAACGCCCTGGACAAGCTGCTGCAGGAGGATTTCAAGGTCAGCGCGTTTCAGTGCCTTGTGGCGAAGGCGCGCGCGCTGAATCTCTCGCCCTACAACGTCGCGCACTATCGCGTCACGGCGCAGACCTTTGAGCGGATTCCGAAGGAGTTTTGCCAGGAGCACCTCGTGCTGCCCGTGGGGCAAGTCGGCGACATGCTTTTGGTGGCGTTTGCGAATCCATTTGAGGTCACGCTCCCCACGAAGATTCAGGAGATGACCGGCAAGCCCGTCATCCGTCTGCTCGCGCGCGAGAAGGATCTGAAGGACAAGTTTTCCAAGGGCCACGATGTCGCCGCGGGTTTCGACGACGTCGTCCAGCAGATCGGGGCGGAATATGGCGAGGTCGATGCGGAGCTGAAGGACGACGATGTCAGCGAAGAGTCCGGTCCGATCATCCAACTCGCGAACCGGATCATTGAGGACGCGTATTTTTGCGGCTCGAGCGACATCCACATCGAGCCGCAGGAAAAGGACGTAATCGTGCGCAACCGCGTGGACGGATTGTGCCTGGAGAAGCTGCGCCTCCCGAAAAAAGTCGGTCCGGCGCTCATCGCGCGCCTGAAGATCATGTGCAACCTCGACATCTCGGAGCGCCGGCTGCCGCAAGATGGTCGCATCGTGTTCAAGCAATACACGAAGAAGGGCCTCGATTTGGATTTGCGCGTGTCGACCGCGCCGCTGAACCACGGTGAAGGCGTCGTGATGCGTATTCTCGACAAACAGAAGAGCACGCTGCCATTGCCGGCACTCGGTTTCTCGGAGGAGAACCTCATCAAGTATCGCGAGTGCATCCGCCAGCCCTACGGGATGATTTTGCACTGCGGACCGACCGGCTCGGGCAAGTCCATGACGCTCTATTCCGCGCTTAACGAGGTGAACACGTCCGACGTCGTCATCCGCACCGCCGAGGATCCGATCGAATACACGCTGCCGGGCCTGAACCAGATGCAGATGCACCGTCAGATCGGGCTCACGTTTGCCAGCGCGCTCCGCTCCTTTCTCCGGCAGGATCCCGACATCATCCTCGTCGGCGAAATCCGCGACAAGGAGACCGCCGGCATCGCCGTCGAGGCGGCGCTCACCGGTCACTTGCTCCTTTCTACGCTGCATACGAACGACGCCCCCACGACGATTTCGCGTCTGACCGAAATGGGCATCGAGACCTTCATGATTTCCTCGTCGCTGCTGTGCGTGTGCGCGCAGCGCCTCTTGCGCCGCGTGTGCAAGCAGTGCCGCGTGCCACACCAGCCCGAAGGCCGGGAAAAAGAAATCATCGAGAAGGCGATCGGTTGGAGTGGGCAGATTTTCCGGGCGAATCCCAAGGGCTGTCCGAAGTGCGGCGGCAACGGCTATCGCGGCCGCGTCGGCATCCATGAGCTCATGGTGAGCAACGAGGAATTGGTGGAGGCGATCAACAAGCAGGTCGAGTCCGCCGAGTTGAAAAAAATCGCGATGCGCAACGGGATGAAATCGCTGCATCAGGACAGCGTGCTAAAGGTGAAGGAAGGCCTCACCACGCTCGAGGAAGCGATCGCGAACGTGCCGCCCGATATGTGATGCCGGCGCCCGCGTGCGGATGGGACGAGTGAGTATTCGATGGCGTTGACGACGGCGGTTGGGCTCGTCGAAATCCGATGCCATATGAACTCGACGCGATGCAAAATCTTTTTGGGTGGGGCACTGATCCTGGCGCTGGCCGCCGGTTGTGGATCGAAGCGCAAGGAGCCGAGCGAGAAGGAGCGTAAGGAGGCGGCGCTCCATGCCAGTGAAGGCCAATTTGCGCTACAGGTGAAAGAGTGGGCGCGCGCGGAGGGACTGTTTTTCAAGGCGGCGCAGGCTTCGCCCGAGGGAAATTATTTCTTGTCCCTCGGCGTGGCGCGCCTGCGGCAAAACAAGCGCAGCGAGGCCAAGGCCGCCTACGAGGAGGCGTTGCGTGCCTTCGCGGACGACGCGGTCCGGGCTCCGAGTTTTTCGGAAGCGTGGCTGCGGCAGGCCTTCGTGCTGGCGGCGCTCGGCCGCACGGACGACAGCCGGGCGATCCTCGCCAAGGCGGCGAAACTGTTTCCGAACGACGGCAAGGTGCGGGCGCTGATCGACCCCAAGGGTTTTGAACAAATGATCGCGGCCCCGAATTTCAAGGAAGTGGCGCTGTAGTCGTCGCGCCTCGCATGGACGACCACTGGCTGGAATTTGCGCAGGTCGCCGGTGCACACCTGCTGGCCGTGGCCAGTCCCGGCCCGGACTTCGCCATCGTGCTCAAGCAAAGTATCGCGCACGGACGCGGCACTGCGATCTGGACGAGCTTGGGAGTGGGTGCGGCGATTTTGCTGCATGTGACCTATTCGTTGCTCGGGTTGGGGCTGCTGATCAGCGGGTCGGAGTTGTGGTTCAACGTCGTGAAAATTTCCGGCGCGGCTTATCTCGCGTCGATCGGCGTGCAAGCGCTGCGGGCCAAACCGCGGCAGAGCGAAGGGATGTTGGAAACCGGAGCGAGGGCCGCGCCGCCATCGGCGTGCGCGGCGTTCGGGACGGGTTTTCTCACCAACGCGCTCAACCCCAAGGCGACGCTGTTCTTCATCGCGCTCTTTGCCGTAGTGGTGAGCCCGCGAACGCCGAAACTCATTCAAGCCGGCTATGGCGCGTGGATGGCGCTCACGACCGCCGCGTGGTTTTGCCTCGTCGCAGTGTTGTTCACGCAGACTCCGGTGCGCCGGGCTTTTCTCCGCCACGGTCACTGGATTGATCGGGCGCTCGGCGGGGTGTTTCTGGTGTTTGCTGCGAGCTTGGTGTTTGCCGAACTAAGGTAGGGTGGGTCACGGACTCGGCCTTACACGGGTTGGGCGTTCGCACCGAGGGCCGGTCACACCGACCCCCGCCCTACAAATACACTCCGCCGCCGAGCAATTGCTCGCCCTCGTAAAAGGCCAGCACTTGGCCGCTGGCGAGGCCGCGTTGGGGTGCTTGGAATTCGATCGAAGCGGTGCCGCCGCCCTCGGGGGTGAAGGTAATCGGCACGCGCGGATCGCGGTAGCGCACACGGCCTTCGAGGGTGCGTGCGGTTTCAATCGGATCGCCGATCCAGCTCAGCGAGTGGACACGGACTTCGCTTTGGAAGAGTCCCGGCGCAGCGGGGTGATCGAAGGCGACAAGCAGCGCGCGGTCGACGGCGCGTTTGCCGACGACGACGTAGGCCTCGTGGTCGGTGTTCGAGGGGATGCCGATGCCTTTGCGCTGGCCGAGGGTGTAGAAATGCAGGCCGCGGTGCCGGCCGAGTTCTTTTCCGTCGGTCGCTCGGACGATTGGGCCGGGTGAGTCGGGCACGTAGGCGCGGAGGAAATCCGCCATCTTCACTTCCCCGATAAAACAAATTCCCTGGCTGTCCTTCTTGTCGGCGGTCGGAAGCTTCGCTTCCCGGGCGAGGGCGCGCAGCTCGGGCTTCGGGAGGTGGCCGATCGGGAAACGCGCGTCGGCGAGTTGTGCCTGCGAAAGGAGCGCGAGGAAGTAGGACTGGTCTTTGTTTTTGTCGGCGCCTTCGAGGAGTTGGACCGTGGCACCGGCTTCTCGCCCGTGAATTTCCTGATCACTGGCGGGACGCCCGTGCCACCCCGCTCGCCGCGCGTAGTGGCCGGTGGCGACGGCGGCGAAGCCGTGGTCCTTCGCCCACGCCCGGAACACGCCGAACTTGATCTCGCGGTTGCACATGATGTCGGGGTTCGGCGTGAGGCCGCGCGCGTAACCTTCGAGGAGGTAGTCGACGATCTTCTCCCGATAGTCGCGCATCAGGTTAACGACGTGAAACTCGATGCCGAGATGATCGGCGACGGCGCGGGCGTCGTCGATGTCGCGCAGCCACGGGCAGTCGCCCACGATATTATCCTCGTTGATCCAGTTCTTCATGTAGGCCCCGACGACGTCGTAGCCTTGTTGTTTCAGCAGCAGGGCGGCGACCGAGCTGTCGACTCCGCCGGACATGGCGACGAGGATTTTTTCGCGGGCGATCACGATAGGAGCCTAGAACCCACGCGTTTGGGCCTGCCGTTGTCAAATCGTTGGAAAACCCGGGCGAGCGCCGGTGCGTTGCCGGCCCTGGAGCGACGGCGCAAGTTTCCCGCTTGTCGCGCGGGCGGTCCACGAATTGCTTTCTCGCTCCCAATGGCAGAACCGCACCGCATCGTCCGATCGTGGCTTGAGTCCCCATCGTCCGGCATCATCGAGCTCGATCGCGACTGGGCGAAGCGCACGCATCCGAGTTTTTCCCTGGGCAAGCGCAGTCTGGACGCAGCCGCGCTGGCTCCGGCCCCGGGGCTGCCGGCGGGCCGGGCTTACGGCTATTTTTTCAACAACGCGGATGGCGCGATTACGTTCGTGCTGCCGCTGGAGCACGGCTGCGACATCGATCCGGCGCGCGATACGGTATATCTGGCGGGCGACTTTAACCAATGGCAGGCGGCGGTTGGCGATGAGGCGTGGCAACTCCAACCCACCGAACTGGAGGGGGAGCGCGTGCTCAGCTGGAAAGGCGACGCCGCGCAGTTTCTCGGTTGGGGCCAGCGCTTCAAGTTTGTCACGGGCGAATGCCAGTGGCTCGTGCCGCCCACCGATGCGCCCAATGTCGTGCGCGATGAAAGCGGGAATCTCAACCGGGTCCTGGATCCGCGGCGGACCGGCTGGCACTTGTGGCGCTTCACGGTCGAGGAGCCGTTGAGTTTGGCGGAGCCGTGGTTCGTAGGTTGGGCGGATCGGGCGGAGGGCAGTGTGCCGGTGGTCCCCGGGAATTTTTTCTTCGAGTTGAAAACGGAGCTGCCGTTGGGCGCGCTGGTGCGCGAGGGCGAGACGGTCTTCCGGCTCTTCGCCCCGCGGGCGCTACAAGTCACGCTGTGGATTTCTCGCGAGGCGGGATTTTCCAAGGCCGCACTGGCCCTCGCCGCAAACTATCCGCTCGCGCGGCGGGACGATGTCGACGGCGCAGCGGGCGTCTGGGAACTCGCGCTCGACCGTAATCTGCACGGGTGGTTTTACTGGTATGCGCTCGAAGGGGATCGGAGCCACGGCTTCGATCCCGCCGTGCGCGTGCTCGATCCCTACGCGCTCGCGACCGTGGGCCGCGACGGTCCCGGCATCGTGCTGGATCCGGCTTGGGTGGGGCAGGGGGATCGGATGTTCGTGACGCCCGCTTGGCACGACCTCGTGATCGCGGAGGCGCACGTGCGTGACCTCGTGGCGAACGCACCGGTAAAAATCGCGGCCGATGCGCGGCTCGGTTTCTCGGGGCTTCGCGCGTGGGTGGAGAGCCCGGATTTTTATTTGCATCACCTCGGCGTAAACTGTGTGGAGCTGCAACCCGTGCACGAGTTCGATAACGTCACGACCGACGAGTATCACTGGGGCTACATGACCAATAATTTCTTCGCGACCGAGAGCAGCTATGCGCTCGATGCGGAGCAGGCGTCGGGCGTGCGGGAATTTCAGGAACTGGTGGCGGCGTTCCACCGGCGCGGCATGGCGGTGGTGCTCGATGTGGTGTTCAATCACGTCGGCGTGCCCGCGCATCTGATGGCGATCGACCGCCTCTACTATTTCGAGCAGGACGCCAACGGTGCGCTGACCAACTGGAGCGGCTGCGGCAACGATCTCCGGGCGCGCTCGGCGATGGCGCGGCGGCTCATCATCGACAGCTGCGTCCACTTCATCGAGGCCTACGGCGTGGATGGCTTTCGCTTCGATCTCGCGGAGCTGCTCGGCGTGGACGTGCTGCGCGACATCGAGGCGGCGCTGAAGCGCGTGAAGCCCAACGTGATTTTGATCGCGGAGCCGTGGAGTTTTCGCGGGCATATCGCGGGCGCGCTGCGCGACACGGGCTGGGCGTCGTGGAATGATGGTTACAGGGACTTCGTGCGCGACTACGTGCGCGGCAATGGCGAGCCCGCGCGGATGGAATACTTCCTGCGCGGTTCGCCCTGGTATTTCGCGAAAT
>JANOAF010000050.1:0-8696 GCA_031411015.1 Opitutaceae bacterium | reverse complement strand
CCGCCAGATAAAATAAACCGCCCCATAGTATCACCTGCATGGCGAGATAGCGCAGGTTGTAGGAAAAACCGTAGACGCTCATCTTGTCGTAGGACGACCCCAGTAGAATCGCCAGTAACGCGAGCACGTAATGCGGCTGCTCCCGAAAGACATGCCGGATGATGCGCTCCATCCCTCCCCAGAGAAGACAGAGAATTCCTGCCAGCGGGACCACTCCCCAGATTCCACCGCGCGACCAACCATCCGCCAAGAGTGGAAACGGCACGGTGCCCCCAACCGAGACGGAGAAGCCATAAATTCTCGCCGTGCCCAATCCGAACTCGCGTTCAAGGCTTTCATCGAGGTGCTCATCGGAATCCCGAAATAGCGTCGACTGGTTGGTGAAGCGTAGCTCGGTGCCAAAATCTCCCCAACCCCGGAAGGGCACGCGTTCGGGTGAAAAGTCCAGCGAGACGAAATTGCACCACATGATCATACGCTCGACGCCCCGTGCGAGGGTCGCGACGAGGTTGTCCCGGCCCGTCGCGTCACCCATCAATCGCCGCATCTCGCTCGCCCGTGCGAGCACATCGCGCTCGAAGTCGGTTGTGCCCTCTTTGCGCACATTCTCGATGCGCGCACTGACATAGAACGCCGGCACGACCAGAACTAGTGCGACGATTCCCGCCCACGCGCGCGAGCGCCGCGGCAGCGTGAACCAAACCCCTAGGCCAAAAAAAGCCATGGGGAGAAAGAGCAGCGAACGCGACCCAGCCGAGAGCGCGAACAATCCACCAATCATCACGGCCCCGGTAAAAATCGCCGTCGCCACGCGATACCGCCGCCAGCACAGCCCAATGAGCAGCGGCGTCATGTAAAACGACAGGTGAAAATAGATGATTGTCGGCGTGAGCAAGGGCACCCGCACGAACACGGTGCCGACGAAATAGAGCATCAGCCCCACGGCAAACGCGCCGAGGACAAACTCGAACACCGGGATGCGCTGCCGGTTGACCTGTTCCAGTAGCACCGCGGTGCCGGGGTTTTTCCGGCTGCTGCACAACCAGCCGCAAAGGAGGGCCACTAGAGGGATAATCGTCTGGCCCAGTGCGATGGCAAACGGCGCGTCATTGAAATTCAACGCCACCTCCGGGCCGATCTGGATGAGCGTCGAACCGACCAGAATCAGATAGAAAGCTAGCCACAGACACTGCATCAGGAAAAACACGGCGATGCCGCCGAGCAGGACTTGATCGCGCAGCCGCCGGTAGAAAATCCGGATAATCCAGGCGTTGATTCCCACCGCGAGGACGAGCGCCACCCCGAGCTGCCAGGAAAAGGTGTCCATGGTTGTGTTCGCTATCGAGCCGTAGTCTCGCCCAGTTTTCCGCCGATTGCCGCCCAATCCCGGAGCATGATTTCACGCCAGCTGTAGCCGGAGGTTACACAGCGCTCCCGGCCGTATGCGGCCACACTGCGCCGCGCGGTATCATCGCCGAGGTAGTGCCGCACCTTGCTGACGAGTTCGGTTTCATTGCCGAAAAATTCCGCCTCCACGCCTTCGCGATAGTGGCGCTGGTGCTCGGCCGTGCGCGGCGCGAGAAGGAAGGTTCCGCACGCCGGAATTTCGTAACTGCGGCCCGCCGTCTGGTTGTAGTTCCACTCGGAGACAAAACACAGGCCGATGCGGGCGAGCTTGAGCGTCCACACATATTCCAGATCGCCGAGGTTGTCATTCACGAAGCCCACGAGCTTGGGATTGGCCCGCGCCCGCTCCAGCCAGCGCCGGCCAAAAACCTGCACGGGCATCCCGGCGTCGATCAGCGCAACGATGCCGCGCTCCGTGCCCGGCTCGTGGTGGCCCACGAAAATCACGTCGCGTTGCCAGCGGGCAACCAGCGCCGGGTCGTCGATTGCGGCGGCGGCGAATCGGCGCTCGTCGTAGCCGAGCTGAGTCAGCCCCACGCGGCCGGGCATCACTCGTTGGAGCCGCTGGAAGTCGCGCTCGTTACTCGTCACGAAATGATCGTAGAGGTGCGCGTTGGCGGCGAGGCGCAGGCGCGTGAGCTGCAGGCGGAGGTTCCGGGGCCACAACGCATCCGTCACATGATGCGCCAGCCGCACACCCGCGCGGCGCAGCGCCCGGAGCGTCGCGGCGGAAACCCACTGACCCTTGTCGATCCAGATGAAATTCAACCGCTGCTCCCGCGCGAAGGATAGCAGCTCGCGATTCAACCGCCGCGAACCCGCGCCCAAGCCGGGGAAATGTTCGAGCCAGCGCGCCGGCCCGCGAATTTTTAATGCCGGATCCGTGTCGAACGGAAACACCGCGGCTTCCACGCTCTGCAGCGCGAGCATGCGGGAGTAGCACGTCCCACCCGGCTCAAGCGAGCCCACGTAACCGATACGCAATGATACCGACCTCACGACGACTTTACCGGCCGGCACGCCGAAACCAAATACACGCGCGTGTGGACCGCGTTACCCGACCCACCCGTCTCGATCAGATCGAAAACCATCAATGCCACGCGGCAGCCCTGCCACAGCAGCCAGCGGAGCGTAGCGACCGGCGCCGTCCAACCCGGCACCGGTCCCGTCTCACGGCATTCAATTGCGGTGAAGCCAAAAAGATCGAGTAGCCGCGCTGTGCAATCGGGGCTCAGCGAAATCTCATGCGTGAGATCGCCATAGCGCACGCGCATGCCCGCCGGCGCGCTGGGATTTGGCATCTGCAAAATCAGCCGCCCGCCGGGCTTCAATGCCGCGTGCGCCGAGCGGATGAACTCCAGCGCCTCATCTTTTTTCAAGTGCTCCAGGATATCGATCGCGAGAATCAGGTCCCAGTGGTTTTCATTTTCGCGCAGCGCGGCGAGCGCGTCGCCACACCGCACGTCGAGCCCGGCCTCGCGCGCCTTCTGGGCCTGCTGGGCGCTGATGTCCACACCCTGCGCCGCGTTGAAGCCGAGCGCGCGAAAAACCTGCAGCATCTGTCCACCGCCGCAGCCGACATCGAGGATCGCCGCCTGTGGTTCGGCCGGCAGCCAGCGCCGGAAAAACCAGCGATAGGCGCGCGTCCACTGCGCGACTAGGTCGGGCCGCTGGTAGCCGTTCGCCTGAAACTTGGCGGCGTATTGGCGGTAGATGATTTCGCGGTAGTCCATGTGTCCGTAGGAATTCAAATGCGTTGCCAACGCTGGGGATAAAAATCGGGGTTCGTCTCGGCAAACTGCGAATCCACGTGAATCTGCGCGCCCGGCTTTTCACCCAGCCAAGTGCCCCACCAATGATAAGTGCTATTTCCGATCACGAAATGCCGGCACGCCTGCATTATCGCCAAATTTTCGAAGGCTCGCCGATTGCTTTCCTTATGCATGATCACTGTGTGCGGCAGACGGCAACGTAGGTGCTGGGCAACCCAGACCGGATCCTCGGTCACGATAAAAAGATGCGCCCCCGGCACTCGGCGCGCGATTTCGGCAAACGACGTATGATAAAACTCTAGTGGCGTCGAATACCCCAGCGCCGGATCAGGCCGGTCCACGAAACGCCGGATGCCAACCGCCACGGCCTCGGGTTGCGCCCGGACTGCCGCCAGCTCGGCCTGACTCGAATCCGGCAGCGCCGCCGTCGGCTGAAATTCTTTCCGGACCAAATCGGCACACTCCGAGAAATAGCGCTCGCTCTGCCAGTAGTCGAAAAAGTGCAGCACTCGCGCGCCGTAGCGCGACGGCGGAGTTTTCTCCCGAACGACCGCCCACGCTTTTCCCGCCAGCCCCAGCGCTTCCGCCTTGAGCATTAGCCGCCACCTCAGCCGCCCCCAGCGCCCGACGAAGCGATCATTCGCCGCAATGATCGGGGAAGAGATCGAAAACTGGTCCAGAAGATATTCCCGGCGATAAATGTAGTCGCTCTCGAACGCGCTTACGGAATCCACCGCCATTTCGACGCTCCAGCGCCGCGCAAATGCCAGGGCCGCGGCGTAAATGAAAAACTGATTCCCCAATCCGCCCATCACATGGACGCGCATTCTGCGTCTGGCCGTCATCGACGACTAGGATTTTTTCGCGGCCACCAAGCAATCGCTCTGCGCAGATCACGCCGTGCGAGGGCAGAAAGTAAGCCAAGCGCGGTCACCGCGCCGACCATCGCACCCAACCCATTGAGGAACGCGGTGGATCTCGTTCCCTTCAGCGCGAGGAAAATAAGGAGGCCAACCACAAACGCAGCCATCGCCTGAGCCGACTCACGCCAAATTGCCATTCGCCCCGCCCGGTCGATGCGCAGTGCGGTCAAGGCCAGCTTCGGCAGCAGCCAAACTCCAAGCAGCATCTTTGGCAGCAAGGCCCCGAGCAGCAGCCCAACCACTCCGCCGAAATGGATGCCGGCGACCATGCCGATAACGCTCAGTGCACTGAGCAGCGTGTTCAGCTTGAGAAACACCTGCGCCGCACCGCTCGCCCAGAGGAAATTGGCAAACGCTCCGGCAAACACCTGAATCGCCAGGCCCACGACGAGCACGGCGGCAATCTGCACGCCCATGTAGTGCTGCGGCCCCACCCAGAGACCGACCAAGAGTTCCAAGAATACCACCGCCCCAAGGCACGCCAAACTGAGCAACCACACGATTCTCGAACACGCCCCCACGACCAAGTCATGCAGATCGGCGTCGGCCTGTTTCCCGTCGAGATACGTGACCGTCGGAATCAGCGCCCCCGATGAGCGCATTAGGAGGGTGGAGAGCATGTCAACGGGACGCCGCATGATGGCGTAAGATGTGACCGTCCCACCATCGAGAAAGCGACCGACCAAGAACAGGTCCGCGGTTGCAGCCACCGTTCCCACAAGCTTTTCGAGTGAGGACCACTTCAGCATTCCGATTTCAAACCCCGCGCCGTTTTCGCTTGAGCACACAGTGCTAGTTGTCGGCAAAGCCGCCAGCTCCCGGCACACTAGAACATAGCCGACTCCCGCCTCCCCCGCGCCCCGCACCAGCATGCCGATCGCCAAAGCCAACACGCCCATGTCTGCAAATAGCAAGGCCACGGTCGTGGCAATCGACAGCACCGAGGCAAGCAAACCGACAATCGTGTGCTGGCGCGTGTTGCGCAGGGCCACGCCGACGGAGGTCGTGAATGAGGCTGCCATCCCGGCCGCCACGCCGATCACCGCCAAGAAAATCATCCACGCGCCGGTGGCCGACGGCACCAATCCGCGTGAATCGACAACCTGCAGAAGCCAGGGCGCAGCGATTGCCCCGACCCCGATCATCGATGCCACGAGGATGGAAGTAAGCCGTAGACCTTGGCGCACGAGCAGCCGAACCCGCGCCGGCTGATCGCTCCCGAGCGCCCGTGAGACGCGCTGTTGAAACAAACCTGACACCCCTGGATCGACAATCGTGATCCAAGTGGCGACGCCACTGGCCACCAGCCACAAGCCAAACTCTACCGCACCGACGAAGCGCAGATACAGTGGGACCAGCACGATCCCCTGCACCACCATGAGCCCAAGGCCAGAATACTGCAGGACAAGATTCCATCTCACCTCGTGCCGATCGGTGACCTGATCGGCCGTCATCACTCGTGCCATGACTTTCCAATCACACATCCGATCACAGCTTCGCCCCGTCGCTTCCCTGCGGAAGAAACCAATCGCTGCTGCGGACTGTTTGTTGCCACCAACGTGGGTGATCCGGGCTCGTTTCCTGATTCGCAAAATCCGGCGCACGGCCCGAAGCCACCGGCTGACTTGAGCCGCACGCCAAGTCGCTTACAAGCCCGCCATAACGACCCTCCGCGCCGGCCCCGCGCGCTCGCGCTTTTTGGAGTATGGGCCCGAGGCGCGCGAACGCCGGGCAGAGCGCCTCGAAGCGGTGCCCGCCGCTCGCCTGGGCCGAAAGGCGCATTCACCTGGCGGTGGTCTTACTCCAGACTCTCCGCTCCCTCTTTCACCCCACCCCAATCCCGTGACCTGGCTTGCCTCCCTGCTCATCGCGATCCTAGCCGGCATCTTCGGCGTCGCGTGCACCGTCGTCGTCTTCAGTTTCTGCGGAAACTGGTATCGCATCTCAAATTCCGAGGGCGCAGCCGGCTACCTCATGATTGTCTGTGCGGCGCTCGGCGGAGTCGTCGCGTTCGCCGTCGGACTAATCGCAGCGCGGCTCGTCGCCGCCGGGGTGTCGTCGGGATTTTTCAAGGGTCTTGCACTGGCGTGCGGCTCGGTGCTCACGCTCTCGCTCATTGCCGCAGTGATTCTGTGGGCGCGGTCCGACCGCGGTCCCAGGCTACCCGCCGACAAGGTCGTGTCCGTCGGCCGCTCGCTCGTGCTCGCGGTCGAAGTGCGCGCCGCGAAAAATTTTCCCGCGACCAACGCCATCGACGAAAGCACTGCGGAGGCGGGCCTCTACCTGCTGGGCGTGGGCCGCCAACCGACCGGAAAATTCCGCTTCGCCGAGGCCAAGGAAATCGACGCCCACTGGCTCGTCCCCGCCACTGTTCCGCTCGTCAGCCATTCCCGAGAAATATTTCTCGAAGTTCGATTTAACAAAGAAATCTGGTTTCGCGTCGCCCTGCCGTTGCGGCGCACCTCGCTGAAGGAGGTGGGAAAATGGAGCGCTTGGATCGATGCCGAGCCCGGACCGGCGGGAGCACCCACGTTCAGCGCCCGCTACCGCGTGGAGTGATTCACGCGCCGGACGACGCATCGGAAACTGGCCGCCTTGCGGGCGAAAATTTGTGCGCCGGCCTAGATGAAGGTCCGGCGTCGCATGTATTCGTTTCGTGGTGGCCATTCGGCCAACCGCCGAACGGCCAATTCACAGAGCCACGAAATTGTGAGAAAATAATCCCGTTCTCAAAAAACTCATTCAACTCCCAACGCTCGTTAACCAAATAAAAAAATGAAGTCCCCCACCGCCACTCCTCAACTCATCGAAGCCCCCGCCTCCATTGTCGGCGGCGCGCAATACCAGCATCTCGCCTACGTCGATGCCTACGACGCCGTGCTCAACTGCGACTACGCTTTCGTCGCCTACAAGGAAACCGACAGCAGCGGCGACTGGCGCGTGCGCATCAAGTCGTCCCAGACCGCCGGCGCGGTGTTCGAACCCGCGATGATGAAGAGCAACGCCCGCTCGACCGGCGCCCAGGGCAAGCCGTGGTTTCTATGGGGCTACAGCTTCGACCCCAGCGCCGGCGATGTGCGCAATATCCAGTTTCGCGTCCACGTGCAGAACGGCCAGCCCCATGAGGTCGAGATGCTCGTCCAGCTCCGCAAGTTTGACGGCACGGCCGACGCCGCAAAGTCCGTGAAGTTTGCGTGGCCGGCCTGATTCCTCTGTCCACTCCACAACCTTGCATGGCCGGCCGACTCCGCGTCTCCTTCCCGCTCAGCGCTTCGGCTTGTTTCCTCGCCGGAGCGCTGCTGGGAATCGCCGCCCCGGCCATCCCCACCCTCTCCCCGAAAAGTCCGAAGCCTATGAGCGCCTCGCTCCCCTCCGGTGACGACTATCATGTCGTCGCCCTCGCCGCCCACGCTGGCCTCACCTGCCGCTTCCTCAAGCCAGCCGATTTCAAAGTCGCCGATCTGCCCGCCGAGGAGACGGATTTTTCCAAGGGCGCGCAATTCATGCCGCTGGCGATCGCGGTCACGCAGTATGGACCCATGGTGTTCACCGTGGCAGCCCGGCCGGCCTATGAAGACGGCACGGTCTCGCAGTGGTTGGACTATATCTGCAGCGCCGAGGGCTATACGCACACGCCCGTAAAGGAAACGCGCATCGGCGCGTATCCCGCCGTCACGTGCGACGCCACGCAGAAGGCCGACGACATCACGATGAAGATGCGCTTCATGCTGTTCGAGGACGGCGGCCGGCTCTTTCAAATGTCCGCGATGGCGCCCGAGGCGCTGTGGGACAGTGCGATCAAAACTATGGCGCCGATGCTCGCGTCGCTCGAACTGCGCGAAACGCGCGGCACCCAGGTATCGCTCTTCCCTGGCAAGCCCGCGGCGAAGAGCGAGGAAAAACCCGCCGCCGCGCCCGAGGCCAAGGCGGCCGCCGCCGACAAGCAGGCGCCCAAAAAGAAATCCAAGGCCGCCGCTCCAGCGGTATCGGCAGCGGCGCCCACGGCCAAACTCACGCCAGCCGAACTGGCCGCGCTCGCCCTCGCCGAGGACGCCAGCTCGCTCGACGCGGAGCACACGTTCAACGCCAACCTCCGCAGCCGCGGCGCCGGCCTCGTGCCGCGCGTCGTCTCCGTGGACCTCAAGGGCAAATTCGCCACCGTTGCGGCGGGCGCGGTCGTGGGGATGTTCCACGTCCCGCTCGGCTGGCACGTAATCGACGACGGCAAGCGCACGCTCGTCTTCGACGCCGACGGCAAGATGCAGGTCAACCTCAGCCAGCGCCTCAGCGAAGGCGCGTCGTCGAAGGACTTCGCCCGCGCCCTGCTCGATCAATATCTCTCCACGCAGCCTAACCTCCCCATCGCGGTGTTTGAGCTCGACGGCATCGCGGCGGCCGGCGTGCGCGGGGTGATGATCGACGGCGAAAAACTCGATCAATGCTTCTTCGTGCGCGACCTCGGCCGCGAGGGGCTGCTGCTCGTCGGTCGTGCGACCGCCACGGCGGCCGATTCCCAACGCGCCTTCGACCTCGCCGGCGACATCGTGGCCACCTTCGACGCTCCCGAGGCCCGCAAATGAGCGCTGTCATCGAC
>JANOAF010000049.1:0-11858 GCA_031411015.1 Opitutaceae bacterium | reverse complement strand
ATAACTTTGAGCTGGAGCCTTCGACAGGCCAAAGCCTGAAACAACGAGAGCAAGCCCGAGGAAGTGAGAAAAACGAAACATTCGCACAGTGATCAGGGGGTCGTGTCTGATTTCTAGTCAAAGTTCCTGCTGATCGGCATGATGAGGGGAATTACTGTTGTTCCAGCCGTGTATTTTTCAGGCGGAGCACGGCTTAGGCATGAGGCAATTGACCACACGCTTCTGGCTTTGCAAAGCCGTGAAGCTACGTAGCCGGCCCGTTGCCACTACGGCATCTCGTAGACTTCGACCAAAGCCACGCCGGTGGTGCCACCCACGCCGGCCACCTGCACCGTGTAACCGCCTGGTAAGAGTGTCACGAGGAGTGCGGCGTCCCGGCTGGCTGCGTTGGGGAGGTTGAAAGCACCCACACGGGTAAATGCGTTGGCGAGGGCGGTGGCTCCGGCCCAGTCATCGTTACTTTGCACCACAGTCGTGCCGCGATAGAGATCGAGGCGTGGATTGGCGAGCGTGCCCGTCACGCCGAATGCGCTGAGCGCCGGGCCGATCGCGCGGATCAGGACTGGCTTCGGCACATTGCCTGAAATCGTGAATCCCGCGATGAGGATGCCGCCGCCGGTGCCGACTTGGGCTCGGGCGGAAACGTTGATGAGGCGAGCGCCGATGCCGGAACTCCGGTCGTAGAGCTCCGCCAATGCGATCCCTGCCTGACCAGAACCGATCACTTGGGCAGAATAGTTGCCAGCCGCGAGGTTGCGCACGAGGGCGGCGTCGCGCGAGGCCGCGTCGAGGGGAAAGGCGCCGACGGCGGCAAAATCTGCGGCGAGAGCACCGCCGCCCCAATTGTCGTTCGTCGCGATACTCGTCGTGCCCGCGAACAATTGGAGCTGCGGATCGGTGAGCGCCCCAACGACGCCGAAGCCCGTGAGGCTTGGGCCGATGCCGCGCAGCAGCACCGTCGCGTCGGGTGTGCCGGCGATTACAAATCCCATGGTGAGAATCTGTGCTCCCGTGCCGGCGGTGGTGCGCACGGAAAGGTTGATCAATCGCCCGGGAATCGGTGGCTCGACCGTGATGATTGCCGCGGCGCTGGTGAGCGCGCCCTGCGGACCGGCGATAGTGACGGTGTAGTTTCCCGCCGTGGCGGCGATGACGTTGGGCACCTGATAACTCGCAGAGGTTGCTCCAGCGATGGGCGTGTCGTTGCGTTTCCACTGGTAGGTGAGCGGTCCGGTGCCCGTGGCGATGACGCTGAGTGCGAGCGGTAGCCCGAGGATGGCGACTTGGGATTGTGGCGCAGTGAGAATGGCAAACGCCTCGGCCGTGGCACGACCGGTGCGGCGTGCGTTGTGGTGATATTGCGGCCACGGTCCGGCCGCCGGACCTGCGCCGATGTCGAAGGCGTAGAGTTTGTGGTCGTTACTGCCCACGTAGAGCGTGGTGCCGGCGATGGCCGGAGAGGAGCGAATAATGTCAGCGGTCGCCCATGTGCGTTTCAACGTCCCGTCGGGATTGATCGCGTAGACGAGGCCGTCGTAGCAACCGATGTAGACGGTGCCATTGGCATCAACCGCGGGCGATGAAGCGCGCACTTCCTTGCCCAGTGGAAAGGTCCAGCGCACGGTGCCAGTCGCTGTGTTGACGGCGTAAAATTTGGAATCGTAGGCGCCGAAATAAACGGTGCCGCCGTCGGGGCTGAGTGCCGGCGACGACGACGTGCCAAGGGCCGCTCCGCTGTAAATCCAACGCAGGACTCCCGCAGATGTCACCGAATAGAGCCGGCCCGAGCTGAGCGTGCCGAAGTAGAGATTGCCGGCCGCATCGAGTGCGACCGCGGTGTAGATCGCGTTGTCCGGGCGGAAGGTCCATTTGCGCGTGCCATCGGGATTGAGCGCGTAGAGCAAATGGCCGGTGGCGTCGTCGTCGGAGCCGAGATAGATCGTGCCATCGGCCGCGATCGTCGCGGAAGCGTAGGAGGTGCCGGGAATGGCGAAGCTCCACTTTAGCCGCGCGGTGGCGCCATCGTCGGCGTAGGCGAAGAGCCGGCCCTCGTTGGTGTGCAGGTAGATTGTGCCGTCGGCTGCGAGTGAGGTGGCGTTGCTGGCGTTGGATCCGGCGCCCACGATAATTTCCCATTTCTTTTCGCCGGTGGTCGAGTTGTAGGCGTAGAGTTTACCGTCGCCCGTGCTCAATGGGCCGGCGCCGAAATAGAGCGTGCCGTCGGGTGAGAGCGTGGCCGCAGTGGTATCGAGCTGGCCCCCGATGGTGATGGCGGGCCAGCGGCGAGAGCCGTCGCCATTTACTCCGAGGAAATTGAAATCGGTGCTCCCGACATAGACCCCGCGATCCGGGCCGACCGCGGGAGCGGAAGTAATGCTCCCGCCGGCGGGCACCTGCCAGAGCGAATCGTTGAGCGTGAGGCGAAAAGCTCCGTTCGGCGGCGGCGTGGTGGAACTGATTTCCTTGCCGTCAATTTGGAAAAAATAGGTCGTGCCCGCCGTGGCCTCGATCGTGACGAGCGCGCCCGTGTCCGTGCTGCCGGCGAAGGCGAAATTATCGTTGGCGTCGACCAGCGTGAGCCCGGAAAAATTCGCGCCCGCCGCACCGCGATAGACCGCGAGCAACGGATCGAAGCCGTCCGAATTGACGGCGATTTGGAAACGGCCATCGGCTGGCGCGGCCCAGCGATACCACAGCGATTTCCCGCCCGTGAAACCAAGAATCCGCGGCTCGCCGGTCTCACGCGTGGTGTTGGCGTTGGCGGCATCGATCCGGAAGCTGCGGCCGGTGACGACCTCGGCGGCGGCCACCGCGTCGTTGGCAGGCACGACGCCGATGTCGATCAGCGTGAGACCGGAGGCGCCGGCTTTTCCATCGACCTTGATTTGATAGGTCACGCCGGCTTGGGCGGCGAACTCAAGGCGCGAGGTGGTCGCGGTGCCGTCATCGTCGTTCGATGCGACGAGCGTGAGCGCGTTGAGCGCAGTGCCGCGATAGATGGCGATGAGCGTGTCGTAGCCGCTGCCAGCGGTGGAGAGGCGCACCGGTGCGGTAAGACTTGGTGTCCATTC
This sequence comes from Opitutaceae bacterium, assembly GCA_031411015.1. Classification (GTDB taxonomy): domain Bacteria; phylum Verrucomicrobiota; class Verrucomicrobiia; order Opitutales; family Opitutaceae; genus ER46. Next base: position 8,787 of record JANOAF010000049.1, on the reverse strand, counting down.
CCACCAGAGCGAAGCCGCCGGGATTTGGTTGAGGATGGCCGGTTCGCCAATTGAGGCCTCGGAGGTCGCACCCACATTCGACGAACGCACCAGAAAATTGCTGCCGGCGAGCCGCGCGCGGTTCGCGAAATCATCGTTGAACGGGCGGTTGTCGGTGGAAGTGAGCGCGCGAAATAGATTCAGCCGGCCACTGGTCTGACTTTTGCCCGAAAGCACCGGCAGCACGTCGACGGAACGCAGCAGCCGGTTGATGGCTTGGCGATAGCTGTCGCTGGGAAACTGCGCGCGGATGAGGGCGAGCGCGCCGACGACGTGCGGCGCGGCCATCGACGTGCCCGTGCGAACGATATAGGCGCTGGCCCCGGTGTCGGCCGTGTTGCTCAACGAAAGAATCTCCGTGCCCGGCGCGTAGAGATCGACCGACCCCGCGCCGAAATTCGAAGACGATCCCGAAAGATCATCGCGCCGCGTGATGTTGCCGACGCTGACCATGTTATCGACGCGGTGGCTTGCCGGATACTTCAGCGCGAGATCGTTGTCGGTGCCGTCGTTGCCCGCGGCCGCGACAAAAATCACGCCGGCATCGCGGGCGCGGCGAATCGCGGTGAGCTCGCTCGCGGAAAACCCGAGCCCAGTCGCGGCCGCCGCCGCGCCATAGGAGGCATTGATGATCTGCGCACCGTTATCGATCGCGTAGTTGATGCACTCCACGAGATCGGAGGTGGAGCCGGTGCCGCTGGCGGAGAGACCCTTGAGCGCCATGATGCGCACGCGCCACGCGACGCCGGAGATGCCGGCCCCGTTGTTGCCCGCCGCTCCGATGATGCCAGCGACGTGGGAACCGTGGCCGTTGTCGTCGTTGGGATTGCCGCTGTTCGCGGAGTTGAGCGGGACGATCGCGTTGATGCCGTTTACGTCGTCGATGTAGCCGTTGCCGTCGTCGTCGCGGCCATTGCCGGCGACCTCGCGCGGGTTGACCCAGAGGTTGGGAATCAGTTCGGGGTGGGAGAGGCGCACGCCTGAATCGATCACGGCAACGATGACGGTGGAGGCATCGCTGCGAATGTCCCAGGCCTGCGTCGCCTTGATGTCGGCGCCGACGACGCCGTTGCTGGCGCCGTTGTTGCTGAGTGACCATTGCTCGGTGAAACGCGTGTCGCTCGGGAGCGCCTCGGCGTGCCGAAGGTAGTCGCGCTCGACAAACTCGTAGCGACCCGTCGCGCGCAGACGCGCGATCGCGGCGTCGGCGGTTTCCCCGGCCTCAATCTCGATCGAGCGGAGTCCGTCGAAGCGCGCATATTTTCTCCGGACTCGGACGCGCTCGGTTGCCTCCTCGGCATCGACGGTCGCCCGGCGGCCGAGATGAGGTTTCGCCATGATGACGCGCTCGCGATAGCCTTGGGCCAGTTCCTTCGGTGTGAAATAAGCCGCGTCCGGAGCGGTCTGAGCAGCGGCGGTCGCCATCGCCCAGAGCAGTAACGCGAATGCGAGGAGCGCAAAGCGGGGTGTTTTCAATAGCGTCACGGTGGGTCGATTTCGCCTCGTGACAAGCGGGCTCGCGGGATGTGCCGCAATCCTGTCAGACGCATTCCGGCCCTAAAAAACGCGGCCCTAATTCCCGCGAGGTGCCTGCGTCGTCCGGCCGGGACTGGCCGGGAGGGAGAAACTCTCCGGCGCATCCGGCCGCGCCGGATCGAAGCCCGCAAAATCATCCACGATGTGCGCGGCGAGATCGAGTTTCGCGGCGCGGATGCCGGCCACGATACATTTGGCGAGTTCGTAAGCGCCGTAATTGTTGTGATGGGTGGGGTCACGCCCGCCTCCGCTGAAAGCGAGCGGAGATTTTTCCGTGCCAAGCGCTTCGTAGAATGCCACGCTGGCGCGCTCAAGGTCGATGAGGGAGACGTTTTCCTCGCGTGCGACATCGCGCACGGCGGCGGGATAGTCGCCGTGCGAGTTGCGGATTTTTCCCGCCTCGTCGAATTGCCGGCGCTGCATCGGCGTCACCAGCACGGGCGTCACTCCGCGGCGGCGCGCTTCGGCGATGAAGACGCGGAGGTAGGCCTTGTAGGTCGTGCCCGCCTCGACGTAGGTCTGCGGCCAGGTCTGCTTCTGGTCGTTGTGCGAAAACTGGAGGAAGAGCCAGTCGCCGCGTTTCATTTGGCTGAGCATTTTGTCGAGTCGCAGCTCGGTAATGAACGACTTTAAGGTTTCACCCGATTCCGCGTGATTGGCGACTGCGAGCGTGGGCTTGAAAAACCGCGGCAGCATTTGCCCCCAACTCGCACCGGGTTCGCGCGGTTGATCAGTGACGGTCGAGTCGCCGGCGAGAAACACCGTCGGCAGTTCGGGGGCCGCCCCGATCTCGAGGGTGGAGAGCGCGGGATGGGAGCCGTTGAACTCGAGCGTGAGCTTCTCGTCCCAGTGGTAAACGAGTCCGTTGGTCGGGCTGTTCTCGCGGTTGTTGAGCTCCACGTGGTCGTTGCCCGGCGCATTGAGCGGAGGTGGCGGGACCTTGGCGTTGCGGACATTCACGATGAACTCGGCCCGCGCAGCCGAGCGACTTTCGATCATCAGGCGCCGCGATTCGGACTTGATCGTGAGCGGCGCAGCGCCTGGCGGATAGGTGACGACGACGCGGTAGTTTCCCTCCGGCACCGTGGCGGAAAAGAGGAACGGGCGGTCGCTCGCGACAAACACCCGCTGCGCCGTGAGTGTCGCGCCCGGTTCAAAGCCGAATCCTCGCTCCGCGGTGAAAAGGGTTTCCGGCTCGACGCGCGTGCCACGGGCCGCGGTGGCGCCGCCGAAAACAAAACGCAGTGCCGGTGGTTCGCTTGCCGCAACAAAGACCGGAGCGAACACCACGAGACCCAGCGTGGCGATGAGCCGGCGAAAATTCATTTCGCCGCGCCGAGCATCTTCCGATCGCCGAGCCACTCAGTGAAGCGCGCGATCCACGCGCCATAGGGACCCTTGTTGCTGGCACGGACACCGAAGCCGTGGCCGGCGCCGGCGTAGATGTGGAGCTCGGCGTTCACGCCCGCTTTCTTCGCCTTCAGATAGAATTCGGGCAAACCTTCGGAAATGTTCTGCCGGTCGCCGTAGCCGCAGGCGAGGAAGACGGACGGCGTGTCCTTCGTGAGCTCGATGTCCGTGCGCGGGAGGCCGCCCGGATAAATGAGGCCGAAGAAGTCGGGGCGCGTGCTCTGCCGATCGAGGGCATCGGCGGCGTCGGTTTTGGCCGCCGAGTAACGCGTCGCGGCGAGCAACGCGACTTCGCCGCCGGCGGAAAACCCGATGATGCCCACGCGTGCCGAATCGACACCCCACTCGGAGGCGCGGCTGCGCACGAGCTTGATCGCGCGCTGCGCGTCGTTGAGTGAATCGCGATCAATCGTGTAGGGCTGCGCGGCGCCTTGGGCGACGGTGTCATCCTTTGCGAGCCGGTGCTTGAGCACGAACGCGGCGACACCGTTGTCAGCGAGAAACTGCGCGACGTTGTAGCCCTCGTGTTCAATCGCGAGGCGCGCATGACCGCCGCCGGGCGCGACGATCACGGCGCATCCGGTGGCCTTGTCTTTTGCGGGCAGATAAACCGTGAGCGATGGATTGTGAATGCCCGAGACATTCGAGCCGGTGATTTTTTCCGGGATTGCTTTTTTGCCTTCGGAGCCGGGCGCGCCGTTGGGCCAGAGCGGGACGACGGGGCGGTCGGCGGGTGCGGCGGCGTGGAGCACAGTGGTGCAGGCGAGGAGGCTGAGGAGGAGTTTGGATTTCATGGGGGGTGGAGTGTGACGAGAAATATTTTGGTTGCTGCTGATGCCGTGGGGCGGGCTAGAGGGCGGGGCGGAGACCGCGCCCTACTTTTTCTTCGCGATCTCAACGGCATACACGTGGCGTGCGCCGTGGAAATTGCCGGAGAAGACGACCCATTTGTTGTCGGGCGTAATCGAGCCATTGGGCTCGATGCCGCCGCGGCCGGTCACGTAATTGTGCTTTGCCATGTTCACGAGTTTCTCGCGGGGCATCGTGCCGTCGGGCTGGGGGCGGAAGAGATTTATCCACATGCCGTTTTTGGAAAACGCGACCTGTGTCTCGTCCCCGCCGTCGCCCATGAAGAGTTGGCTGTCGCGGGAAATGTTGTAGTGCACCGACCACGCGTCGCGCTCGACGGGATAACGCGTCTCCTTGCCCGTCGCGAGATTCACCCCCGCGATCCAGAAGACTTGGCTGCGCGGCGTCTGAAGATCGAACCAGACGCTCTGGCCGTCGTGGCTCCAGAATTCGTGGCCGGAGATTTCCATGTCCATCGTGCGCTTGCGGCGGAGCGTGCGCTCGGTGCCGTCGGTGCGCATCGTCCACACCCGATCGACTTCGTGCCACGTGCCTTCGTGGCAGTAGAGCAGCAGATTCGGATCGGTGGGCGAGAACTGCATGTGATTGAGCGAGCCGTATTGGTAGCCGACGGTCTTCGCTTCGCCGGTTTTCAGATTCGTGAAGATGAACGCCATGCCGGTCGGATTCACGGCGCGGCGCGCGAGGCCCTCCTCTTTGTTCACGGCGTATTGCTGCTCGGGCGTGAGGTCTTCGAGTTTCTTGCCGGGAAACATCCGCTCCAGCTGCGGGCGCGGCTCACGAAACGCGGGCTTCGGGGTCTGGCCCGAAGGGTCTTCGGCAGCGATGGTCGAGAGGGTCAATGTCTCATCGGCATTGATGAGCGTGCGCGAGGCGTGGGGGATTTTGCGCTCAGTCTTCGTGTCGAGATTGTAGGCGAACACTTCACCGCCGCCAAAGCCGCCGCGACCGCCGCCGCGCCGACCACCCGTCGCGGGATCGCCTGCCGGTGGCGTCGGATTCGGTGCCGCGGGGGGCGTGCCGCCGTCACGTTGGGCTTGGGCGTTGGGCGGAGGCCCAGCACGTCCAACCGCACCGCCGCGCACGAAATAAATCTCACGTGTTCTCCGCGCGAAGTAGCTGCCGCGTCCGCCGGGCACCACGACCTCGGGTTGCGGTGAGTCGCTCCCGAGTTTTGTGATGTCGACGGCGACCGTGCCGCTGGGGCTGTTGAAGATCAGTTTGTCGCCCTGCGGCGAATAGGAGTTGTCGTGAAAATAAAGCGTGGAGCTACCGGGCTCGTTGGAGAGGCGGATGACGCGGTGGCCAGTGTCGGGATCGATCCACTCGCGGGGCGGTTCCTCGGCGGCGCGAGATCGGGCCGTCGGAAAGAGGCACCAGGAAACACAGGAAAGACACGAAAAGGCGAGGACGAGGCGGGAGAAGCGGAGCATAGTGCGGACTGGACGTGATGGCTGAGAAACGAGGAAGCGTGGGGGGAGGCGGATTGAAGCCCGCCCTACTTGGACTTCGCGATTTCCACGGCGTAGGCGTGCGTGAGGCCGCGGCCGTTGGGCTGACGGCTGTGGAAATTACCGCTGAAGATCAGCCACTTTCCGTCGGGCGTGAAATGCAGGTTCGGCTCCACGCCACCGTCCTTCGAGTAGTTGTGATTCGACATGTCGACGAGCCGCTCGCTCTGGAAATAACCCACGTCGATCAGATCGCGTTTGTCGCTGAAAGATTTGCCGCGCGCCAGCACGGGGCGGAAGAGATACATCCACTGGCCGTTGCCGCCGGGGATGCGCGTGCCGTCCATCGCGTTGGCCGCCACGCTCGCGGTGCCGCCACCGTCGCCGGCGAAGAGTTTGCCGTCGTAGGAAACGGAGTAGTGCACGCTCCACTCGGCGCGCTCGTGGTGATACCACGTGCGGTGACCGGTCGCGAGGTCCACGCCCGCGAGCCAGAACACGCCGCTCTTCGGCGTCTGCAAATCATACCAGACCATCTTGCCGTCCTTGCTGAAAAATTCGTGGCCCTGGATCTCCATGTTCATCGTCCGCTCGTGGAGCAGGCGCGCCGGGCCGCCGTCGGCCCGGATCGTCCACGTGCGATCGACCCAGTGCCACGGGCCCTCGTGGCAAAACACGATCTGCTGTGGATCGGTGGGTGAGACTTGGAGGTGATTGGTCCAGTCGTTCTCGCGGTGCAGCACCTTGAATTCTCCGGTCTTCACATTGACCGTGTAGAGCATTTTGGGCGTGCCGGCCGCCCATTGGTTGAGCAACGAGCCGCCGGTGCCCGGATCGCCGGGGGGCGGGGTGCGTGGGATGGTCTTGCCGTCGGGATCGGGGCCGATGCCGACGAGGAGCGACTCGTCGCAATTGATCGCGAACTGCGCGCCGCGCGCCTGCGCGGGGAGTTTCACGACGAGCCGCGTGGCCTTCGTGTCGAGGTGGACGGCCATCAGCGAACCGCTCGCGCGGTCCACGTAGTAGGACTCCCGCGTGCGCCATGCGGTGGTGATGGGCGCGGCGCTCGTGACGAGTTCGGGTTTCACCGGCTCGGTGCCGAGTTTGGAAATATCGACGACAAGGGTGCCCTGCCGGCCGCGGAGGATGACCTTGTCGCCTTCGGGCGTGAAGGCGCGCTGGTGAAAATACAAACTGCCGCCGCCCTCGTCGGGCGAGAGGCGGATGACGCGGTGGCCGGTCTTGGCATCGATCCAGTCGCGCGGCGGCGGTGGCGCAGCCTCGTCGGCGGCGGAAGCAAACGAGGCGAGCGCGAGCAACAGCGCCAAGGTGCGGAGTGGGGTAAGCATGGAGGGAGGTTGCGGAGCGAGACGCGCGCGTGCCAAAGGGGATGTGAGGCACCGGAATGGACAGTCCGAGACGAAGCGACGGGAGTCGAGGTCTTGAGGCACGCGGTTGCGCCTCAGTTTTCTTTCTCACCACAGAGGACACAGAGTTCACGGAGAAAGATCAGAGGGCATGGCTCCGTGAACTCTGTGTCCTCTGTGGTGCATGCCTTGTTTTTCAACGCGCTGAACCGGGCTAAAGCCCCCGCTCCAACGGCCCCGTTACGTGCGCGCGAGGTGCCCGGCGGCCACGGCCTCGTGCAGCAGCTCCTCGATTTTTTCCCAGAGCACGCGCGAGCCGTCGGCGACCGGCGCGGCGCGCTGCTGCGCGCGGTCGAGCGTGATGCCGTGTGCGCGCCAGCTGCCGCCCTCGGTGCGGGCGTTGAGCAGCATCGGTTGAAAACGATCGCAGGCGTGTGCGAACTTGGCCTCGGGCGTCGCGCGCGCCTCGAACTCATCCCAGAGCGCGCGGAACTCCGCCGCCTGATCCGCGGGCAGCAGCCCGAAGATGCGATCGGCGGCGCGGGCCTCGCGGTCGTGCTGCTGCGCGGCGGCCTGCGCATCGTAGGCAAACGTGTCCCCGGCGTCGATCTCCACGAGATCGTGGATGATCGCCATCTTGAGGACGCGCAGCACGTCGATCGCCGCATTGGCGTGCTCGGCGAGCACGATCACGCACAGGGCAAAGGCCCACGAGTGCTCCGCGTCGTTTTCCGCGCGGCGACTCTGCGAGTTGATCGTCTGCCGGAAAATTTCCTTCAGCTTGTCGCACTCCGCGATGAACTCGATCTGGCGGACGAGGCGTTGCGCGGCGGGGGAGGGAGAATCGGAGGTGGAGCCCACGAAAGACACGAAAGGCACGAACGGCGGACGGGCAATGGCAGACACTCGCACCGCGGTAATGCGCAAGCTCACCGTTCTCCTACCGCCTTCACATTCTTAGCATTTAGCTTTCTTCCTAGCGTCGGTGATCTTCTTTCCGTGCGCACTAAATTGCTTTTTCAAAAATTCTAGAGCTTCGCCCGGAATCTGATCTGTCGGTAACGTTAACGCCCCGCGTGCGGAGAACATCAGCAATGTGTCGAATTCTGTAATCGCGAGCGATCGGAACGCACTCCACTTTAACTTGGTGCTGCCAATCTGAGAGAAGCTTTCAATCGAATCTTCGCAGAGTGAATAGAGCACTGGCGCCTCACCTTGCTTCTCACGCCAATCATCGAGCGCCCGCGACTGTTGGATCAAAGCCACTCCACAGATCAGGAGATAAAATGCTATCAGCGAAACGCCAAAGATCGGAAAGAAACTGAAACCACCTCGTATCGCTTGCGAAGCGGCCGCGTAACCGACCGCGACTACCGCAATGGCTCCAAGCCACCGGTGCGGAAACAGTCGTTTCGCGTAGGAACGCTTCAGGAACTTCGCGCTTAGTTTAACGGAGAACTGCATGATTTTTGGCTAACAGTGTTATTCGCCCTGACTCGATGGTCTTACTGGACGCCCGCCGCTACGACTACTTCAGGCTCTTGATATAGAGCACGAGTGAATCGATCTGTGACTCGCTCAACATGCCCGCGTAGCTGGGCATCGCGAACTCGCCCTTCTCGTAGCCGGCGGCGATTTTCGCGGCGGAGTTGAGGATCGATTCGCGAAGGTAGGCGTCGTCGGCGGTGATGGTCGCGGGTTTGCCTTCGACGAAGACGGCGCGCTGCGATCCGGCGAGGCCTTTCCACGTGGGGCCGGCGCGGTCCGCGATCTTATTGGCGGTCTCGAAGTGGCACGCGACGCACGCGAAGAGCTGCGCGACGCGTTTGCCCTCCTCAACACTCACGGGGCCGGCGGCCACGGGCGCCGCGGCGGCGCGCGGCGTGAGATCGATGGCGATGTCGCCGAAGCCCTCGGCGCGCGGGTCGAATTTCGCGAGTTCGTAGGGCGTGGTGTAGGCGTTGTCGTCGAAGGCGACGCCGGTCGTCGTCGCGAGCGACCAGCCGACGCGGAGCTGTTGCACGGGTTTCAGTCCCGGCACGCCGATGAACACGCTGCGGCCGTCGCGCGAGAGATACGCGCTGCTCGGCACGAGCGAATCCTGGCCCGGCGTG
>JANOAF010000048.1:0-3860 GCA_031411015.1 Opitutaceae bacterium | reverse complement strand
CGTCGCGCTACTCACCACGTTCGTCGCCGCCAGCGTGTAGCTTCCGCTGTCCGCCGTTGTCACGTTGCTCAGCGTCAGGCTCGCATTCGTCGCCCCGACGATCACCACTGTGTTCTTCTGCCACTGGTAGCTCGGCGCCGGTGTTCCGCTCGCCCCGGAACTCAACGTCACGCTCGCCCCTGCGTTCACCGTCTGCCCCACCGGTTGCAACGTGATCGCCGGCCCCACGTTCACTGCCGTGACGGTGATCAAAACATTCGCGCTTCCCGTCAGGCCGGAATTGTCCGTCACCGTCAGCGCTGCGGTGAATGCTCCCGCTGAAGCGTAGGTATGAGATGGGTTGGCCACGGCCGAGCTGGTGCCATCACCGAAATTCCACGCGTAGCTTGCAATCGTGCCATCGGAATCAGTGGAGCCCGCGCTCGAAAAATTCACTGTCAACGGCGCCGGACCAGAAAGCACCGAGGCGCCTGCCACGGCGACCGGGGGAACCGACGCAACAGTCGAAACCAACGTTCCCGTGATAATGTAATTCCCGATGCTGCCGTATTTGGAGTAGCCCGTATCGACGGTTCCCGCCGCCACGCCACTTATCCTCAGATAATAAGTGCCGGCACTCAATGTCGCGGCCATCGCTGCATCGAGCGTCGCGGGATTTGCGGTCTGCAAAACTATGCCGGCCGAATCCAGCAGCTCTGCCTTTAGGTCGAGATTTGGCCCCGGCGAAGGTCCAACCAGAGAAAGCGAGATTGCGCCCGCACCGGTGACGAATTTGAACACGTCCACATCCACCTGCGTTTCGATCGTGCCACCGGTAGCCACGTTTGGACCGCTAATCACGGTCGCCGTCGCCAGCGTGTTCCCATGGTCGTCGCCCGCCAGCGGCGCGTAGGTGGCAATCACCGCGAGATCGTCCTGGGTGTTGGTGGCGGTGGTGTATTCCCCTTTGCTGAACTGCGTGATGTTTTTGTAGTAGCCGACACCCATAATTGGCGCCCAATCCCCGTGGCCAAAATAGTATTCGCTGGGTGAGGCTCCACCAATTCCGTCATGATAAAGCCCGACTGTGTGACCAACTTCGTGCGCGGCGGCCTCCGCGATGTATTTTTCGTAGCTACCCAACTGCTGGGTAAAAACAAAACACGGCGTGTCCGAATTCCAATTGAAAGATCCGATGTAAGCGGTGCCGCCCGCCCCGGTGTTATACCAATTCGTCGGGCTGATCACGACACGTATGCCAAAGTTGGTGTCCCCCGAATTGATCTTCCGCAGCGCCTCGATACCCGGATCCTGTGTGGTCACATCGATCGCAAAGGGAGCGTAGTCCTCGGCAACGCGCTTCCAGATCGATTGAATCACCGCCCGCTCGCTCACGCTGAACGTCGTGGCATCACCATCCAAGTCGAAGGGCTGCGAAACGATGGCTGCGCCGCCGGTGAACGCGGAGTTCCACGATGTCCCTGTCGTCGTGTGGCCGTCAAAATCGAGATAGATCACTCGCGACGCGCCGGGAAGACTATGGAGTTGAAACGCGTCGACGGTTCCGCCGAAAGCCAACTGCGTCACCGATGAATTAGCCCCGAGAGCATTGGCCGGAGCACTCGCCACCAGACCGTTGCATGCGAAAAGCAACGAACCATTGCGGTCGACGCCGAATGAAGGCTGGGCCCGCAATAGTGTGCTTAGATTCTGCACGGTGATCCCGTAGGCACTGGCGACCGAGCCGATTTGGGCACCCAAGATGGTAATCGCGCTCTGCCCGTGAGCCCCGCTCGCGAGTTGGACGCCGGTGGGAGGCTGTGCAAAAGCCTGCGTGCTTAAAGCGACGCAAAATAACGCAATGGAGATCTTACTCACCACTTGGGTGACATTCGCAACAAATCGAGTCATGGGGTTCGCAGCTAACTGGCCATTGGTTCTGAGTGGAAACACCCATTCTTCAAGGCGCATCTGTAAGTCATAGTCATCGATAATCATTAGTGGCTCCGTTGTAGTGCCTTCCTAATGATGAAAAGACACTGCAAGCCACCGTTCTGAATCACTTAGCCCTCTCTTGAAAATCTTCGCCCGTCATCTGCCGGCTCCGCACGGTGTATTGCTGCAACTCGATCAGGTTGCCATCGGGATCGCGAACCCACGCCTGTAGCGAACGATCGTTTCCGGTTTTGCGTCCGGTCACATTGACTCCGCGTGAGGTCAGCAGCGCCGCATAGGCGTCGAGATTCTCCACTTGGAGGCAAAAATGATTGTAGCGCATCAGCCAGCAGTCACGCGGCTCCTCCAATGGTTCCAACTCTTTCGTGGCACAGCTGCGTCGGTGCGCGTCAGCATGATCGAAAACCTCGAGGAAAGTATTTTCTCCAAGTGCGAAATAGCAGCCTACGGTCCGGCCCTGCGGATCGAGGTAGCGAAACTTGAGCGTTGCACCCAGCGCCTCACAGTAAAACGCCGTCATCTCATCGAGCCGGCTCGTCTTCAGGCAAAGGTGGGCAAGTTGTTTGATCACGCACTCACGACAGCCACCGGCACGTGCCGTGCAACCCCATCGGGAGCCGCACAGTCATTCTACGAGGGAACCACAGCCGAAGCTATCACGAGGACGCGAGCAGACGCCGGAGCGTCTCGTCCACGAGCTTAGGGTTCGCCTTACCTTTGGCGGCTTTCATCACCGGACCTTTAAACGCATTGATTGCACTGTCCTTGCCGGCCTTGAATTCGGCGATCGCCTTGGCGTTGGCCGCGATCGAATCGCGACACCATTGCTCAAGCTCGCCGGTATCGGTCGGCACGGATTTAAGCCCACGCTGCTCAGCGATCGCGCCGGGCTCAGTGCCAGTCGCGAACATCGCGACAAAAATTTCCTTCGCCGCATGGGTGAGGACAGCGCCCGACTCGACCATCTGCACGAGCGCGGCAAGATGAGCCGGCCGAATCCTGGAATCCGCCAGATTTAATCCAGCAGCTCCGAGTTCACGCAACAGGTCGTTGACGATCCAGTTGCCCACCGCCTGTGGTTTACCGCAGAGTTTTGCGGTTTCCTCAAAAAAATCGGCCAGCTCACGGTCCCAAACGAGGACGGACGTGAGGGTGTAAGGCAGTTGGTATTGCTCGAAAAACCGGCGCTGCTTGGCAAAGGGCAACTCCGGGCACTCGGCCTGGATTCGCGATTTCCATCCGGCATCCACCTTCACCGGCATCAAATCCGGGTCAGGGAAATAGCGGTAGTCGTGCGCCTCTTCCTTGCTGCGTAACGACTGAGAAGTGCCGGTCATGCCGTCGTAGTCACGCGTCTCCTGGACGATCGTGCCACCGCGCTCGATCAGAGCGATCTGGCGCTTGATTTCGTGGGCGATGCCGTCGCGCACAAAGGAAATCGAGTTGAGATTCTTCAACTCCACCTTGGTGCCGAGCTTCGTCTGGCCGACGGGACGGATGGAGATGTTGGCGTCGCAGCGGAGCTGCCCCTTCTCCATGTCGCAGTCCGAAATTCCGCCGTAGATCATCGTGGCCCGGATTGAGGTGAGGTAGGCATAAGCCTCCTCGGCCGAGTGCATCGCGGGATCGGAAACGATTTCCATCAGCGGCGTGCCCGCGCGGTTGTAGTCAACGAGCGAATCGACCGAACCGTGGTTCAGCTTCCCGACATCTTCCTCAAGGTGAATGCGGGTGAGCGGAATTTTCTTGTGCTCGCCAATGACGTTGCGCGCGGAACCTGGCAGCTCGATCTCGACGCTGCCGCCGAGGCAAATCGGCTGGTCGTATTGCGAGATTTGGTAGTTCTTCGGCGAGTCGGGATAGAAATACTGTTTCCGGTCCCATTTGCAGACGGGCGCGATTTCACAACCGAGGAGCAACCCCGC
>JANOAF010000047.1:0-9217 GCA_031411015.1 Opitutaceae bacterium | reverse complement strand
CCCGAGGGCGACGACCTCGACATGACGAAAATGGATCGGCTCAAGACCGATGACCTCAAGCTCCCGCAGGAAGTCTTTGCCATGCGCCTCGAGCGCCGCGCTCGCCTCCGTGAACAGATCGAGGCGGCGATGCCCGACATCGAGAAGGCGACGGCGAATTACAACCTCGACGAGTATTACCAGCGCGCGCTCAACCTCATCGTCTCCGGTCGTGCGCGCGAGGCGTTCGATCTCGCGGCCGAGGGTGAAAAACTTCGCGACCGCTATGGGCGCAACACGTTTGGCCAGTCATTGCTCCTCGCGCGCCGGCTCGTCGAGGCCGGCACGCGCGTCGTCGAGGTCATCTGGCCCAAGGTCGCCAACTCCGATAACCACTCGTGGGATCACCACGTCGGCCTCACCGAGCGTATGAAGGGCAAGTCCGCCCCGATGCTCGACCAGGGCCTGAGCGCGCTCTTCGAGGACCTCGATCAGCGCGGCCTCCTCAGCGAGACGCTCGTCGTGTGCCTCGGCGAATTCGGCCGCAGCCCCGAGCGCGGCGTCAGCACGAGCGGCAACAACAACAGCGCCGACGGCCGCGACCACTGGCCGTATTGCTACACAAGCATCGTCGCCGGCGCCGGCATCAAGCGCGGCTACGTCCACGGCGAGTCCGACAAAACCGCGTCGAGCCCCGCCAAGGATCCGGTGCATCCGACCGAACTCCTCGCGACGATCTATCACGCCTTCGGCATCGACTCCGACACCATCGTCTACAACCACCTCAACCAACCCCGCGAGCTCGTGAAGGCGAAGGCGGTGACGAAGTTGTTTGGGTGAGGCGCCACGCGCCCCCAAACCCCAAAGCCCGTCCCGTTCGGCTCCGGTGAACTCATCCACGTGGTAAGAGAACGCGCGCGCCGGTTCCTCAAGTCCGGTGAGCACGCCTAATACCAACGTCCCGTAGCTTCTGGACTGCAGGGTCGCCGCTTGTCGGCGGACCGTCGCGGCTATCACGCTCGTCGCACGACGGCTCGGCAGCGAGCGCCGGCCCTAACATAGTCCAAAAGCAAACGGCGATTGGTATAAGCCGCCCCGCGGCCGAAACAGTTTTTCAATCCACTGCCCACCGATGAAACGATCCACTGTCGCCGCCATATTCGCGCCACTGCTCCTGAGCCTCGCAGCCTCTGGCGCCGAACCCAATCAACGAAATTCGACGAAAGAAAAAGAGCTCCGGCCCATGCCGAAGGCCGAGTGCCTCGACCCGGACCGCAGCGCGCCGAACGGCACGCAATATAGCACGTTCACCAGCGCCGTGCTTGGGCGCGAGGTCAGCTATCTGGTGTGGTTGCCGCCCGGCTACGCGCAGGAATCGATGCGCTACCCTGTCATCTACTGGCTGCACGGCGTGACGTCGACCCAGCGCACCGGCGCGACCACGTTTATCCCGCACATCGACCCGCGATCAAGGAAGGTAAGCTGCCACCGTGCATCGTGGTCCTCGTGAACGGCATGGTGCGCAGTTTTTATTGTGACGCGACCGACGGCAAAATCCCGATGGAAAGCGTCATTATCAAGGACCTCATGCCGCACGTCGATGCCACTTACCGCACGTTCGCGCGCCGCGAGGGACGCATCATCGAGGGTTATTCGATGGGCGGATACGGCGCGGCGCACCTCGGCTTCAAGTATCCCGCGCTCTTCGGCACCGTCGTGATCAACGCCGGCGCCATCATCCGTGATCCCGATCGGCCGAACGTAGCCAAGGGCAGCTTGATGTTCACCGTCTTTGGCGAGGACCACGAGCGTCGCATCGCCGAACATCCGCGGACGCTTGCCCGCCGGCACGCCGACCAACCTCGCGCCACCCACATCCGCATTGGGTGCGGGTCGGAGGATCCTTTGCTGCCGGAAAACCGGGAACTCCACGAACTGCTGACGCAGCTTTCCATCGCCCACGAATACGAAATCGTGCCCGGCGTCGCGCACCAGTCGCCGACCTATTATCGGAAACTCGGAAGGGAGGTGTATGGTTTCCACCGCAAGAATCTCGCGGCATTGTTCTAGCCCGCGAAGTGACCGGAGGGGGACGATCAGACGGGATCTTGCTTTGGGGCTTGGGCTCCTCCGAATTTTTTGCGTTACCGTTCAGTTAGCCCGGTCCCTTGTTGCGCCGCTCGCAGACTTGCGGTCCGTCGTTTCGCCGGCAGCGTCGCCGGCATGAGCACCGTGATGGAAATCGAAGCCGCCTTCGAAAAACTCTCGGCCCGCGAACGCGAGGAGTTTGCCGAGTGGTATGAGGCGCGGCTGGCGAAAGTCGGCCCCGACCCGGAAATCGACAAACTTTGGGCGGTCGAAATTCAACGTCGTCTCGATGAAATCCGCAGCGGAAAAGTGCAGGGCGTCCCCGGTGATCGAGTAATGGCGGACATGCGTCGTCGTTACGGCGTGTGAGCCCCTGTCGGCTTCATCCCCCAAGCCAAGTCCAATCTGCTGGCGGCGGGCGGGTATTACGAGCGCGAGAGTTGGGCGCTGGCGGCTCGCTTTGCAGTCGAGATGGACAGGTTGGTCGGGGAGGTTTGGGCGCACCCCGGGATTCATCGGGTTTTCCGCGGCGAGTCCCGGCGGCACTTTGGCGGATGTTTTCCATATGCGGTGTTTTACGTGGAAGAGCCCGATTACGTGCTGATCCTGGCATTTGCGCATTTCAAGCGGCGTCCGGGTTATTGGGTGGACCGGCTGCTTGGAGAATAATGTAAGTTGTGTTCGTCAAGTTCAGCAAAAGTGGATCGGTGGTTTGATGGTTTGGTGAGGTAGAAAGATTTATGGGATGGGGTGAAGGGGAAGGGGCGAAGTTCCTTCCCCTCCTCGGATTGAGCGGACGGTGGCAGGGAGGCGGTCAGCCTCCCGCCGGTTTCAGGCGGCCTTCCTCTCGCGGGGCGGGTTTCTTGAGGAGCACTCGCAGGGGCGCCATGTTGAGGTAGCGGTTTCCGTCGATCCATTCCTCGTGGGTCTCAACGGCGAGGGCGCGGATTAACCGGAGGCAACAGGCCTCATCGGTGAAGATCCGCACGATGTGGGTGCGGCGTTTGAATTCCTGATTGAGCCGTTCGGGCATATTCGTCGATTTGAGGTGCTTGTGGTGCGCCTGGGGCAGTCGGTAGAAGGTGAAGGTTTCCTCGATGTTGGCCTCCACCCATTCGCAAAACTTCGGATGTTTGTGCTGCAGCGGTTGAGCCACGCGCGCAGATCGGTGCGCGCTTCGGCGGCGTCACGCCGGTCGTAGAGTCAGCGCAGCTCCTGCAAGCAGGCCGGATCGGCGGAGCGCGGCAGATGGTCGAGCGCGTTGCGCAGGAAGTGCACGTTGCAGCGTTGCCACAGCGCGGTCGGGAGGACTTCGGCGACCGCTTGCTTGAGCCCCTCGTGTTGGTCGGTGACCACGAAGTGGATGCCGCTCAGGCCGCGTTGTTTGAGTCCGATGAGGAAATCGCGCCACGCGGTGAGGCTCTCGCGGCCGGCCAGCGCGACGCCGAGCACTTGGCGCTGACCGTCCCAGTCGATGCCGATGGCCACCAGCACCGCACGACTGCGGATGACGCCCGCTTCGCGCACCCGTTCGTAACGTGCGTCGAGCATGACGTAGGCAAACTCCTCCTTCAGCGGCCGCGTCATGAAACGTTCCAGCTCTTCGTCGAGTTGCACCGTGATCGACGACACGGTGCTCGCACTGAAACCGTGGCCACACAGTTCCTCGGTGATCGCGCGCACTTTGCGCGTCGAGACGCCCTGCACCTACATCTCGGCGAGCGCCAGCAGCAGCGCCTTTTCGCTGCGCTGGTAGCGCGTAAACACCTCCGTGCGCAACAGCCCGCCGCGAGCCTGCGGCACCCGCAGTTCGAGCGTGCCGACCCGCGTCGTCAGCTTCCGGCCGTAGTAGCCGCTGCGGTAGCCCTGGCGTTCGCTCGAGCGTTCGCCCTTACCGACCCCCAGCGCCTCGTCCATTTCGGCTTCGAGCACCTCTTGCACGGTCGTCTCAAGCAACGCCCGCAGCGCGTCGTCGCCGGTTAAAAGCGCCAGCATTTGCTCGCGCGTCGTCATCGTTTTGGTCATGTTCTTGGTCGGACGGGTCATGGTTTTTCCTTGGTTCGTGGTTTTTGGCTTCAGCCCCATACCACCTACCATGATCCGTCTTTTTGCTGAACTTTTCGGACACTATCATAATGTAGCTCTTGGGGAAGCCGTTGGCGTTAGTCCATGCACAACGTTGATCTCGCGCGTCGCGGCGCATTGCCTCTCAATCTTGAGGTTTAGGCCTCTCGCTCCATCACCACTCGCTCCTCTCATGAAATCCCGCCTCCTCGCCCTTGCTGTCCTTTCCCTTGCCCTTGCCTGTGCCGCCGCCCGCGCCGCGACCGATCCCGCCGCCGCGTGGCGCGCGGCCGACGATGCGCGCGTCGCCGCCATGATCTCCGCCGATCCGGCGAAGCTCGCCGAAGCGTTTTCCGACGACTTGATTTACGTGCACTCGAACGGCAAGGTGGACACCAAGGCCACCTTCGCGCCCTCGATCGCTTCGGGGAAGTCCAACTACCACTCGGTCACCTATGAGACGCGCGACTTCCGCGAGGTCGCGCCCGGCCTCGTGTTGATGACGGCGCGCTGCCGCGTGCAGCTCGGGAAGACCGCGCCGTTCAACGAACTCTACCTCAGTGTGCTCGCCGCCTATCGTTTGGAAAAAGGCGCTTGGCGTTTCCTGGCTTGGCAGTCGTGCAAGCTCGACACCGCAGCGTCGGCTGCGCCTGCGGCCAAGAAATAATCGGCGTTCCGCCCCGGTCTTAGTTCTGTCTTCCCTTCACTCCTTTCTTCTCCCTATGAAAAACCTCCTCCGTCCTTTCCTGTTTCCCGCCGCGCTTGCGGTCGCCTTGGGCTTGGCGAGCGCCGCCAGTGCGGCCGCTGACGCCGGCACCGGTGCCTCGTTCAAGGGCCCGGTCGGCCTCCAGCTCTACTCGTTGCGCGCTCAGTTCACGGCCAACGGCGTGCCCAAGACGCTCGATACCGTGAAGGGCTTCGGCATCAAATACGCCGAGCTCGCCGGCACCTACAATCTCCCGCCGGATCAACTGCTCAAGCAACTCGCCGATCGCGGCATCAAGGCCGTGAGCGGCCACTTCCCCTACAAGCGTTTCAAGGATGAGCCCGAGAAGGTCGCAGCCGAGGCGAAGGCGCTCGGTCTCGAATACGCCGGCTGCGCGTGGGCCGACCACAAGGCGCCGCTCGACGAGAAACAGGCGCGCGAGATCGTCGCGGTGTTCAATAAGGCGGGCGACGTGCTCGCTGCGCAGGGGCTCAAATTTTTCTATCACTGCCATGGCTTTGAGTTTCAGCCGCACGCCGGCGGCACGCTGATGGATTTCCTCATCAAGGAGACGAATCCGAAAACCGTGAGCTTCGAGATGGACATCCTCTGGGTCGTCTACCCCGGCCACGATCCGGCCAAGCTCCTCGCGCAATATCCCGACCGCTGGAAATTGATCCATCTGAAGGATCTGAAGAAGGGCGTCGCGACGGGCTTCCTCACCGGCAAGACCGACGTGGCCAACGATGTCGCCATCGGCACCGGTCAGATGAACTGGCCTTCGATTCTCGCCGCCGCTAAAAAAGCCGGCGTGAAATATTATTTCATCGAAGACGAGTCGCCGTCCTCCGAGGCGCAAATTCCGCAGAGCTTGAAGTATCTCTCGCAGGTGAAGTTCTAGTTCTGTAGTCTTCCGACAGAGTCGTCGCCTGCCTTAGTCCGTTCCTTTCCCCATCCCGTGCGCCCGCCGCATTTTCCCCGGCGGGCGCCGTGGCGCGTGAATCTGCGCGCTGGTCCGTGCCTTTTTCTGCCCACCCCATGAAAACCACCGTATCTCGGTTCGCTCCCATCCGCTTCGTCGCGTTCATCGTGGCGGTGGGCCTCGCGCTGCTTCCGCTCATTCGCGCGGCATCCGCCACCGACGCCGCCACTATCGTCGGCCGCGTCTTCAACCCCGCCACGCAGGAATACGTCCGCAACGCTGAGGTCACGATTGTCGGTTCGAATTTCTCCACGTATTCAGCGGACGACGGCTCGTTCTCCCTCGGTGGCGTCCCCGCCGGGGCGGTTACGCTGCGCGTCACCTACACCGGTTACGAGCCACTTTCTGCGCAGCTCCAACTTGCGCCCGGCGCGACGGCCACGCGTGACTTTGAGCTCAAGCCTACGCTCGGCAGTGTCGGCGCCGCAGCGAAAAATGCCGACGCCGTCGTCAAGCTCGCCCAGTTTACAGTCTCGTCTGATCGCGAGGGCAACGCCAAAGCGGTGATGGAACAGCGCGCGGCCGTGAACGTGAAGAACGTGATCTCGGCTGATAACTTTGGCGACATCACCAACGGCAATGTCGGCGAGTTCATGAAGTATCTCCCCGGTGTCGTCATCGATTACAACCAGTCCGATGCCCGCGCGGTCCGCATCGGCGGCCTTGATCCCAAATACGTCGGCGTCTCGGTCGATGGCATGAAGATGGCCAGCGCGGCCTCGGCTGGCTTCGGCGGTGATTCGCGCCAGTTCGAGTTTGAACAGTCCAATATCAACAGCATCGAAGCCATCGAGGTAAACAAAACCCTCACCGCGCGCATGGACGCCGACGCCCCCGCCGGCTCCATCAACCTCCGCACGCGTTCCGCCTTCGACCGCAAGGGCCGCGAGGTTGTCGCGCAGTTCACGATGTCGGCCAATCAATACAACCTGACGCTGAAGCGCGTGCCTTCGCCGACCAACGCCCTCCGCCGGGTCGCCTTTCCTGGTGGCACGCTGAGCTACTCCGATGTGTTTGGCGGCCGCCTCGGCGTGCAGCTCAACGTCGGGTCTTCCACCATCTATGGCGAACAGGAGCAGATCACCCACGCCTACGATTTCTCGAACGTTGCGCGCGGCCCGGTCATCACCGGCCTCACGTTTAAGGACGCGCCCAAGGTCATCGAGCGCGCCTCCGTCGGCGCAAACCTCGACTACAAAATCACACCGCACCTCATCGCGTCGGTCCGGATCAACGGCTCCCACCTCAGCGACGAGTTCGTTGCGCGCAATCTCCTCTTCACGGCGAACCTCGCGCAGATCGATCCTTCCTCGACGCTTACCAAGATCATCGCCAACCCCGTCGCGAGCATCAACACCCGCCTCGACGCCTCCGGCAACCACCGGAACAAGCTCAACGACACGGTCACTTACTCCGGCAAACTCGAGTGGCAGCGCGGCGATCTCACGCTCACGGGTGGCGGCGGGTATTCGCGCAGCCGCACGCACTACGAGGATTTGCGGCAGGGCTATTTCCAGAGCGTCGGCCTGCGCCTCACGCGCATTAGCTGGATGGCCGAACGGCCGAATACGAATTCCTCCGAGTGGCACGTCACTCAACTCTCCGGCCGCCCTTGGGGGGACATCGCGAACTGGGGGCGCGACGATCTCCAAGCCAACAACATGGTTTCCACCGCGCGCTCGGGCCAGAGCCAGGTGTTCACCGGTTACGTCGACGCCAAGCGCACGCTCACGCTTGCGGGCCAGCCGGTGCTGTTTCTCGCCGGCGTGAAGTCTCGCCTCACGACTTTCGGCAACACGTGGGGCGGCACGCAGCGGTGGACCTTCGTCGGCCCACGCGGCGCGCTCGCCGCGCAAACGGATCCCTCCACCGTCGTCATCGACGAGGACCGGCACCACTTCGATCCAAAACAGGGCGGCAACGTGCCGTCGCTGTATTTCCCGTGGCCCGACTCCAATGCGATGGCTTCGCTCTTCCAGAAGTCGCCCGAGCAATTTGTCCCCGACACGGTGGCGAATTTCACCAACGCCTTCA
Source organism: Opitutaceae bacterium (assembly GCA_031411015.1). Classification (GTDB taxonomy): domain Bacteria; phylum Verrucomicrobiota; class Verrucomicrobiia; order Opitutales; family Opitutaceae; genus ER46. The sequence goes on along the minus strand of JANOAF010000047.1, from coordinate 1,364 downwards.
TCACGCCGCGCTCGGTGAAAGAGCAAGTGGACGCCGGCTACGTCGAGGCGAACACGCGTTGGCGCGACCTCCGCTTCAATCTCGGGGTGCGCCAGGAGCGCACGCGCACGGTAGGCCGCACGATGGATGTGTTGCCCGCCGCGGTCGTTCGCGCCGCCGGCTACACCGCCGGCACGATTCCCAACGTCGTCTACCAGTATCGCAACGGGGAGCGCCCCGCCACTTACGGCGGCTACGACAACACGTTCTTCAGCGGCGGCGTAAAATACAGCGTCACACCCAACCTCGTCCTCCAAGCCGCTGCCTCGCAGTCCATCGGCCGACCCAACTACGACGCCATCGCCGGCATCATCTCAATCAACGAAGCGTTGCAGCGTGTCACGCTGCCCAACGCCAACCTCAAGCCGGAGACCTCCGACAAATATTTTCTCAGCGCGCAGTATTACCTCGAGCCCGCCGGCACGCTCACCGTTTCCGCCTACAAGCTCATCGTTAAAAATCTCGGCACGCTGAGCGCACCCGTGTCCGCCGCCGAGGCCGGCTATGCCGACGATCCCGAGTTCACCGGCTACACGTTTCTTCGGGCCGCCAACGCGCCCGATACGCGCCGCATCAAGGGCATCGACGTCGAATACAGCCAGCAGCTCGTGTTTCTCCCCGGCTGGCTGCGCGGCTTCAGCGTCTTCGGCTCCCTCTCGCACACCGTGCCCGACCAGCAGCTCACCGACATCTTCACCAAATCCGCCAACGGCGGCCTGCGCTACGGCAACTCGCGCTTCAACTCCCAGCTCCGTTTCACGTGGACCAACGCCCGCATCACCTCGATCACCGCCGCGCGCACGCAGTGGGAACGCGAGCGCCTGATGTTCGACCTCAGCGGCGGGTTCAAAATCAACCGCACCTACGAGCTCACGCTGAGCTGCCGCAACGTCCTCAACCAAGCCCTCGAAACCTACTTCAACGCCCCCGGCACGATCGCCTTCAAGGACAACTTCGGCGCCGTCTGGACCCTCGGCGTGCGCGGTCGCTTCTGATCCGCTCTCCGCCTCACCCCAATTTCGCCCTCATGAAACGATTCTTCCTGCTTCCACTTCTGGCGTTGTCCATCGTGGCCGCCTTCGCCGCCGACCGCCCCAACATCCTCTGGATCTCCAGCGAGGATCACGGGACGCAGATGGGGTGTTACGGCGATGCCTACGCGACGACGCCGAATATCGACAAATTCGCGCTCCGCGCGCTCCGTTACACGCACGCTTGGGCCGCGGCGCCTGTTTGCGCGCCCACCCGCACCACGATCATCTCCGGGATTCACGCGCCGTCCTCGGGCGGCGATCATATGCGTAGCCTCGTCGCGTATCCCGCCG
>JANOAF010000046.1:0-9945 GCA_031411015.1 Opitutaceae bacterium | reverse complement strand
CTTTATTTCTCGCCGGAATTTTCTCCAGAAAACCACGATGCTCGCCACCGCGACCGGGCTCGGCCGGATCGGAGTATTGAATGCCCGCGCGCAGGCCGTCCCGTCCAGCCCGTCCGACTACAAGGCGCTCGTCTGCGTCTTCATGCTCGGCGGCAACGATGGCCACAACCTGCTGGTTCCGCTTGCGGGCGCGGCGCTGGCAAATTATCGGAACGCGCGCGGCTCCCTCGCTTTGCCCGATCAAAACACGCCGGTGCTCGCAGTCTCCGCGAAAAACGGCACGCCCTACGGCCTCAATGGCGGGCTCACTTCGCTGCATCCGCTTTGGGCTCAGGGCAAACTCGCCGCCGTGGCCAACGTCGGCATGCTCGTTCGCCCCACGTCGCGCGTCCAATATCTCGGCGCGACGGTCGGACTGCCGACCAATCTCTATTCCCACTCGGACCAAGTTGTTTCCATGCAAGCCGGCGATCCGAATGGCTCCGGCGGCACCGGCTGGGCGGGGCGCATCGCCGACGCCACGCGCGCGCAGAACGCCGCGTCAACGTTCCCGCCCGGCATCTCGTTCGCCGGCCCCGCCCTGTTTTGCGCCGGTAACGTGGTCCAGTCCACGAGCCTGATTCCGGGCTTCAACCTGAGTGCCGACGGTCTGACGGCCTGGCCCGCGAGCGCGGCGGCCGCGAAGGCCAAGGCGCTGCAGGAGATAGTCACCTTTAACAGCGGACTTTCTATGGTGCAGGCCGCGAATGATGTCCGCGCCGACGGCATTGAGCTCAACGGTATGCTCACGGGGCTGAGCGGCAGCGCGCTCGCCACGGTGTTTCCCGGCACGGGTATCGGCCAGCAGCTCCGACAGGTCGCGCAGATTATCAACCTGCGCGGCGCGACGGGCATGAAGCGCCAAGTATTCTTCTGCGCCCTCGGAGGCTTCGATACCCACTCATCGCAAAGTTGGGCCCAGTGGGATCTACTCCGGCAACTCTCGGATGGCATGTCCGCACTCTACAACGCCACCACGGAGATGGGCATCGCGGACCAAGTAACGACGTTTACCGCGAGCGAGTTTGGCCGGAGCTTGCAGCCGAGTGGCTCAGGCTCGGATCACGGCTGGGGTAACCACCAACTCATCCTGGGCGGCGCCGTGCGCGGCGGCGATCTCTACGGCACATTCCCCGACTTGTCGCTCGGCGGCCCCGACGACACGGGCGCCCGCGGCGTTTTGATTCCCACTACCTCTCTCGATCAATTCGGCGGCACCTGTGCGCGCTGGTTCGGGGTTACGCCGGAGGCGATGCCTGACGTGTTTCCCAACCTCGCCAATTTCGCGACGCCCGATCTCGGTTTCATGGCATAGCCGCAAGCGGTTGACCCAAGCTCTCCCCTGCCGCCGGGGAAAACGTCGTCACTTCAGGAACCGGTCGAGCCACGCGTAAGCCTGGGCGCGCATCTCCGGCGTGAAGTCATGCTCGACCTCCGGGTGTTCCACCGCGAGCCGCTCCGGCACGCCGTGCAACTGAAACACCGGCCGCGCCGCCGCGATCACGCGATCAACGCTCTGCCACTGGAAGTTCGCGTCGCGCTTCGGCGCCAGGGCGAGAAACGCCCGCGGCGCGAGCGCCCCAATCAGCTCGTGAAAATCAAACGGAATCTCGCGCAATCGGCCCGCGAAGATCGCGAGCGCCGGCATGTAGCGCGGCTGCGTCCAGCCCTGTCCCGCGCGCCAGACCTCGGGTTTGCCCGCGTAGTAGTCGAGGTAGGAATCGAAACCGCAGCTTGAGACGACCGCCTTGATCCGTTCGTCCAACACCGCCGTATAGATCGAGTTGTGCCCGCCGAGCGAGTGCCCGATCGCACCGAACCCGTTCGGCGAAACGCCCGGCGTCGCCGCGAGCACATCGAGCGCGCGGATGTTATCCCAGATCGCCTTCATGGTGCCGCTCGCGTAGCCGAGGCCGGCAAGGTCGGGCTTGTAGTCACCGAGGTGCGGGTAAGGCGGCACGATCACAACGTGCCCGCGCTGCGCCAGTTCCTCGCCATAGTTGCGGCCGGGCCTCGTGCTCGGAATGCCGAGACCGACGACAGGACGGTTTCCCTCCGCGTTATTCGTCGGCATCGCCGCGAGCACGCCAGTCGCGCGCGATTTTCCAGCGAGCACTGCCTTCGGAATCAGCAGGAAGGCCGGCACCCGCGCGCCCGGCTCGGCCTGATAAGTGATCTCGCGCCGCACGTAGCTGCCGCAATCTGTCTCGCGCTCCACCTTCACGTCGAGCGGCCCGCGCTTCGCCGCACCCGGTAGCGGTCCCATCACCGCTTGCATGCCCGCGACAATTTCTGCGCGGCGCTTCTGCCACTCGATCGTCGTGGTGACCGGCGCCACGCGATCCGGCGCCGCATGAAACTGCATTAGATTTTCGCGATCGAGTCGCTCGGCGGCGGACAGCGACGCCACCGCCAGCAATATCAGAGCATAGTTGCGCGCGCGTGTTTTCATTTAATGAGATTCAGTTCCTCCGGGCTCCACGCGTCGCTATGCCCTGCGCTCGCCGACCGAATCGCCGCCACCTCCGCGGGATCGATCGGGGTGGCCGTATGCTCCCACTCGCGGCGGATATAGGTGAGAATTGACGAAATCTGCTCGTCACTCAGCGCCGCACCGAAGGCCGGCATGTCGCCCGTATGCACCCGGCCCAAGACCGTAATCGGGCCGCGCAGGCCGTGGAGCACAATGCGGACGTTGCGTTCGGGCGAGCCCAGCACCCACTCGGAATCGACGAGCGGCGGCGCGAGCCCATCGAGCCCCCGACCCGTCGCTTGATGACACGCGGCGCAAACGGCGGCGAAGAGCGTGCGACCATTTTCAAAACGCTTCTGTTGATCCGCGGTCAGCGGATTTGAGGCCACGACTGAGGCAACCCCCGCTTTGCCCGGCCAAACCACGACGTCCTTGAGTCGAGCGATTCTCGTTTTCGTCCCGGGATGCTCCTCAAGCTCGGTCCATGCAGCCGGGCGTTTCGCCAAACTCATCGGCCGCCGTGCGCCCGTCGCCGGCGGCACCAAGCCATCGAGCAGCGCCATCGCATGCTTGCCGCCAGCCTCGCGGCTGGCCTCGGCCGCCAGCGCCAGCAATCGCTCAAGCGCCACCGCATCACGGCTGCCCCAAACACCGCGCGCCAAGCTCGTGATAATTTTATTTCCCTCCACGTCGTCGGCCGACCCTCTGAGCTTCGCGGACAGCGTTTCGAGCAGCGCAAGCTCGCGGCCCGCGAGGCCACTGTAGAGCGCGTCGCGCAGGAAAACGTTACCCGCACTCGTGTGCGCAATGTCGACGAGCGTCACATCCACCGCCGGCAGCTTGAGCGCACCGAGAGCGAGAAACGCCTGCAACTGGACTTCGCCCGTCGCTTCGCGCGCGAGTCGCAGCATGCGTTCGCGCATCCTGTCACTGGGAAACCGCTCCGCCAGCCGCAGCGCCGTGTTTTGCACGACCGGCGCCAAATCGTTGAGTGCCGCAAACACGACATCGGCATCCAACGCGCCCATGCCTTCCAAGGCCCACAACGCCTGAGCGCGGCCCGCCGGGAGGGCGCCTTTTAGGGCCACGGCTCGCACCGCGCCGGCCACCGCTTGGTCCTGGCGTTCGACGAGAATTCGCTGCGCGGTCTCGCGCCACCACGCGTTGGGATGAACCAATTTTTCCACCCACTGCGCCGTCGACAGCGCCGCGATGTTCCCGACGCGGGCCGCCGGCTTGTCCGCCGGAACTACGCGATAGATGCGCCCGAGATGTTGCGGCGTGGCGAGCCCGCGGTCCTCGCTTTGTTTGCGCAGGTAGCTCGTGAGCGAAATACGGTGCTGCAACACGCCACGATAGAGGTCGACGATGTAGAGCGCGCCGTCGGGGCCGGTCGAGAAACTCACCGGGCGAAACCGCTCGTCGGTTGAGGCGATGAATTCGCGCTGCTCGGCCGCGTAGGCGTTGCGACTGCGAATCGTGCCATTCTCCGCCACGAGGACGGAACGCCGAACGAAATTCGCCGAGGGCTCGGCGACAAATGCGTTCCCATAAAACTCCGGCAGCAAATCCCCGCGATAGATCCACTGGCCGCCGGCCGCCGTGAATTCCTTGAGCCGGCCGTCGCGCAACATCTCGGGCCGGTAGCCCCGATTGATGCCCGGATTCACGCGCACCGGCCATACGAGTTGGTTTTCGGCCGCGTTCACATTCGTGCCGGCGAGCCGTGGGTAGTTGGGATTGCGCTGGAGATAGTCCGAAAAGATCACATCGACGCGCAGGTGGTCGCTGTTGGAGCCGTGATAGAGCCGGCCGAAATCATCCTGCGTGAGGCCCCACTGCCCGCGGAAACTCGTCGCGCCGGTCTCCCACTTGCCGTTCACGTAGCGGAATTTTTTCGTGTAGGCCGCGCTATAGATCCAGTTGTCGAAAGCCCAGAGCAGGCTGTTCGGCGCGCGTTCGGGATTGGCCAGATGCGGCCGCTTCGGGTCGACGCGCACGCCGTAGTCGGTCGCAACGATTTCCTTTTGGTCGGCTTTCCCGTCGCCGTCGGTGTCGCGATAAAACGCCAGCTCCGGCGGCGCGCCGACGAGCAGGCCGTCGCCCACCACCGCAATCGCGCGCGGCAACACGAGGCCATCGATGAACACGGACGACGTATCGTAGCGCCCATCGCCGTCGGTGTCGCGCAGCACGGACACGCGGCCCACGGGCAGGTCCTCACCTTTGCCGTCGAGGTCCGGCATATAACCGCGCATCTCGACCACGAACATCCGCCCGTCCGGCGCAAACGCGATCGCAACGGGCTCCTGCACGAGCGGCTCGGCGGCGGCGAGTTCGAGTTTGATGCCGGGCGCGAGCGTGAAGGCTTTCATCGCTTGCTCCGGCGTGAGCGCCGGCGCGGCCGGAATCCGGTCGGCCGGCACGATGGGTTTCTGCACCACGCCCGCCTTGTCAGCCTTGTCACCGATTTGGGCGAAGGCAGCGGAAGCGGCAATCAAAGCGAGGAAGCAAACGCGGCAATGAGTGCGGCCGGCAAAAGTCATGCGAGAAACTGGCCAGATCGCGCGCGCACGGGCAAGCCCGCGGACCGACTCCCCGAAGTTTTCCTTTGCGCCGGCCGCGGCTTCTTGCGGCCATCTCCGCTCGCCTTCATGGATTTCACGCCCGACGCCCAGCCTTGGTCCGCCTCCCACGGTTTCCCACCGATCGATTTTCGCGCGCAGCTCAACGACGAACAGTTCGCCGCCGTCACCGCGCCGGCCGGACCGCTCCTCGTGCTCGCCGGCGCTGGCTCGGGCAAGACGCGCACCCTCACCTACCGCGTCGCCTTCCTGCTCTCGCAGGGCGTGCGGCCCGGCGAAATCCTCCTGCTCACCTTCACCAACAAGGCCGCCAAGGAAATGCTCCACCGCGTGCACGAGCTCACCGGCGTCGAGCCGGGGCGGTTTTGGGGTGGCACGTTTCACAGCATCGGCCACCGCGCGCTGCGCATGCACGGCGAGACCATCGGGCTCCCGCGCAGTTTCACGATTCTCGACGCCGAGGAATCCGAGGGCGTGCTCCGCGATGCCGTCGATACCGCCGACAAGGGCTTCTTCAAGGACAAGACCCACCCGAAGCCCGGCCCGCTCCACTCGATCATCTCGATGGCGAGGAACACCCAGCTCCCTCTCTCCGAAACGGTGCAGCGCTTTTTTCCCCAGCACGAGGGCATCATCGAGCGACTGCCGCTCTTCGCGAAAAAATACGCCGAGGCCAAGCGTGCGGCCAACGTGCTCGACTACGACGATCTCCTCGAACACTGGCTCGACCTCCTGAAAAAATCGCCGGAGACCGCCGAGTATTTCGCGCACCGTTTCCGTCACGTGCTCGTGGACGAATATCAGGATACCAACGTCCTCCAGTCCCAGATCGTCGATCTTATCGGGTCGCACCACCGCGTGATGGCGGTCGGCGATGATGCGCAGTGCATCTACACGTGGCGCGGGGCCAACGTCGAAAACATCCTCACGTTTCCCGACCGCCACCCCGGCACGGTCATCCATCGCATCGAGACGAACTACCGCTCAACGCCGCAGATTCTCGCCCTCGCCAACGGCGTGCTGCTCGCGCAGCCGAAGGGCCGCTCATTCGAGAAGGAGCTGAAGCCCCACCGCGCCAATTCGGAAAAACCATACTTCGTGCAGACGATGGACGGCCGCGAGCAGGCGCAATTCATCGTGCAGCGCATCCGCGGACTCGTGGACGAAGGCTGCGCGCTCGCCGACATCGCGATTCTCTACCGCGCTCATTTTCAGGCGCTCGACATCCAGCTCGAGCTCTCCCGCCTCCAGATTCCCTACCAGATCACGAGCGGCGTGCGCTTCTTCGAGCAGGCACACATCCGCGATCTCGTTGCGCTGCTGCGCTTCGTTTACAACCCGACCGACACCGCCGCGTGGAACCGCATCGCCGTCCTCCTCCCCAAGGTCGGCGATAAAAACGCCTCGAAACTCCACGCCGCCGCGCTCGATCACGCGAAGTTGATGCAGCAGGATTTTATCAACGCGCTCGCCACCGACGATGTCGCCTCGCGTGTGCCGAAAGACGCAAAGGAGGAGTGGCCGAAGTTCGTGGCCTCGCTCCAGCAGGTGAAGGAAATGATGCGCACGATGAAGCCCCACAACGCCGTCGAAATCGCGATCGATGGCTGGTATGGCGACTACCTCAAGGGCGCGTTCTCCAACTATGTCTCCCGTCTCGACGACCTGAAATCCATGATCGGCTTCGCGAGCCGCTACGAGGAGATGCAGGAGCTCCTCGCGCAAGTCATGCTGCTGAACAGCGAGACCAGCGACCGCTCCGCTGATCCCGAGGCCGACGCGCTGCGCCTCACGACCGTCCACCAAGCCAAGGGCCTCGAATACGCCGCCGTCTTCCTCATCAGTCTCGCCGATGGCAGCTTCCCCCTGCGCCGCGCCATCGAGGCCGGCGACGTCGAGGAAGAGCGCCGCCTCTTCTACGTCGCCGTCACCCGCGCCCGCGACGAACTCTACCTCTGCTTCCCGAAGGTAAACACGAAAGGCGGCCCCGCGATGCTCCAAACCCCAAGCCGCTTCCTCACCGAACTTTCCCCCGAACTCTACCAACCGCTGCGGATGAAGCGGAGCTACGGGTGGTGAAAACGTCCCGCGCGATTCGATGGTCGGCTTCCGCAGGGGTCGTTGCACTACTCGGATTCGTTGCGGTGTCTGCGTTCTTCGCCTGGCGTTTCACCACGCCGCCGCGCCGCGCGTTTGGAGCCGAGCCAGAAACTGATTTGGCGAAATACGGGACTGTGCGCTTTCCCGCGCGCGACGGCGTGATGTTGGAGGGTTGGTTCGTCCCGCGCCCCGAAACGAAGAAGGCGGTCATCCTCCTGCACGGCTACGGTAGCACCCGCACGCAGATGCTCGCGCGTGCGCGACTATTCCACGCGCAAGGATACGCCGTGCTCCTCTACGACGCGCGCGGACACGGGCGCAGTGATGGCAACGTAGTCGGCTTCGGTTTTTTTGAAACACGCGATCTGTTGGGCGCCCTGGATTGGATGCGCAGTCACGGATTCACGGAGTTCGGCTGCCTCGGCGCATCGCAAGGCGGTGCGACGATCGCACTCGCCGCCGCCGAATTGCGCGACGTGCGCTGGGCCGTCCTGGAGAGCGTTTATCCCACACTCGCGAACGCCGTCGACCGCCGCTTTCGCCGCACAGTTTTCCTTCCCGGCTGGCTCGCCGGTAGCGCGATGATCCCAATCGCTGAGTGGCGACTCGGCGTGAGTGCGTCGGTGGTTTCACCGCGCGATGCAATTGCCGGGCTGCGTTGTCCCGTCCTCGTAATCGCCGGTGAACTCGACACCCACACCCTGCCTGATGACGCGCGAGAGTTGTTCAAGCACGCTCCCGAACCCAAAACATGGTGGCTCGTGCCCGGCGCCGCTCACATCGATCTCTACGGTTTTGCGAAACAGGACTACGAGCGGCGGCTGCTGGATTTTATTGCGAGCGCACACTAAAGCGGCGTTCGCCTCTCTAGAATTTCGCGAGCTCCGCGAAGTGTGCTTCCGCCGATTCGACCTCGACGCCATGATGCCGCGCGCAGGCGAAGATCAGGATATCGGCGGCTGGGACTGTCACGCCCGCCTCCCGAGCCCGACGGGCGAACTCGGTCGCCAGTTCCCAGACCTCCGCTGTTACTTCCAGCTCGGCCAGCACCTGATCGAACTCGCGCAAGGCACGTTTCTCGCGCTCGCCCCGCGCACCGTTCCACAGTTCCAGTCGGATCATGGGCATCCAGCACGCCCGGCCGCTGCGCAGGAGTTCGTGCACCCGACGTTTCATCTCCGCGTTGCCCCGCTCCCGCAAGGCCTCGATCCAAACGCTCGTATCGATGAGCGTCATGACCGCGCTTTGCCGTCCTCACGCATGCGCTTCAGGTCCGCTTGGGTCATGAAATCCTTGAACGTGCCGAGATGCCGCGTGAGCGCGGCCATGCGATGCCGTTGGTTGAACTCCGCCACCGCCACCGCGACCGCCTCGGTTTTGGTCTTGGCCTTGGCGTGTTTCATGGCTTCCGCGAGTTCGTCTTCGGGAAGGTCAACAGTGGTTTTCATGCTTCTCGGGATACTCGTTTTGGATTCCACCGCAAGCTCCATCCCCTTTTCCGACAGGCCGTTTCGACCGCCGGCGGTCGAAGGTGAAAAGCCTCACGCCCCCGCCACCTGCTCCGCCGCTTGCAAAACGCGCAGCGTGTTCAGTCCCCAGACGAGGCCGATGTTGGGGCTCTTCCAGCCGCGGTCGACGAGGGCGCCGGTGATGTTGGGATACTCGCTCACGTCGCGCAGGCGCGGGAAGGAGCCGCCGCCGCCGTCGAGGTCGCAGCCGATGCCGACGTGATAGACGCCCGCGATCGATGCGGCGTGCTCGAGGTGGCGGATGAAATCGTCGAGGGTCACCGTCGGATTCGGATGCGCCGCGCACGCGACATCATACTCCACGTCGGCGGCGGCGAGCATCGCGGGCGTGGGCACGAGATGTTGGTAACGCATGAGCACCTCGGTAATCGCGGCCGTGCGGCGGTTGCCGGGCTCGGCCACGAGCGACACGGGGAGCGCGTTCATCTGGATGACGCCTCCCTTGCTCGCGAGGGCGCGCAGCAAGTCGTCGCCGACGTTGCGCGTGCTCTCGCAGAGCGCGCGGCAGTTGCTGTGCGAGAGCACGACCGGCGCGCGTGACAGCTCCAACAGATCGCGGAGCGTGGCGTCGCTGGCGTGTGAAGCGTCGAGCACGATCCCGAGACGATTGCACTCGGCGACAATTTCGCGGCCGAGCGGGCTCAGGCCGCCCCACTCCGGCCCGCGCGGATCGGTGGATGAATCGGCGACGTCGTTATTGAGCATGTGCGTGAGGCCCATCATGCGCACGCCGAGGCCGTGGAATTTCGCGACGTTGCCCGGATCGCGACCGAGCGAATAGGCGTTTTCGACGCTCAGATAAATCGCGCGACGATCCTCGGCCTTGAGACGCAGGGCGTCGTCGGCGCAGAGCGCGAGTTCGCACTCGGATTTTTTCTCAGCGAGCACGGCCCGCGTGCGCTCAAAGCAACGCACCGCCATGTCGTGCGCGGCCGCGAGCCCCTCGGGGGAACGCGCCGCCTGTCCGACATAAACGGCAAACACCATCGCATCCATCCCACCCTCGCGCAGCCGCGGCAGATCGATCTGCGAATGATCGAGCGCGTAATCGTGCCGCGCCGCGAAATCCCAGCCCTTGCGCGCGAGACCGGCCGTCGGCGTGTCGCTGTGTGTGTCGAGGGTGAAGAGGCGCTCGTGGAGCGCGCAGGCATCGGTGGTCATGTCAGCAGGTGGGCGGGCGCGTCCCTGCGCCCGCATTCGCACGCGTTATTGCATCCGA
>JANOAF010000045.1:0-6037 GCA_031411015.1 Opitutaceae bacterium | reverse complement strand
GGAAGAGATGGGCCGCCAACTTGAGGCCGAGGTTGAGGTCGGCACGTCCGATGTGACTCAAGTGAAACTTGAGGCACTCGAGCTGGAGCGTCAGCTCCGACGAACCCTTGTCCCCGACAGCAAATCGAAAGGGCAGAATTGACGGATTCTTAGCAAAAGAAGTTGGATTGGAATGCTGCCTGTGCCGATTATGCGGCCATGGCTCGCAAAGCGTCACTAGCGGCTCGGTCCTTGGTGTTTGGATTGGTGTTTGTTGCCGCGGCTGGAATCGCAGCCCCCGCCGAAGTTCGAGTTCGATCACAAGTCGCCCAGATTGCCACGGCCACCGGTCCGCACGCGATCACGCTCAAGCCCGGTGAACACCGGCTGGTGCCGGTGAAAGTGGCCGCTAACTTCCCTTGGAAGTTGGTGACGAATTCCGGGAACCCCGCGATCTCGGTCGTCCCGATCAATCTCCAGGGCTCTCCGGGTGGCTTTCTCGCTCCAGGAAACACGGTGGCAGTTGAGATCAGGTGCGAGCTGTCGGCCAATTCGGATCAGACGACAACGTTGTCTTATTCGCTGGACCGGCGCTGAGCCGGGTCGAGGTGCGAGCTAGGCTGATTGCTAAATCGGGGGGCGACTTCCCGTTGCCACGGCGTTTCTCGCTGTCGATCTGAACGAGCAACGCCGCCCACGCCTCCGTCGTCGAAAATTCATTCTCCCGCCAACCGTTCCGCCTCGTCGATGGTGCGCGGCCAGTCGCTCTTCAGCAGCCGTGACAGCGAGCGGTCGGCGAGGAGTTTGCCGCCGGTCTGGCAGCGGGGGCAGTAGTTCACCTCGTTCTCGGCGTAGGCGATGCGCTGCACGGCGGTCGCGCACCCGGGACACGGTTGGCCGAATTTTCCGTGCACCGCCATCGCGGGGCGAAACGCCGTGACCTTTTCGGGAAACCCACGGCCTGCCTCGTGCCGCAGTAGCTCGGTCCAGCGCCGCAGCGTCTCGCGCGTCGCGGCGAGCAGGCGCGTGATTTCGGCGGCGGATAATTTCTGCGTGAGCGCGATGGGAGAGAGGCGCGCGGCGTGGAGAATCTCGTCGGAGTAGGCGTTGCCGATCCCGCTGAACAGATTCGGGTCGGTGAGCGCGCGCTTGAGCGTGTGGTTGCGCCGCGTAAGCGTCGCGGCGAACTCCTCCGGCGCGCACGTGAACACATCGATCCCGCCGGGATCGTGGGCCGCGAGTGCGGCTTCGCCATCGACGACGTGCAGGGACGCGCGGCGCTTGGTGCCGGCTTCGGTGAGCGTGAGCGTTCCGTGCGCGAAAACGAAACTCGCGATCGCGTTGCGAGTCGTCGGTTTTCCGCCCGCGTCCGTCCATTGCAGCCGGCCCGCGATCATCAGGTGGAGCACGAGCCAGCGATCACCCTCGAAGCCGAACCCGATCCGCTTGCCGATTCGCCGCAGCGCCACGACGCGCCGACCGTGCAGCGAATCGATCGGTGGCACCGCCGTGCGCAGCACGAAGATGCTGGCGATGTTGATGCGCGCCAGCACGTGCCCGATTACCCGCGGCGCGAGGGCCTCGAGGTAAACCGTGATGTCGGGCAGCTCGGGCACGGCGGAGACTATTACGCCGGGTCCGGTGGGTTCAATTCCGCGTGGGCGCGCTCCAGCGCGTCCGAAAGCGCCTTGGGCCGCACCGGCTTCGTCAGGAAATCGTTCATGCCTGCGAGCAGGCATCGCTCCCGGTCGCCCTGCATCGCCCCGGCCGTAAGCGCGATGATCCAGGGCCGGCTGGGTGAGCCGTGCAGCGCGCGAATCTTTTGCGAAGCCTGGCATCCGTCCAACTCGGGCATTTCGACATCCATCAGGATCGCGTCGAAATCTTCGGCGCTGGCCGCGGTGACGGCTTCGACGCCGTTGGCCGCGACGGCGGCCTGATAGCCGAGCCGTTGCAGCAGCAGCGTCGCGACGCGCTGGTTCACCGGATTGTCCTCGACCACGAGGAGCTTCAGCGGACAACGGCGGGCGAGCTGTGGATCGTAGGAAGGGGCGGCAAAAGGCGCGCGAGTGCGCACGGTGATCGACTGGTCGCGCAGCGCGGCCGTGAGCGCGGCGCGCAGCGCTTCCGCCTTGATGGGTTTGGCCACGGTCGGCGCGACGTCGAGGGCCGTGTAGTCCGGCGCAGTCAGTAGCACCAGCTGGGGCGGGCGGCGGCCAGTGAGGTTGCGCAGCACCCTGGCCAGTTCACCGTTGGCCATCTCGGGCAGACCGGCATCGACCACGGCGACATCGCACTCCCGGGCCGTGGCCAGCAAGGCGAGCGCGGCTTCGGCCGATGCGGCTTCCTCGACGATCATGCCCCACGCGGTCGCGTGGCTCGACACGACGCGGCGGTTCGTGGGGTTGTCGTCGACGATCAGAAGTTGCCGGCCCTTGAGCTCCTGGTTCGAGCGCACCGGCGCCGCCTGCGCTGATTTCGCGAGAATCGTGAAACAGAACGTGGAGCCTTCGCCGGGTTTACTCTCCGCCCACATCGTGCCGCCCATCAGCTCGGTCAGCCGCCGGCTGATCGCGAGGCCGAGGCCGGTGCCGCCATAGCGCCGCGTGGTCGAGGCATCGACTTGGGAAAACGACTTGAACAACCGCGCCATGCCCTCCGGCGAGATCCCGATCCCGCTATCCTTGACCGCGAACTTCAACCGCAGCTGACCATCCACGGACTCGCTCTCCACGGTGAGCAGGACTTCCCCCGTGGCGGTGAACTTCACCGCGTTGCTCAGCAGGTTCATGATAATCTGGCGCAGCCGGGTTGAGTCCGTGGCGATGCGCGCGGGCACGCCGGCGCCGATCAGGCAGGCAAGTTCGATTTTCTTTTCGAAGGCACGTCCCGCGAAGAGGTCGAGCGCGTCCTCCACCGGCTGGCGCAGTTCAAACTCCGTTACGTCGAGATCGATCCGGCCCGCCTCGATCTTGGAGTAGTCGAGGATGTCGTTGATGATGGTGAGCAGGGATTCCCCCGAGGATTCGATCGTGCGGACATAGTCCGCTTGCACCGCGTTGAGCGGGGTGTCGCGCAGCAGCGCCGTCATGCCGATCACGCCGTTCATGGGCGTGCGGATTTCGTGGCTCATGGTGGCGAGGAACTCGGATTTGAGCCGCGATGCCTCCACGGCCTGATCGCGCGTCTGCGCGAGACTGGTCTGGAGCTGCTTGTGCGCTATGATGTCCGTGACCGTGCCGAGATAGCCGTTGGTCGCGCCCGCCGGGTCCCGGAGCTCCACCGCGCTGCCGGCGACCCAGACGACGCGGCCGTCGCGGTGGAGGAAGCGGTATTCCAGCGCAAACTCCCGCTCGCCGCGGCTGAACGCCTGCCACTCCGCGAAGATCGCCACGCGATCCTCCGGGTGCAGGGCGGCGTTCCAGCCGTCGCCGGCCGCCTCGGCCGACGTGAGACCGGCGAGCGCGCTCCACCGTTCGTTCACGTAAACGCAGCTGCCCTGCGCATCGGTCTGGAAAATGCCCACCGGCGCGTGCCGCGCAAGCGTGCGAAACCGGTCTTCGCTGGCGCGCACCGCGGACTCGGCGGCGCGGCGGGCGGTTACGTCGCGAAAGCTGCACACGACCTGCCGCGCCGGATCGCCCGCTGCGCCGATGAGCTCCGAGTTGATCTCGATCCAGGCCAGCGAGCCGCCGGCTTTGTGCACGCCCATCACCACGTCGCGCTGCGCGCGGCCGGTGTCGAGGGTGACCATCGCCGGATGCGCCGCGCCGGGGAACGGCGAGCCGTCCGCGCGGGTGCAACGCCACTGCGGATCGAGCGACGTGCGCCCGGAAATCTGATCGCGCGTGAGGCCGAGGATGCGCTCGGCGGAGGCGTTGCATTCGAGGATCGCGCCGGCGGAGTCATGGAGCACGAGCCCCTCCGACATGGTGGCGAAGGTCGTTTCCAGCCGGGTGCGGGCCGCCTGCAGCTCCGCCTCGGCCTGCTTGCGCACGGTGATGTCGCGCGCGATGCCGAGGAAGCCGGTGATCGCGCCCCCGGCGTTGCGCAGCGCCGTCACGCTCAGCAGCACGGGCAGCCGGCTGCCATCCTTGCGCACATAGGTCCACTCGCGTTCGTCGGCCCGGCCGATTTGCGCCAGCGTGGCCAAAACCTCGAAGCCGGGCGCAATGGGCCGGCCGAGTTCCTGGCTGAGGGCGGACGCGCAGGTCGCGACCTCGTCCGCGACATGGAGGATCTCCGGGGTCACCCGCCCGACCAGCTCCTCGGCGGCATAGCCGAGCAGGCGCTCCGCGCCGGCGTTGAAAAGTTCGATGCGGCCCTCGGGCGTCGTGGCGATCACGCTGAAGGCCGTGCCGTCCAGCACGGCCTGCTGGCGCAGGCGCGCGGTCTCCCCGGCCAGCGCCGCCGCCCGCAGTGCGATTTCCCGGTCCACGAGCGTGGCGAATTCCACGATTAGCTCCACGTCGTGCGGCAGCCAGGGGCGCGGCTTCGTGTCGATGACGCAGAGCGCGCCCAGCACGAGGCCCTCCGGCGACCGGATGGGGGCGCCGAGATAAGCCATCACGCCGAGATCGCGGATGGCCGGGTTGGTGCAGACGAGCGCGTGCGCCGGCGCGTCTTCGACCACCAGTGGCGCGCCGGAGGTGACGACATGCTGGCAAAACGAGTGGCTGCGGGGCGTCTGCCGCTCCTTGCCCGCTTTCCCGCCGAGGCCTAAAGCGGCCTTGAAAAACTGCCGCTCCTCCGCGACGAGCGACACGAGGCAGATCGGTGCGCCCAGCACCCGCGCCGCCAGCTTGGCGAGCTGGTCAAAGGTCGCCTCGGCCGGCGAATCGAGCAGCTTGAGGTTGTGCAGCGCCGTGAGACGCGCCGGATCAGCCACCGTTGATTCCAGCGCTAGCATGCGGCGTGGAGCGATTCGGGTGAACGGGCACTGAAATTTTGGCCGTGGCGCGGGACTCGGTCGGGCATGGGCAGGAAAGGTGAAAATATCCCTATCGGCACGCCCGGCCGTATCTTTCGATCTAAGTTGCCTGATGTTTCGGCCGGTCAGCCCTCAAGAGCGACTCGTTATGCCGCGCCCAAGCGGCGCCAAGATTAACGAGTGAACCAGCCGACCGGCCCGCCGTCATTGCGAACAAATAAGGCAGGGCGGCGCCTTACCCCCCATGCTTGACCTTCAGCGCGGATGACGTCCGCCGACGGAACCGGCCCTATTGCCCCAGCACCCAGGCGAAGATCAGCGGCGCGACGATGGTGGCGTCGCTCTCGACGATGAATTTCGGCGTCGAGCCGGCGAGTTTGCCCCAGGTGATTTTTTCGTTGGGCACCGCGCCGGAGTAGCTGCCGTAGCTCGTGGTCGAGTCGCTGATCTGGGAGAAGTAGCCCCAGAGCGGCACGTGGTCGCGCTGTAGATCCTGGTGGAGCATGGGCACGACGCAGATCGGGAAATCGCCGGCGATGCCGCCGCCGATTTGGAAGAAGCCGATGGAGCCCTCCTTGTTGCGGAGTTTCTTGGCGTTCTTCGTATACCACTCGGCCAGCCACGTCATGTATTCGATGCCGGTGCGGACGGTGTGGACGTTCTTCACGTTGCCGCTGATCACGTGGCCGGCATACATGTTAGCGAGGGTCGCGTCTTCCCAGCCGGGGACGATCATCGGGAGGTTTTTCTCGCAGGCGGCGAGCATCCATGAGTTCTTCGGATCGATCTGGTAGCTCTTCTTCAGCTTACCGCCGCGAAGAATTTTATACATGAACTCGTGCGGGAAGTAGCGCTCGCCGGCCCGGTCGGCCTTCACCCATTCGTCGAGCACGACGGTCTCGATTCGGCGCATCGCCTCCATCTCGGGGATGCAGGTGTCGGTCACGCGGTTCATGTGGCGCTTCACGAGCGCGACCTCGTCCTTGACGGTGAGGTGGCGGTAGTGCGGCACGCGCTCGTAGTAGTCGTGCGCGACGAGGTTGAAAATATCCTCCTCGAGATTCGCGCCGGTGCAGACGATGGCGTGGACCTTGTCCTTGCGGATCATCTCGGCGAGGGAGATGCCGA
>JANOAF010000044.1:0-3272 GCA_031411015.1 Opitutaceae bacterium | reverse complement strand
CTCTCAGCGGCAGGATGAAATTCGTCTTCTTCGGGCGGTTTGAAAGTCACGCCTACGTCGGCGGGTTTTCTTCTGAAGCTTCATCCAAAAAAGTTTTTCTTCCGGCGGTGGATTTTCTTCCCTCGTGAACCGGGTTGAGGTGTGAAGGACGGAAGGATTGTGGCGTGGAGCGCGGCGCGGGACGGTGCGAGGCATGAACCCCGTCGGGCAGCGCAAGTGCTGCCATTGCAAACAGTTCTTCGTGCCCGATCCGCGCCATCGAGAGCGGCAGCGTTACTGCGTGGCGCCGACCTGTCGGCGGGCGAGCAAGGCGGCGAGCCAGGCGCGCTGGCTGGGTCGGCCGGAAAATCGCGACTACTTTCGCGGGCCGGAAAACGTCGCCCGGGTGCAGGCGTGGCGGGCGGCCCATCCGGACTATGGGTGGAGACCGCGCCAGGCGCGGGCGGCGTTACCAGAGCCGTTACAAGAGATGATGAACCCGCAAGCAGCTCCGGCGCAGAAGGCTGCGACGCGAGACGACGCGGTGGCGTTACAAGAGACATGGCGGGCGCAACCGCCGCTTCTCGTGGGGCTTATCGCGCATCTGACGGGGACGGCGTTACAAGAGGATATGGCGCCGGTGATGCGGCGGCTGATAACGCGTGGGCAGGCTCTCTTGGAGCCCAACCTCAACCCATCCCATGATCGAAAAACATCTCCTGTGTCCGGAACGCGTGCGGCGGGTGCCGCCACATTTTAGCTGGGTCGACCACCGCTTGGTGCGCGACCATCATCTGCGCCGGGCCGACGCCAAAGCGTGGGCCCTCTACCTCGTGCTCGTGACCGTGGGCGACGAACACGGTCTGAGTTATTACTCAGACGCTTCGCTCGGCCGGTTGCTGTCGTTGTCCGCCGACGAAGTCGTCGCGGCGCGCCAGCAACTCCTCGCCGCGGCGCTGATCGCGCACGAAGCGCCGCTTTATCAAGTGCTCGCCCTGGAGACCCGGGCGGGGCGGGAGGGACCGCGATGATCGACTACCAGACCTTCTGCCAAATCCGCCACCTCCGCGACGAGGCGCAACTGACGACCACCCAAATCGCCGCTCAACTCGGCCTGCACCGGCAGACGGTGGCCCTGTGGGCAAAACGCGCGCGCTATGAACAGCGCCAAGCGGTCCCGGCCCGGCGCCGGGTGAGCAAGCTCGAGGCGTTCAAGCCGGCGATCCAACGACTCCTCGCGACGCACGCCTACAGCGCCGCCCAACTCTTCGCCCGACTACGGGAGCAGGGTTACGCCGGGTGTTACACGATCCTCAAAACCTACGTGCGCACGGTGCGGTCGCCGCGGGCGGCGGCGTTCCTCACGCTGCACTTCGCGCCGGGCCAGTGCGCGCAGGTCGACTGGGGCTCGTGGGGCAGTATCCGCGTGGGAAACACGCGCAGGCGGCTGAGTTTTTTCGCGCTGGTGCTCGGCCACAGCCGGCAGCTCTACGTGGAGTTTACCCTCGGCCAGAGCCAGGAGCAGTGGCTCGCCTGCCACGAGCACGCCTTCGAGTATCTCGGCGGCGTGCCCGCGGAAGTCATGGTGGACAACTGCAAGACCGCGGTGCTCGCGCGGCCGGCCGGGGCGGCGCCCGTGTTCAATCCCACGTATGCCGACTTCGCCCGGCACTACGGCTTCACGATCAAGGCGTGTGCGCCGCGGCGGCCCCAGCAAAAAGGCCGCGTCGAAAACGCCGTCGGCTATATCAAGAAAAACTTCCTCGCCGGTCTGGAGCTGACGGACTTTGCGCCGCTGGGTCCGGCGGCGCGGATCTGGTTGGACACGGTGGCCAACGTGCGGCTGCACGGGGAGACGCAGCGCCGGCCGGTCGATCTGTTCCGGGAAGAAGAGCAGCCGAAGTTGCGGCCGTTGCCGCTGGCCGGCTATGACACCGCGCTGATCCGGCCCGTGCGCGCGACGAACCGCTGCCGGGTCGTGATCGAGACCAACCGCTACTCGGTGCCGCCGGCCCAGGCCGGCCAGTTGCTCACGCTCAAACTCTCGGCCGAGCGGCTGCGGCTGTTCGCCGGCGAGCGGCTGGTGGCCGAGCACCGGCGCAGCTATGAAAAACGCCAGGACGTCGAGCACCCCGATCACGTGCAGACGCTGCTCCACGAACGCAGCGAGGCGCGGCATCAACGCCTGCTCCTCTCCTTCCTCGCCCTCTCGGCGCACGCGCCGTCGTATCACGAGCAGCTCGCGGAACGGCGGCTCAACCTGCGCCATCACGTGCAAAAAATCGTGGCCCTCGCCGAGATCTACGGGGCGGCCGCCATCGGCCGTGCCCTCGACGACGCGCACGCCCTCGGCGCCTACAGTTGCGAGTATATCGCCAATCTCGTGGAGCAGCGCCAGCGCCTGACTCCGGAGCCCGGGGCCCTGCACCTGACCCGCGCGAGCGACCTGCTCGCCCTCGAACTGCCCCCGCCCGACCTCTCGCCCTACCGCTCCAGCCCATGAACCACGCCACCCCATGAATCCCGTCTTACACGAACACCTCACGTATCTAAAACTCGCTGACATCGCGGCCCAGTGCGAACCGCTCGCCGCCGAGGCCGCCGCCAAAGGCTGGACTCACGTCGACTATCTGCGGCGTTTGCTGGAGGGCGAATGCCGTGCCCGGCAGCAACGCGCCATCGAACGGCGGGTGCGCGACGCACGTTTTCCCGTGATTAAAACCTTGGACGCCTTCCGCTGGGACTGGCCCAAGAAGATCAACGAGCTACAGGTCAAAAACCTGCTCCGGCTCTCGTTCGTCGCAAAGAAGACCAACGTCATTTTGATGGGCGGGGTCGGCCTCGGGAAAAGTCACGTCGCGACGGCCCTCGGTTACGAAGCCTGCCAGCGGGGCCACGCCGTCCTCTTCACGACGGCCGTCGATGCCCTCAATAATCTGGTCGCCGCCCAGGCCGCGCAACGGCTCAAAGCCGAGTTGAAACGCTATCTGACGCCGGCGGTCCTCGTCCTGGATGAACTCGGCTACCTGCCGCTCGACAAAACCGGCGCCGATCTGCTCTTCCAAGTCATCAGCCAGCGCTACGAACGCGGCTCGCTCATCATCACCACCAACAAGGCCTACAAAAACTGGCCCGAGATCTTCAACCACGACGCCGGCATCACCAGCGCCATCCTCGACCGCGTCCTGCACCACGCCGAGACCGTCGTCATCGAAGGCAAAAGCTTCCGCATGAAAGATCAGATCGAGCCGCCGATCTGAAAACCACCGCGACGCGGTATCCCTCGTTCACGC
>JANOAF010000043.1:0-11148 GCA_031411015.1 Opitutaceae bacterium | reverse complement strand
GGCGGATCGTCGGTCGGTCTCTTCTACGCGACTCTCGCGCTCGGACCTTTGCTGGTGTCACTCACCTCACGGTGGACCGCGCGGGTTAAATACCACGGCCGGGCCATTATCATCGCCGTCGTGATCTGGGGTCTAGCGATTGTCGGCTTCGGCGCGGTGGAAAATCTCTGGCTGGCGCTCGCGTTTCTCCTCGTGGCCGGGGCGGCCGACGGCGTGAGCGGCATCTTCCGCATGACGATCTGGAATCAGACCATTCCCGATCGCCTGCGCGGGCGGATGGCCGGAATCGAAATGGTCAGCTACCTCAGCGGTCCGTATCTGGGCAACGCCCAGGTCGGTTTCACGGCGAGCTTGCTTGGCCTGCGCACCGGCATCGCGTGTGGCGGAGCGGCGTGCGTGGTCGGGGCGGGGCTGCTCGCGTTGTGTCTGCCCGCATTTCTCCGCTACCAAGAACACGAGGGGCTCGCCCGCAAACAGGCCGAGGAGTCGGCCGCTCAAGCGTCGTAACGATAGCCCACGCCATGCACCGTCGTGATCGGTGACGGCGTTCCGGGCGTTTCGATTTTTTTGCGCAGCTGTGCGATGTGCTGGTCGAGCGTGCGGGTCGTGCCAAAATAATCCACGCCCCACACCGCGTTGAGCAATGCGTCGCGCGTCAGCACTTCGCCGGGGTGCACCGCGAACACTTCCGCGAGTTTCAGCTCCCGGGCCGTCAGCGCCGTTGTCGCACCGGCGACCGTCACGGAAAATTTGCGTCGATCAATTTTCGCCGGACCGATTTGGAACTCGGGCGGCGGTTCCGGTGCGGCGGTGGGCATCGCTTCGCGCCCGCGACGGAGCAGTGCCTCGACGCGCGCGAGCAGTTCGCGCACGCCAAACGGTTTCGTCACGTAGTCGTCCGCCCCGAGTTTCAGTCCCACCACCTTGTCGATCTCCTCGCCTTTGGCGGTGAGAAACAGCAGGGGCACGCGCGTGCCGCGGGCCCGTAACTCGCGGCATACGTCGTAGCCGCTCGCCTTCGGCATCATCACATCGAGCACGACGAGATCGAATTTCTCCTGCGGAAACAGCTTCAATGCCTGCGCGCCGTCGCTCGCCGCGGTGATCGCGTAGCCTTCACTCTCCAGCGTGGCGACGAGACCGAGCCGGATGTTGGCATCGTCTTCAGCGATGAGAATTTTCGCCTTCATGGGAGCTCCAGGATAAACTCCGCGCCGCTGCCTACCCGCGGCGCGTAGCGCAGTTCGCCGCCGAGCCCGCGCGCGAGTTGACGCGCGATACTCAGACCGAGACCCGCCCCGGTTTTCTCCGCGGTGAGCGCATCATCGACGCGGTGAAACTTCTCAAAGATCCGCTCGCGATGCGCCGCCGGCACGCCCGGTCCGCGGTCGGCCACGCGCACCTCCGCCCCGCCACCCTGCCCTGCACGTGGCGCGACCGACACGAGCAACTCACCGCCCTCGGTCGCGTATTTGCAGGCGTTGTCGATCAGATTAAGCACGATCTGGCCGAGCGCATCGCGGTCGGTTGTGACGGGCACAGGGCCGACAGGCAGCTCTCGTTTCAACGCGAGCCCGGCCTCTGTCACCCGCGGCGCGTGGGTGTCGAGCAGCGCCGCCACCTCCGCAACCAGGTCGAGCGGCTCGCGCGCGAATTTCTTCTGCCCCTGCTCCAGCCGACTGAAATCGAGGGCGTTGTTCACCAGTCGCGCCAAGCGCTGGGTTTCGCGTCCGATGGTGCGGAGGTATTCGGAGCCCTGCGCTGAATCGCGCACCCGTCCCTGCTCCAGCAATTCGGAATAAAGCCGGATGGTGGTGAGCGGCGTCTTGAACTCATGCGACACGTTCGCGACGAACGACGTCTTCTGCGCCGCCTCTTCCTCACTGCGCCTCGCCTGCCGTAGTAGCAGCGATCCGCCGGCCAAAATCGCGACCACGAAAATCGCCACGAGCAACAGGCTCACGGAAAACAAATCTGCACCCGCAGAGTCTTCTGCTTGCGGCAACAGATAAGCCGTCACCGCCCAGCCCGGCAAAAGCGCGGCGGCCACCGGCACTTTCGCGGCCGCTGTGCTCGCCGCTGAAACGGCCCCCGCCTGATGCAGCACGCGGCCCTGCTCATCCTGTAACGCGTAGCCTTCGCCTGCGCCGAGTTCCGCCGGCAGCGCACCTCCGAGGCGGCTGATGAGCGCCGCAACCTCGACTTCCACGCCACGCACTTCGCCCCGCCCCTCTGGCTGCAACCAGCCCAAAAGATGCCAGCGGCCGTCGACGTTCGCGGGAATCCAACCGCGACGATCTCCGGCGTTGTCTTTGGCCGCGACCAACGGCGCGATCTCGTTTGGCGCAACTTTGCCGTCCGCGCGAAAGGTGCCGGCCGATGATATTGTCGGCGTTGACCGCGGTTTCGCCGGAAGCGCTGAGCTCGCCATCCCGCCCAGTCGGTCGGTTTCCGAACTTCGCTGCCGCACGGTGGCGTCAGGACTCGGAAGCGCATTGGCCTCGCTCAGGGCCGGCGCAGCGGGGGCCGCAGCCCCGCTGTTCGAGGCGTAGGAGTTGGGCGCACTCCGTTTGAAAAGTTCCTGCACGTCGCGCCGCGCCGACTGCACCTGCGCGACATTCGCAGAGACGAGCTTTTGCTCGGGTGGCGCGTTGACCGCTTTCTGCTGCTCGCGCTTCTCATCCTGCAAAACGACCTCCGCCCACGGTGGCCGTGATCCGATCTGCCGGCCGAACCGCCGCAAGAAACCCCGCGCGTCCTCGCTGCCCGCGCGCGCATCCGGTCGCAGCAGCGCACCGTCGGCTGCGGCCCGAAAGGTCGCGCGCACCAGTGGATTCGTTTTCTCCCAGCGGTCGAGAAACCGATCGAGTCCCTCCGGCGGTTCCGCTGCCAGGGCCTCGAGCAGTCCGGTTTGCACATCACCGACGAGCAGCTCGACATTCTCCACCACCAACCGCGCCCGCGCCGCCATCGCCGCCCGTCGCGCTTCGTCCGCATAGGCCCCGCGCTCGACCAGTCGCGCCTGCTCGCGGCGCAGCAGCAGAATCGCCCCGCCGCCGACCGCCAGCGTGGGCACCAGCAGCAGCAGCCAGTAGAGAAAAATGCGACGCGAGGTGGGCGACACGGCGAGAGGCTAAGAAACGTAAGCGGATTGGAAAGCAGCGAAAACCCTGCTCCGACGCGGGACACATCTCGATTTCTTGTCCACGGGGCGCGCCTCGAGCGCGACCAGTATTAGAAGGGCGCGGGCAAGCCGCGCCCCTTGCGACGAGATTTCGCGGTGATTCAAGTCCGCCTCTTCCGAAGCGGGTTGCGATCACCAACAATCAACGCGAGCCGGAGGTTTGCTGGCTCCGTGTCGCAGCACTTTCGGCACGGAATATCTTCCGCTCGGCGTTGCCAATTCCGTCCTGCTCCACCCGATCGGCCGCGGCCGCCGCAGGCGCAGCCGCCTTTTCCACCGCCGCGTTTCCGTAAACGCTGCCCATGGCGCGAAACTCCTCCGCCCGCTCCCGGATTTTCGCTGCCGCCTGATCACGGCGACCGGCGTCCGCGAGCACCACCGCTTCGTCCTTCGCTACCGCGAGCGCATTGACCGCATAATCCGCCTGCACTTGGTGATCGGCCGAACCAATCACGGCGGCGCGGCTCCCACTGAATTGCACGTTGCGTTTCGCCGTGAGCGTGGCCGCGCGCTGGTTGAGCGCGTCCTCATAGCTCACGCGCGCCCTGGCGATCTCGATCTCCACGCCGGGGCGCGAGGGCGAAACCTCGACTTCGACGAGCGCGAATTTCTCCTGCCCGCCGTAAAGCTGGTTGAGCGTCAACTCCGCGCGCTGACCGCGGATCGTGCCGTCGCGACCGACGAAATTCAGCGGCCGCACCCCGACCGGAAAATCGATTTCGATCACCACACGGCGAGCAACGACGTTGAGCACGTCACCCAACTCCGCCGCGAAGATGCGCGGCAGGTCGCCGCTGTTTTCCACGAAGTAGGTGTTGCCGTCGCTGCGTTGGGCGAGTCGGGTCATCAGGTCTTCGTTGAAGCCAAGGCCGAGACCGATCGTCGTGACCGAGATGCCTTCTTTCATCAGCGCTGTGCCAAGCCGGCCGAGCTCGTCGGGCGAGCTGGGACCGACATTCGCCAAACCGTCGGAAAGCAGAATCACCCGATTCACGAAGCGGCGGTCCTCCATATTGCGACGGACCTCGGCCGCGCCCCGCGTCACGCCACCGTGCAGCGCGGTGTTGCCGCCCACCTCAATCCCACGGATTGCCTGCTCCAGCTGGCGGCCATTGCCGACGCGCTGCGCCGACACCAAGACCTGCACGTTGGTGTCGTAGACCACGAGCGCCGCGATGTCGTCCGGTGCGAGCCGGCGCACGCCCTCGAGCGCCGCCTCCTTCGCCTTCGCAATCCGATCGCCCGCCATCGAACCCGAACGATCGATCACAATCGCGAGATTGACCGGCGGGCGCACCTCGCGGCTGGGCAGACGCACGCAATCGAGGCCTATTTTCACGATGGCCCTTTCCATCGTGTCTGCGGGCAGCACCGTGCGATCAACGTCGACGCGAAGGCGGACGGGATCGGATGGCGAGGCGGTTTCGATGGCGGGACTCCGGGCCGAGAGGGCAAGCGACATCGCGCCAATGAGCGCGACCGCGAAGAGGAAGATATTTTTATGTTTCATGGTTAATCCTTGGTTTTGACCCGAGGAGTGAACCACAAAACGCCGCACCGGTTGTCAGTGCGCCGTCAGCCAGTTGTCAGGGAATTGTCATGCGTCCGTAGCACGGAGCCTCAATCAGTGCGGCGAAAGTTCTGAGGATCGAGCGCGGGCTGAAGCTCCGCGCTACGCCAAGGCAGATCCCTAACACGCGGCCTACATCTTCGGAAAATTCGCGTCCGCCTTCACCTCGAGGATTTGCTTCGTGTGGCGCTCGCTGTGGGCCGAGATGAACAACACCCATTGGTAGGCATCGAGCACTTTACCGAGCGGACTCTCAATCGCGTGGTCGCGCAGATCCTTGGTGTCCCTGAGAAACGCGAGCGTCGTCGCGCGGCTTTCCTTGAAATGCTTCACGCTGCCCGCGACGGAACCGAAGCGGTTGCTCGGCGCGAGTGGCTCCGGAGCCTGAACTTTAGTCGTGCGATCGGCGATCGCGGTCGTGACGAAATCATCGATCTCCTTGAGATTGGCGGGCACGGCGCGGGCGGGTGCCTTCATCACTTGGCTCTGAATCATGCCGAACAGAAAATCCTCGGCGGCGGCGATGTGCTCCGCGACTTCGGCCACGGACCAACGCGTGGGGCCGGCTTTGAAATTCAGCTGGGCCTCCGAAAGTTTTTCCGTGGAGGCGATGAAGGCCGCACTGGTTTTCTTGAGATGATCGGTCGCGCGTTTGAGTTCATCGGCGCTGATGGCCGTGGCACTGAAGGCAGGAGCGACCAACGCGACGATACTGAGGGCGAGGAGGAGACGTTTCATGGGGAGGCGGGTGTTGAGCGGCAGCAGATGAACAGAGGATTCGACTGCATCACGACCGACATACTCCGCCATCCAAGCCGTGCAAGTGCCGAACCGCAGCTTTTGCTCGCGTCGCATCCGGGGCCACGGCTGCATTTCGCCAGCGTGCAAAAAACCACCCTTCTGCTCTGGGATATCGACGGCACGCTGATCGCCTCCGGCGGCGCCGGGATGCGCGCGCTCCAAGCCGCGTTGCGCCGCGTCTTTGGGATCGAGGGCTCGCTCGCCGACATCGATTTTGCCGGCCGCACCGACCAATGGATCATGCGCGAGATTTTCAAGAAATTCTCGCTCGCGCCGACGCCGGAGAATTTCGCGCGCTGCTTTGAAGGCTACGTGGCTGCGCTGCCCGTTGAACTCGTCAATCCCCAGGCCCGCGTGCTTCCGGGCGTGCGCGCATTGCTGCGCACCGCAGCGGCGCACGCTGCGACCGCGCAAGGTCTGCTCACGGGCAACATGCGCCGCGGCGCCCAGGCCAAACTCGCCCACCACGGCCTGTGGGAGCACTTCGCGTTTGGCGCCTTTGGCGACGACAGCGAATTTCGGAATGACCTCGGACCGCACGCCCTCCGCCGGGCCCGCGAGCACCATCGGACGGAGTTCCCCGCGCACCGAGTGTGGATCATTGGCGACACGCCGCACGACATCGCGTGCGCCCGCGCCGCCGGCGTCCGCGTGTTGGCCGTGGCGACCGGGAGTTCGACGGTCGATGAACTCTCCGCCCACCAACCCGACGCCGTGCTGCCCGATCTTGCGGACAGCGACGCTTTCTGGAAAATCGTTAGCTAGCGCTCACGCGTCGCCTCTCCTATCCCAGTTCCCAGATCCCTTCTCCCATGCCGCAATCTTTCACCATCGCCATCGGCTCCGATCACGCCGGCTTCGCTTACAAGGAAGCCATCAAAGCCATGCTGCTCACTCACGGCCATACCGTGCGTGACTTCGGCACCTACTCGGATGCGAGCTGCGATTATCCTGATTTTATCCGCCCGACGGCTGAGGCCGTCGCACGCGGCGAGTTTCAACGCGGGATCGTGCTCGGCGGCTCGGGCAACGGCGAAGCCATCGTGGCCAATCGCATCCGCGGGGTCCGCTGCGGGCTTTGTTGGAACGAGCAAGTCGCCATCTGGAACCGCTCCCACAACGACGGCAACGTGCTCTCCCTCGGGCAACGCACCGTGACGGAAGCCGAGGCACTCACCATCGTGCGCACGTGGCTCGCGACGGAGTTTGAAGGCGGCCGCCACCTCGCACGAATCAGGAAGATCGACGGGATGTGATCGCCGCGCCAATTTGCCGCGCCGCGCGATAGGCGAACGGCCCCCACTGCAGGAGCGTGTTCAGTATTTTCAGGCGGGGAAAACGCGCAGACACCATCAGGATGCCCATGGGCACGACCGCAGACGACGAGTTCGCGGTGATCCTCAGCACAAATGCCACCGCACGCTCAAGCCAAGCGAAGGGCTGCGCCAGGCGCGCGACGGCGGTGGCGTTCTGAACGCGACTCCGCGCGATGCGCCGGCGCAGCGCGGCCTTGTGCGCCCCGAGTCGGATTAGCTCCCGGTCGGGATACATGTTAGGACGCCACCGACTTTAGATCATCGCCGATTTCGCTCAACGTGGCCGCGAACGGCTTGGGCTGGCGCGCGAGGTAGCGGCGAAACGCGATCACAATGGTCACGAACGCCACGATGTAGACGAGTGCCAGACCGCCGAGCACAGCCAGCCGCGCACTCTCCCAGAAAACATACACGAGCGTGAGACTGGCGAAGGAGATTGCCATCATCCCGCTGAAAACGGCCGCGCTGATCCAGATAAAGATCTGGATCACGCGGAATTTTTCCTCGTGCAACTCGAGGGAGAGAAGCTGCAACCGGTCGCGCAACGCCGCGAGCAGACCACCGCCGAGCACGCGGAGCGAAGCGAGGTAACCGGTGGAGCCGGGGGGGGGCGTTGCCATGACAGGGCGACCTTAGCGGTTGCGACGCCCCAGGAGCACGCCGACAATGAGTCCGACGCCGGCCGCGATGGCCAAAGCCTGGTAGGGATTCTCGCGGATAGCCACGTCGGTGCGCTTGGCGCCGGCGACGACGCGCTGCTTCGCGCCCTGATAGGCCTCGGAGAAACGTTCTTGGGCAACGGCGAAGCGCTGGCGCAGGTTTTCGATGGCCTCGGCCGAATGTTCCGAAAGCGAGTCGGTCATCATCGTCTGAGCCTCGGAGACAAGCGATTGCAGCTCGGCGAGAAGTTCCTTGGGCGTGTGGGCGGTGGCGGTTTCGGTTCTATTTTCGTTTTTCATATGGTTGGGAGTTTACTGGTTTACGGACGGAAAAAAAATGGGTGGTGGGTGCGGTGTCGCGAATCAGCGTTCGGACCGCCGGCCCCGGGACACGCAGACGAGAAACAGAACAAGGAGGAGACCGAACAGCACCTTCGCAATCATCGCCGCTATGCCGACGACGACAAAGAACCCAAAGCCGCCCGCAATCAAAGCAACGATGAGCAGACTCACGGCGTATTTGTTCATGGGTCACTATTCTATTTCAGCGTTGGAAGAAGAGGGCTCGAGAAACTTATTCCGCCGGAGCCGGAGAATGGGACGTGAGGACGCTTGGTCAATCCCGCACGGCACGGATAGCCACTGGACGCGGTTGCTCCCGAAGTTTTCCGATCCGGGTGGCAAACTTGGCGCGACTCAAATCGGCAACCTGGCCGCAAACGGCGGGGACGGTCATGGCAATTATTCGCAAATCGAGAGCCGGTGACTGCCGTTTTGCATAGTCGATATCGAGCTGCACCATCTCCTCGAACGTAGTGCGATTTTTACCCGAGACCTGCCAGAGTCCGGTGAGGCCGGGGGCACAGGCAAAGCGGCCCCGATGCAGGGGCGAATATTGCTCATACTCGTAGGGGATGCAGGGGCGCGGACCCACCACGCTCATCTCGCCCCGCAGCACGTTGATGATCTGCGGGAGCTCATCCAAACCCGAGGCACGGAGCAGACCTCCACCCGGAATGAGCCGACTGTCGCCCCGCGCGTCCAATTTTTGCATGGGCGTTTTCGACCGGACCAATTCCGCAAAGTGCGCCTGATGGCCGGTCACGTCCGCCTTCACATGCATCGTGCGGAATTTGTAGAGATTGAATTTTCGACCGCGGAAACCCACGCGCTCCTGACGGAAAAAAATGGGACCGCGTGAGGCGAATCCCGTGAGCACGGCCACGCCGACCGTCGCAACCATCAGGACCGGCAGCGCCACCAGACAGCAGGTGACATCTATCGCGCGCTTCCAAAGCGGCACAGCCTGGTTCGCACCTGAGATTTTCAGATCCCGCGTGGAAATGTTTTTGGATTTGGAGGTCATGGGTTCGAATTCTGTGAGGCAAGCCGGCCAAACTCTATCGGCTCACAGCTGCATGTGGGCCGCGACGGAGTTGTTGAATTGCGTGAACTAAAGCGATTTCGAGCCGCGCACGAGTCCGCCGGCCCCGATGGCGGCAAGGACGACTCCGCCCAAGAGCAACCAGATGGTCTTGTCGGTCGGAGATCCGCTGAACATCCGAGAGAAGTCGGAGCCAATGGAATTGGAGGCACTGATGCCGTAGATAATTAGGACGACACCGCCGGCGAGGAGAGCGAGGGATAGGATTTTGTTCATAGTAGATTAGGACTTAGAGGGTTTAGGAGGTCTCGGCTTCTTCGGTTTCGAGCTGAGCACGGAGCATCCACGCGGTCTTCTCGTGTTGCTCCATCAAGCCGGTCAGAAAATCGGCGGTGCCGGCATCTTTAAAGCGTTCGGTGCAGGCTTCACTGTCGGAGCGGAGTTGCACGATCATCTCTTCATGCAGGGCGAGCAGCTCCGCCAACATGTGCTCCGCCGCGAGACCGATGCCGGGGTCCGCGGAGGTGCGGGCCAGTTTGGTCAGGTCGGTCCAATTGCCGCGAGCACCAACCCCAATTGCGCGGGCGCGTTCCGCCACGTCGTCGATCCACTGCGCGATGCGATCATACTGCTCTTCGAATTGCTGGTGCAGGCTGCGAAATTCCGGACCGGTGACATTCCAATGATAGTCGCGCGTCGTCGCGTAGAGAACGTATTCGTCGGCGAGGATCAGGTTAAGCATCTGGCCGACCTCAAGGCGGGCTTCGTCGTTGAGACCAATATTGGTTTTCATCGTCAGTCGTGCGGAACGGTTTTCGGATTCCAGAGTGGGCGCGGTCAGCCCTGCGACTTCGGGGAAGCGTGATGCCGAGCGTGATTCGCCGGACCCGACGCCGGTAGCTTGGCGGTGATCCGCCGGCGGGAGGCCGCGTTGGCGGAGGCTGTTAGCGTGGTCACATCATGCAGCAACAGAGGCTTCACGGTGTTGGCCGCAGCCTGCTTGGTGCCGGCCGGACGATTCTTAATCTTGGGATGCATGGGGCGGTAGCGATTTTTTCGGGGCAGTGGCCGATGGTGGCCTCGGCTTACCGTTTTAAGTGCGGCCGCCGGAGGGGCAGCCGCACTTTCCGGGATAGTTGAGTGATAACTGCTCAGTTCCTCACGGTCATGTCGTTGGTGACCGACTTCACGCCGCGAATGTCCTTGGCGAGTTTCGTGACAAGGGAGCGCTCGGCGTCAGAGCTGGCCTCGCCCGTGATGACGATCACGCCATCATTGGTTTTAACCTTCGTCTTCAGCGCGCTGGTCGCCTTGTGGCTGAGGAGCGCGTATTTCACCTGGCTGGTGATGGAGGCGTCGTCCATTTTGTCGCCCATGGTCTCGCGGTTCGCGGACATGTCTTTCTCGCGGTTCGCGGACATGTCTTTCACGACGATGTCGTTTTTGACCGACTTAACTCCGTCGATCTCGGCCGCGTAAATCTTGGTGAGATCCTTTTGCGCAATGTTGTCGGCCGTGCCGGTCAGCGTCACGACGCCATCCTGCACCGCGACCTTCGTCGTGGCGGCGCTGACGTTGGATTTCACGAGCAAACGGCTGCGAATCTTGAAAGCCATCCAAGCATCCGATTTCTCGGGATAGGAAGACTTGATCTTGATTTCGTTCTTCACGCGCGTGACACCCGGAAGGTTTTCCACGGTGTCGGCGGCGAGCGCCTTCTCGTCGGCATCCTGCACGGTGCCGGTGAGGGTCACGATGCCGTCATTCGCTTTCACCTTCACGTGATTCTCAAGCACGGTGCGGTAATTGTAGGAAGCCTTCGCCGCTTCCTCGATCTTGCGATCGGTTTCATGCGACGCGAAAACCGCGATGGGGGCGGCGATAAGAACGAGCAGGGTGGATAGATTTTTGATTTTCATAGGACTGAAGCTGGACAATACGCGGTCTGTCCGCCGGGCACTATGGGGCTTTACCCTACCCTGTCTGCACGCAGAGGAGTTGCGCCCGCAGAAATGTCTCAGAGTGGGTCGAAAAAGGTCTCCTTCCTTGTGATTCTGAGCGGAGCGAAGAATCCAGCAGGACATGCGCGCCCCTGAAATGCCGCGTTGATCCTGATCCAAGTGGATTCTTCGCTCCGCTCAGAATCACAGACCCTTTTTCGACGCCCTGTCAGTGGTAGGGGCGTGCCTCGTGCGCGCCTTCCGCAACCGGGCGTGGACAAGCCACGCCCCTAC
>JANOAF010000042.1:0-41647 GCA_031411015.1 Opitutaceae bacterium | reverse complement strand
CGTCGGCAGCAGGAATCGTGAAGTCCGCGAAAGAGCGATACGACCAGTCGTGGCCAGATGTTCCGCTGGCAAGCCGCTCCATATGACTTCTAAAGTCGGTCGCCAGTTCGGCGGCGCCCGAGTTCGGGTCGCGGGCTTGTTCGAGGGCCGCCTCTGCAAGGCGGACAAATTCCCGTTTGGCTGCGGCCGCTGCAACCTTGTCGATCCAATGAACTGTCTGTGCCGTGGTCGGCTGAGCTTGCGACAACTGCACGAGCATCGGATAGCCGCCAATCGCCTCCAGCTGTTGGGTGCTCTTTAATTCTTCCGCGACGGTCGGCGGCTCGACGTCTATCCCGCGCTGCCACAAATCGCGGGCGCACGCAAAGACGATGGCGTGGCGTTCGTCGACAAATGCCTTGCGTCCGAGATTCGCGGCAGCGCATTTCGCGAGTGCGTCCGCGGCATCAATGAAGATGGCTCCCAGAAGCATTTCCTCAGCTTCGGGTTTAATGAGCGCACTTGTCCCTTTCGGTTGAGCGAATGCTCGTGACGCAGTGGGCTTGAATTGTTTCGGAACAAACTGCGGCGCCTCTGGCGGCATGTCTTCCGGCCGCTCATAGTCATCAGTTCGCGACGGCTGCTCGGTGCGCTGTTGCTCCATCGCCGGCCATTGCACCTGCGCGACCGCGGTGGGGGCGGCGAAGTCCAACATGATGCCCTCATCGGGAATTGACGCCGAGGGCGCCGCTGCTTCCGATCCCGTTGTCGTCTCGGCTGTCAGCCTTGGAGCCATCGGTGTTTTCAGCGCCGGTGGCTCCTGTCGTTTTGGACGCGTCATGCAGACATCCTTTCCAGTGCCGCGAGAATCTTCTGTGTGTCGAACAGCAGACATTTACCGAGGCGAATCGTCGGGAGTTTCTTATCGGCGACTAGATGCCTCGCGTGGCGTTCGGAAATGTCGAGGAACGTGCACAGTTCCGAAAAGTTCATAAGCCGCGGCGGATTTCGCCGGAGTTCCACGGGAGTCAGCACAGTCGCGAGTGGTTGGACAGGTGCTTTATCTTTCATCGCGAACCTCCCTTCTTGCCCGCCGGCTGCATGAGTTTTGCGATGTCCGATTCGCGGTAGCGTAAGGTCCGGCGCGAGAGGCGAACCGGATGGAGTTTCTTTCTGGTGACGAGGCGGTGAACACTGCGAACCGAAATGCCCAGCAGTTGGGCGACTTGGTCCCGATGCAATAGCCTTGGAAGCGTCGTGGAGTTCATTCTGTCCTAAGCCAGCCCACCGGCGCATCGTGCGAAATCGCGGTGAGGCTGCGCCGAGTAAGCTCGCCACAGTTCTGGTTTTAGACGCGGCTGGCTTGTGGGCGGTAAAACTGTCCCACAATGGTTTATAGAGGCACTCGTGTCCGCAATTGGTGCGCAGGGAGTTACGCAACAGAAAGCTGAATCACATTCCCGGATTCGCTTCGCGGATGGAGGGCGAAGAATGCCTCAGCGTTCTCTTTTGTTGCGAGTGCGCGGTAGTGATCGAACAGCACTTGGTCATTCGATTTGTGACCCATGAGGCCGGCGGTTTTCATGCTGTCGCCCGTCAGTGCGAACATGTAGCTGCCGAACGAGTGGCGCATCGCGTTGTCGTCCCACGCCGAGATCCACTTCCCGCCTTCATCTCTCTTTCCGAAGCCTGCGAGTCTCGTCAGCTTGGCGAAGCGCTTCACGAAGTCGGTGATGTAGCTGTTTCGGGCGACGGCCCCCTTCTTGTTCGGCCACGCTCGAAGCCACGTGACTCCGCAGGCGGGAATCTCGACGTTGCGAATCCGTCGCTTCTTCGCGATGTCGCGGCCGATCTTCACGAACGGCTTCGGGTCGTCGAGTCGCACTGCGTCCCATTCGAGTCGCTTCAACTCTTCCGTGCGAATACCGCAGAAAAGGGCGAGCGCCACCGCCGCGCCGAGGTCCAACTCGGGGTGCGCGAACGCGGTGGTCAACAGCCGCTCGGCCTCGGCGACAGTCAGGATCGCCGGCTCGCGATTGTCGTCGCCGCCAGGCTCCAACTCGCGCCGGTCGGAACGCGTAAAGCCGTCGAGCGGATTGTCCGCCCGATATTTCTTCGCGAGCGCGTGCTTCATCAACTCGCCGGCGACCATTCGGTAATTCTTAACGCTGCGAGCGGCGAGATTCAGGGATTTCAGCCACGCTTTGATTTCATCGAGCGTGATGCTCTTCACCGGCGCCGTGCCGAACACGTCCGCGAAACGAGCGGCGCGCAATTGAAAGTCCTTGAGGCTGCTCGCGCGAATCTCGCCCGATTGATGCCACGCTTTTTTTATCGTGCCCATCTCGTCCACCACTTGCTGGACAGTGCGGTCGCCGCCTTCTGGCCGCAGGTGCCTCAGCGCGAACGTGACGGCCTCCAGCAATCCGATGCCGGCCGGCTCCAGCTTCTCGAATGCAGTCTGGACCTCGCGGCGCTGAACTGGAGTCAGTGTCAGGCCTTCTTGTCCGTGCTTGCGCAGGCGGGTTGCTTCCGCGGTCGCGAACTCCTCGGCGTCTTGCTCCGTGGCGAACTGCTTTCGAGTCCGGACGCCCGCGAGCTTTGCCGGGACCGTCACCCGGAAGCTGACGTTGAACGTCGCGCCGTCGGTGCGGTTCTGAACGTGTGAAATCCAGATACCGCTTTTCGCCGGATACTCCCACGTTTTCAGTTTGGAGCGGTTGCCGCGTCGCGCACTCATACGCAGACAGACGCAGAAATGCGCAGAAATAGCCAGATTATTGGCATGAATCTGGTAGGAATGCTTTCTCTTAAAACGTAAGTATCTTTTGGTCAGATACTTAAAATGGTGGAGGTGGTGGGAGTTGAACCCACGTGCCCCTGACCTTTGCGCACCGCGTCTACCTGTGATAGTGCGACTTTAATCTCGCCGGGGTCACGCCATCGCACGCGCTGAGACCCCAGCCAGTCCCCGGATTGAAGTTACGGCGCGCAGTCCGCGGACGGCTCCACGCGCTATGCCTGCTGTCGTCGTCAGTTCCCGCTAGCAGGTGTCGCGGGACCAACGTGGCTGCACTTAGGCAGCCAGGGGCATTTCTTCAGTTTTGCCGTTTGTTTGTTTCGCAGGGAGTTTAACGAGAGACCCACGACTCTCGACAGGCAACGGCGCGCTCCAACCAAGGGTAGAATCCAGAACACCCCCAAGGAAAATTTTGGTTTTCGATTGGTGATTTTCGATTGCGAGCGGACCAATCAAAGAACGGGAGGGGGAACATGCGCGGCGCCCGGCCGAATGCAAGCGTGGCGGCGCGCGGTGGCGGAGTGACGTCTCGACCTCAACGGGCGCATCGATTCCCGCTCAACCCGCCCCGGTGAGGTTTGGATGGAACTCGGGGCCCCGGCAGCGCAGCGTTTGCCCACCCCTTATGCCTACCCGTCGCGATTTTCTCCGCGTAAGTGCCACGGGCATTGCCGCCACTGCGCTTGTGCCGTGCAGCGTGCGTGCCGCCGACGCTCCCGCGGCTCCGTCGTCGCCACCGCTCGACGACGCGGCGGCGATTCGCGCGGGGCTCGCCGCGGCGATTGGAAAGAACCTTGAACCGTCTGCGACGCAGAAACCGTATCCCGGGCATTTCTGCATCGTGTCCGACGGCCGCGGTTTCGGTGCCGAGAACACGTGGCCCGGCCTCGATTCGTGGCAGATGGCCGGCGCATATCTGCTGCTCGGCCGCACGCAGCTGGTGGTGGATTACTTTAAGTTCGTGCGCGCCGCGCAGCGCAAAGACGGAAACATCCCGTTCGCGATTTTCTCCGGCGACGAACCGCCCTCGGCCGAGAGTCTGCGCACTTACCTACGCAGGCTGCGTTACCCTCAGGACGTGTTCACCTACGACCCGGAGGTCGCGCCGTATCGCGCCCGCAAATGGGTCGGACTTTTTCACCACTGGATAGCGCAGGCCAATCCGCTGGGCGCGCTGGGCACGACGAGCCACATTCTGACGGCGGCGGAGATTTTTTCGTTCACACGCGATCGGAAATGGCTCGCGGACAACCTTGCGTCGCTCGAAGCCGCCGCGCGTTTCTTGCTTACCCGGCGGAGCGAGAACGGCCTCATCTCCGGTTCCGGTTTCTACCTCGAGAGCCCGCCGCGCCGCGAATGGGATGGCGTCGCGCAATGCTACGTCGCGCACGCCTGGCGAAAGTTCGCCGCGCTCTGCGACGCGCTTGGCAGCAGGGCCGAGCTCGCCGCCGAGTTTCGCGGCGCGGCCGATGCGCTCGCGCAAAAATTCCGCGACACGTTCTGGCGCGGCGATCATTTCGGCGAGTATGTCCATCCCCAGCGCGGGCTCGTTGATTCGCACGGCGTGAGCGACGTGAACTGGGCGGCCGTTGCCTTCGACCTCGCGACGCCCGCCCAAGCCGATGCGCTCTGGCCGCGCATGATGGCGGCGACGTCACTCTGGCACGGGGATATGCCGACGCTCACGGTCTCAAAACCGTTCAGTTACGAGGAGTGGGAGTGGTGGGAATCGCAGGAGGACGTGGGTTTCGCGCACACCCGCGGTCCACTCTACGACGTCGCCGCGATGGGCCGCGTGTGGTATCTCGAAGTGCAGGCCTGCCTGAAACGCGGTGAAACGAAACGCGTCCGCGACTCCGTGGTGAAGGTGTGTCGCCGTGGTCTCGCTGACGATGGCTTCTGGTTCGAGCGCTACCACCCGCTGCAAGTCGCCAAGACCGACGCCACCGGGCCGAAGGGCTACTGCGAATACCCCGCCATCCTCGCCCGCACCGTCCTCGGCCACCCCCAGATTTTTCCCGAGGCGGCACAGCGCTGACCCGCGTGGGGCGAACGCGCCCGTCAGGTGGTCAGACCAAGCAGCCCGCGGGTGAGCTGGAAATCGACGAAACCCTGAGCCATCGACGCAGGTGTGCGTTCGCGCTGCGCGACTTGAACGATCCAGCGCATAAGTTCGGTTTCGTCGTCGGCGGCTTCGCCAGAGAGGATGAGATCGATGTCGTCGCCGGCGATGCGGCCGCGTTCGCTGGCTTCGGCTGCCTGAATCACCGGCAGGATTGGGTGACCCTGCTGCGCGTGCCCGCTCACGATGGTGAGCGCGAGGTGCGCTCCGTTGCCCGCGAGGCCGGTGAGATTCTCGACCCAGTGTTCCGATTCGCTGGCGACGATGTGCAGGCCGGCGGTGCGAACGGGTTCTCCATAGGAGAGGGTCGCGTGCGGCGTGGTGGAGCCGAGCAGCGCCGCGCGGAAGTCCGCGTGTGCCAGCAGGGGATCACTTTCCACAAGGAGCATCGTTCCGCCGCCGGCGAGAACGGCGTGCGCGATCTTCGCCAGTGCGGTGGCGGTGGAAGCGGCGACCGGTGCGGCGGTGAGGAACGCGAGCGAGAGGGCGCCGAGATCGGTGAGGCTGGTCGCGGCGGGCGGGAGCGCGGTAAATTTTTCAGTGAACCATGCCTCGATCTTCGCGAGGACTTTTTCGATGCCGCCGTCGAGCTGCACGCTGGCGAAACCAAATTGCGCGGTCGCCAGGCCCGCGGCGTTGAAGTGATGGCGGAGGACGTCATTCGGCACCTTCTCGCAACCGTGTTCGAGGAGCAGTGCGGCGGCGACGTTCGGGTGCGTGAGGTAGCCGCGGTAGGTGCGGTGCAGCAGCTCATACATCGTCGGCCCGCCGAAGCCGCAGCCCTCGGTGTGCGTGAAACCGACGAAGCGGGAGATGCCCTGGGCGCGACCGAGTTGTTTCGCGTTGAGTCGATCGGCGGCGAGGCGGGCGATCTGCGTCGAGCAGAGGCTCGTCGGCAGCACGAGGGCGATACGCTCTGTGGCGTGGCGGCCGTCGGCGGTGAGGAAAAGGTGGAGTGGGCCTGGGGTCGGGCGGGTCTGTGACCCGCCCTCGGAGTCACGAGAGGTCTTCAAGGGCGGGGCAAAGACCCGCCCTGCTTGGAGCGGCTTTCCATCCGGCGCCACCCGCGCATGCAGTTCCGCGAGGCGCGACGTATCGGTCTGCGCCCAGTTGCGCCAGAGCGACACCTGCGAATGCCCCGCGTGCTCGCCCTTGGATTTTTTTCCGGAGGCGGTGGCAATCAACAATTCAAACGCGTCAGCGGTTACCTGCTCAAACGGTTCGCCGTCGAGGTAACGACCGGCGTTGATGTCCATCTCGTGAGTGAGGAGCGTGTGCCGCCGCGTGGTCGTCGTGATCTTGAGCGTGGGCACGAACGGGAAATTCGTGATCGAGCCGTTGCCGGTGACGAAGAGGATGAGGTTGCAGCCGCACCCGACCTGGCCGGCGATGCCCTCAAGGTCGTTGCCCGGGCCATCCATTAACGCGAAGCCTGGCGCGGAGAAAGGCGCGGCGTAGTCGATGACGTGGTCGAGGCGCGTGCGGGGATCCTTTTTGTGCACGGCGCCGAGTGATTTCAGCGCGATGTTGTAGAGCCCGCGGAATTTGTTGCCGGCGGAGGGATTGCTCTCGGGGGTGAGGCCGTGCCACGCGAGCTTGGCGCGGAAGGCGTCGAGCCGGCCCATGAAGGCGCGCGCGGTGGCGAGGTCGCGGACGTTTTTCAACAGGTAGCCCTCCGCGCCCATCGTCTCGTCGATTTCGGTGAGGATGCCGGACCCACCGTGGCGAATCGCCTCATGCACGATCGCGCCGGCAAGAGGGTTCCCGCTCACACCGGAAAACGCATCGGAGCCACCGCATTGGAGCGCGATGCGAAGATGCGAGAGCGATTCCTCCGTGCGGCGCGCGGCGCTCACACCGGGTAGCCAGCCGCGCACGATCCGCTCGCCTTCGGCGAGTCCGGTGGCGAGCCCGTGATTGAGCGTGAGAAAAGCGTGCGGCACGGCGTCAAGCGGGTAGCCGTGCTCACACATGAAGGACGCGAGCCGCGCGTTTGTGATGGGCTCGACGCCGTAGTCGATGGCGAGCACGGCGCCGACGTTCGGGTGCACCATGAAACCCGCGAGCGCGCGGAGGATTTCCAGCGTGTTGTTTGGCTCACGGGTGCCGCCGCCCTCGGTGTGCGCGATGGCGACGATGCCGTCGAGCGACGGATGAACGCGCGCCAGCACCTGCAACCGTGCGGTCAGCTGGCGCGCGAAACTCGCCGTGCGCGACGTCGTGCCGATGATCGCGATGACGTTGCGCGTGCCGACGCCGCGCGTGCCCGGCCGCCGGTAGCCGGCAAACGTGCGCGCGGGTTGCGCCGGCGTGAGGTCCGCGCCACGGCGAATGGTGCGCTCGTCGAGTTGGAACGCCTCGTCGGCGTCGCGGAAATTTGCCTGCGCCGGGAGCGACGCGGCGCCGAGCTGGCGGACCGCGAGGGCGGCAAGCATCGAGGCGTTGCTCACGTAGTCACCCGGCGCGATCGACGAAAGCGCGAACCCGAACGGCAGGCCCCACGACAGTAATGGCTCGCCCACCGCGACGGTTTTCACCGCGAAACGGTGGCCCTCAAGCACCGTGTGTGGCAACGCGCGCGGCCCGCTGGCCAGCGCGAGCACTTCGCCCGCCTCCAGCCGGCGAATCGCGATCGCGACGTTGTCGCCCGGAGCGGGCAGGCGGGAGATAGTTTCGAGTGGTAGCGGGGCGGACGCCATGCGTCAGAGTGAACCGGGCACGGCTTGCGTGTCGAGTGTGGGGCCGATGCTTGCGATGTAGGCGGGGTGCCCTCACCCCGCGGGCTGTCGCCGATGCACCATCATTCACCGGGGTGAGGGCACTCCGCCGACATCAATCGGCGTCAGACCTTACGCGCCGCTCAAGGCTGCCGATGAATTTGCGCCAGCGCCGCGACCACCGGCCAATCCGCCGGGGCGAGATCGTAGGTCGGCGATGCGTCCACGGTGACCCACGCGAGCGCGACATGCTCGTGCGCGTGGGGCGTTGGGCTCGCTGGCGCGAGTTCGCAGACAAATGGAATCATCTCGATCGTGAGCGTGCCGTAGTCGTGCGTGAAACGCGGTAGCGCGCGGCGGATGAAAACATCGCAGCCCAGTTCCTCGCGAATCTCACGGACGAGCCCGACCTCGGGTGCCTCGCCCGGCTCGACCTTGCCGCCGGGAAATTCCCACTTGAGCCCGAGGTGCTTGTGCGCCGGCCGCTGCGCGAGCAGCACGCGCCCCGAGCGATCGAGGAGCGCGGCGCAGACGACGGGGATGGGTTCGTTTCGTTGCTCAATCACGGGGCGGACATTGCGATCGCCGACCGAGGAACGGAAGCCCAGAGGCGATGGCCGGCAGTGTGTGAGGGAATCTGGAAGTGACGTCACGGCTGCGCGGAGACGGGGGCTTGAGTTCGTAGTTCCGGTTTTAGCCGAGGGTGGGTGAGGATTCCGGCTAAAGCGGGGGCTACGAACTCGGAATGGATTTCTGACCTCACTTCCGGTTGCACCCGCAGGGTGCCCGGGGCCGGGTCGAGTTGCGCCGCGATCCGGCCCGACCCAAAATTGAATCGACCGCGGATGGAACGTCCCTTTGTGTCGCATTGCTCTTTCAACCCTTGCGGCAATCGGACCGTCGGCCTGCCGCCTGATTTACCCCTGACCATGAAAACCGGCCTACCCTCCCTGTCCGTCCTCGCCCGGACGTTTTCCTTGATTGTCCTCCTCTTGTGCCCGGTGGCCCTCCGCGCGGCAGAGGCGGCGACCCTATCGGGCATCGTCAGCAACACCGCCACCGGCAACCTCCTCCCCGGGGCCGTGGTCGAGATCCGCGCCCTCAGCCTCAGGGCGCTGGTGGATCCGACCGGCCGTTACGTGCTCGCGGAGGTGCCTGTGGGCACGCACGAGGTGAGCGCTTCCTACATCGGGCTCGATACGGCGAAGTTCACGATCAGTGTCGCCGCCGGCCAGCGGGCCACGCGCGATTTCGATCTCACGACCGGCATCTACAAAATGGAGGCGTTCAAGGTCGCCGGCGAGCGCGAGGGCGACGCGGCCGCGCTCACGCTGCAACGCAACTCCGAAAACCTGAAGAACGTCATCGCGATGGATTCGTTCGGAAACCTGCCGAACATGAGCGTGGGCGAAGTGGTGATGCGACTACCCGGCGTGGCGGGCTCGCCGACCGACGAAGGGCTGAACTATGGATTCAACACCCGCGGCACCGGGGCGGGGCAGAACACCGTCACGGTCGACGGCCAGTTGATGCCGAGCCTCGGCACCAGCCGCGCATTCGAGCTGCAAAGCATCACGGGCACGATGTTCGAGTCGCTCGAACTGACCAAGGGCCACCGGCCGGACCAGAATGCCGATTCGCTGGGCGGCACGCTCAATCTGAAAACCCGCTCACCGTTCAGCATGCGCGAAAAGCGCCGCACGACCTTCGGTTTCACGACCCGCTGGGCACCGTCGTTCACCGACCAGATCCCCATTCGCGAACAGCACCGCGCCCACCCGCTCGTGAACCTCTCGCATCAGGAGCTGTTCGATGTCTTCGGCGGCACGCGGAACCTCGCGATTTCGGCCAACGCATTCTACAGCGAAAACGTCATCGGCTTCACTTGGACGACGCTCGATTATCAAAACACGCTCAATCCGAACGCTTACATTTTCAATTTCCTGCAGCGCGACAATTTCAACAACCGGAAGCAATCGAGCCTGAATCTGCGCAGCGACTATCGTTGGTCGCCGACGACGCGGTTCTACGTCACGCTGCTGGGGAACACCAATATCGAGCGGTTCCGTCGCCGCATGGCCGTCAGCGCCACGAGTGGCAACAACAGCGCGGCGCCCAACATCGTCGCCGCCGCCTCCAACGACCACATCACGGTGGTCAATCCGGGCACCGCCAACAATCTCGACATATCGATCGACGGTCCGCGCAATTACTTCGTGCGGACGCGGCGGCTCGATTTCGGCGGTGAGCACGAATACCGGCACTGGCAGATCGATTACACCGGCGGGTGGGGTTACACGCATCTCAACAACGGCGACGGCACCGCCGGCTCCCTGACCATGCGGCTCGGCACGATTTCACCGACGGGCACCTATACGGCCGGCGGGGCGGGTTGGATCATCGATCGCACCCAATCGGATTTCCTCCCCAGTTTTCGCCAAAACGGCGGGCCGGATTTCACCAACGGCAACAACTACCGTCCGACGGGCAATTTCGGGAATACCAATGCCCAGAACGACCAACGGCTGACGCAGTTCCGGTTCAATGTGCGCTATCAGGTGCCGCTCCCGATACCGACGTTTCTCAAGGCAGGACTTTCCCGCCGTTCGCAGGTGATCGATGTGTGGGCCAAGGACCAGCATCGTTGGACCTACACTGGCACCGGTCCGTTGCTGACGCAGAATATTCCAAATTACTACTCTCAGGAGACCGGCATCGTCTTCCCGCGCTGGTATTCCAACGATTTCATGGACAAACGCCGGCCGAAGGATCCGGCGCTCTGGAGCGAGGATCGCTACTACAACGAGTCGCAGAAATATTCGGGCACCCGGGGGCTGAAGGAAGTGGCCCAGGCGGCATACCTCATGGCTCAGGGCCGGCTCGGCACCGAAGGCTTTCTTGGTCGCACGGGCTACCTCGGCGGCGTGCGCGTCGAAGATACGACGGTGGATAGCTGGGGCTGGATCCAGGCGCGAGTGGCGAGCGCCGCGGCACTGCGGATTTCCGATCCGGTGGCGGCCGCCCGCCAGGATTTCGCCAATACTTTCCGCCCGCTCCATGGGGAATATCGGAAGCCGTTTCCCAGTCTGCATACCTGGCACGATGTGACCAACAACGTGAAGGTCCGCGCCAGCTACTCGACCAGCTTCGGTCGCGCGGACCTCGGCAACTTCCTGCCGTCGGAAAGCTACGATGTGAACAACCAGCGTGTGACGGTCAACAATCCCGGACTGCTGCCGCAGCAGGCGAAGAACTGGGATTTTTCGCTCGAATACTACTTCGAGCCCGTGGGATCCCTTTCGGTGGGGTGGTTCCACAAGTCGATTCGCGACTACATCATCGCCAATCAGGAAATCCGCACGATC
This sequence comes from Opitutaceae bacterium, assembly GCA_031411015.1. Classification (GTDB taxonomy): domain Bacteria; phylum Verrucomicrobiota; class Verrucomicrobiia; order Opitutales; family Opitutaceae; genus ER46. The sequence continues at coordinate 30,664 of JANOAF010000042.1, read as the reverse complement.
CCGAGCGGGGCCGACAACGGCTACAACGGCGAGTATGCCAACTGGACGGAATTCAGCTCACTCAACGCCGGCAGCGCGATCGCGGAAGGCTGGGAGTTCGCCTATCGGCAACAGTTCACCTTCCTGCCGGGCATGTTGAAAGGGCTCGCCGCCTCATTCAATTACACCTGGATTGACGGACACGGCCCGCTCAACGGTGCCAACGGTTATCTGAACAAGAAGGAGCTCGCTGGCTTCATTCCCTACGTCGCAAACGCCTCGCTTTCGTGGCGCTACCGGAAGTTCGGCACGCGCTTGCTCTACAATTTCACCGGCGAATACATCACGAGCTTCAACGCGAATCCGGCGCTGCGGCAATACCGCGAGTCGTTCAAGACCCTGAATGTCGGCGTGGCGTATCAACTGCGCCCGGATGTCGGGTTCACGCTCGACGTCTCGAACATCTTCAACGAGCCGCAGGTTCTGTATCGCGGCTTCAAGGGACGGACGAACCAGGTTACGTATAATTTCGTCACCATCACCGCCGGCATCAACGGGCGTTTTTGAGCGGAATGCCGCGGGAGCGGCCGCATCGTAAAACCGACTGCAACTTTTCGCGGGCAGCTGGGTTTTCTTCAGCATGAAATCGTTTTTGAAAATCTTCCTGCTCGTGCTTCTCGCGCTCGTCGCGATCAAATTGTTGCCACTCACCCTAGCGGTGGGCTGCGGGCTCGGGCTCGCGGCTGCGGGGTTGGTGATTGTAGGCGTATCGGCTCTGGCGGGGATGATCGCGATCGCCGTGGGCATCGTGGCGGCGCTCGCGCCGCTGTGGATTCCCGTGCTGGCGATCGTGGGCCTGATGGCGGTGATTAAACGCGGCGGTCGGCGCACGGTCCGGGCTTGAATTCGGGCTCCCGCCGTCGCGTCGCAAGCCCGACGCGTGGCTAAGTGGGAGAGATTTGGAGTTGGCGCGACCGAAGGGACGCGTTTGCTCGAAGGAAATGGCTGACGAACTTCCCTCCCGCGTGGTCGCAAGCATTGCGTTTGTGGGGCGCGCGGGTGGGCTGGTGAAAGCGCTCGGCGGATTTAAGAAAGGACATCATACGCTACCCGATGCGACCAATGCGGTGACCAATGCCTTCCTCGGAAAAATCTGCGAGACCGAGCTGGCCGATGAGGCGGAGCGGTTGTTTCAGGCGGTGCGCACGGGGCTCGACTACAAGCGCAAGGACGTCGCGTTGAGTGTGACGAGTCCGCTCGCGGTGCTCACGGCGCGGGATTTCGCGGTCGAGATTTTCTACGCGCTTGAGGAACGCGAGTCCGCGCGCTACGCGGTGACGACGACGCTGCGTGAGTTGACCGATGCGCGGCTCGCGCGGCGGGAGGAGTTTTCAGGAATTTTCTCCGGGAAGTTTACGGAGATTTCGTTCGCGTTGAAAAAGGGCGTGCGCGTCGAGGCGGTGATCGACGCGATAGAGGCACTCGACGGGGAGGGCGGGTTGAGCGTGCGTTATCCGTCGGACTATAGCTCCTGCGTGATTCGCGTGGAGGGCCTCGACGCCGAGGTGCGCTGCACTGGCGCGACGCTTGAGGTGGTCTTTCCGCGGGGCAGTGCACCGGCGGATTTGATCGATGCGTTCAGCGCGGTGCGCGAAGCGTTTCAAATCAGCGAAGCGTTGAGCGGGCTGATTGGGTGAGGAATTCAGAAGCCAGAAAACCAAGAAAAATTCGTGGCTTTCTGGCTTTTGAATCTGAAAGGAAACGCCGCCCGAGTTGCGAGCACCGTCAGTTTTTCTTCTCCGGCGCTTTGTCGAGCAAGACGATCACGAGTGTCGCGATCGGACCCAAGAACAGGCTTGCGACAAACCAGCCTGCGCCGCTCCGACTCTTGGTCTGCGCCAACCCGGCATTGATCAAGGCAAGGGTGCCCAGCCGACGGCGAATTCGGGCACTTGGTTTTTCACGCTAAAGCCCCCGGGCTTCGTTATTTGATCATCTCGGCGACGAAGGCGCGCTCTTCGGCGAGCTCTTTGTTGGTCGCGGCGATTTTGGATTTCGCGAAGTCGTCCATGACGTAGCTCGTGATGACTTCGTAGCTTCCGGCCGTCGTGGTGCGGACGGGCATGCCGGCCCAGACGTTGGCGTCGAAGCCGTAGCGGCCCTCGCTCTTCACGGCGATGGAGTGGATCGCGCCGGGCGTAACGAGCGAGCGCACGTGATCGACGAGGGCATTGGCGGCGGAGGCGGCGGACGACAGGCCCCGGGCGGCGATGATCGCAGCGCCGCGTTTGCCAACGGTCTCGCAGAAGGGGCCTTGGAGCCACGCGGTGTCGGTGATGACGGACGTCGCAGGCTGGCCGTTGATCGTGGCGTGGCCGAACGAGGGAAACATCGTCGGGCTGTGGTTGCCGTAGATGAAGATGTCTTTGACCGCTGTAAGATCGACGCCGGCTTTCTTCGCGAGCTGGGTCTGCGCGCGGTTTTGATCGAGGCGGACCATCGCGGTGAAGCGCTCGGCGGGGAGGCTTTTCGCCTGCGAGGCGGCGATCATGCAGTTCGTGTTGGCGGGATTGCCGACGACGGCGATGCGCGCATCAGCCGCTGCGACGGCATCGATGATCCGGCCCTGGCCGATAAAGATCGTGCCGTTGTCCTTGAGCAGATCGGCGCGCTCCATTCCGGGGCCGCGGGGCTTGGCACCGACGAGCAGACACCAGTTGGCGTCCTTGAATCCGATGGCGGGATCGGAGGTTTGGACGATGCCCTTGAGGAGCGGGAAGGCGCAGTCGTCGAGTTCCATCGCGACGCCTTCGAGTGCCTTTAGCGCCTTCTCAACCGGAGCCTCGATGAGCTGGAGGATCACGGGCTGGTCGGGCCCGAACATCGCGCCCGAGGCGATGCGGAAAAGGAGAGAGTAGCCGATCTGGCCGGCGGCTCCAGTGACAGCGACGCGAATGGGAGATTTCATAGGAATTAAAGGTTTAGCCCACGGACCACGCGGAACACACGGAAGAAATATCGGTGGGGAAGAAAATTTTCAGGCAAAGCGCGGCGCGAGGGCGGAATGGAGATCGCGGACGAGCTTCTCGGTGGTAGCCCAGTCAATGCAGCCGTCGGTGATGCTGACGCCGTAGCGGAGTTTTTCCTTTGGCACCGGGAAAGGCTGGCTGCCGGCCCCCAAGTTGCTCTCCACCATTGCGCCCATGATCGAGGTGTTGCCGGCGGCAATCTGCGCGAGGAGGTCGCGCATGACGTCGGGCTGCAGTTCGGGCTTTTTGGAGGAATTATCGTGCGAGCAATCGACGAGAATCGACTTCGGCAGGCCGGCCTTGGCGAGAATGGTTTCGGTTTGGGCGACGTGCGGCGCGGTGTAATTAGGTCCCGTGGCCCCGCCGCGGAGCACGATGTGGCAATTGGGGTTACCGCGCGTGACAATGGCGGAGGACGCCCCGTCGAGGTTGATGCCAAGAAAAGTCTGCGGCTGACCGGCGGCCTTGATGGCATTGATCGCGGTCTGGAGGGAGCCGTCGGTGCCGTTTTTAAATCCTAGAGGCATCGAGAGCCCCGAAGCCATCTGACGGTGAGTCTGCGATTCGGTCGTTCGCGCGCCAATTGCACCCCAGCACACGAGGTCGGCCACATATTGCGGGGTGATCGGGTCGAGGAATTCGGTGGCTGTCGGCAGCCCGAGGTCGAGCACATCGCGCAAGAATCCGCGGCCGAGACGCAGGCCCGCTGCGATGTCGTGTGATCCGTCGAGATGCGGGTCCATCACGAGGCCTTTCCAGCCGACGGTGGTGCGGGGTTTTTCGAAATAAACCCGCATCACGATCATCACGCGATCGGCGACTTCCTTGGACAACGCGGCAAGCCGCCGGGCGTAGTCGCGTCCGGCAGCGAGATCGTGGATCGAGCAAGGACCGATGATGAGGAGGAAGCGCTTGTCGTCGGTGAAGATGAGCCGGTGAATCTCCTCGCGGGTGCGGGCAATAAAAGCGGCCTGAGTCTCCGTCTTCGGCAGCTCGGCGAGCAGCGTCGCGGGCGAAGGCAGGAGACGTGTTTCGACAACATTGATGTCGGAGGTTTTCTGCATGAACCGCGGACTTTGGTGGGCGGCGCTCACCACGCGCAAGCCTCGTGTCGGTCATTGGCCGTTGACTCTCGGCACCTGGGCAAAAAAGTGGCGCACCGTATACCCCTATACGGTGCGCCTTTGCTTTCTTAGTTACCCCAAAACTCCCCGCTAAGCGGGGAGAAGTGTTAAACTTGGTTAGAGTGATATGGATTAGGTTCGCTTCGTCAATGGCAAGTTTTCAAAATCTATCACTTCTTTACTAAGAAGCTTAAAAACAGATACTTAATGCCTATCAACATTTCTACTTCTCCAGCGGTTTTCCACTGGCAACCGGCGTGTTGGTTGCGGGTAAGCGGCGAAGACGCGGCGAATTTTCTCCAAGGTCAGTTTACTAACGATCTGCGTGGACTCACTTCATCGGCTCCCAGCGGTGGTAGCGGCGCGGTCTACGGGCTTTGGCTGACGCTAAAAGGGAAGGTGCTCGCGGATAGCTTTGTGCTGCGGGGCGCCGGAGCGAACGAGTTTTGGATCGGCAGTTATTTTTCGCCGGCAGCAGTGATTCGGGCGAGGCTCGAAGGCCACATCATCGCGGACGATGTATTAATCGAGGATCGGACGAACGATTGGCGGGGGATCAGTGTAGTGGGGCCTGATGGCAGCTTGTTCGCGGAGCAAATGCGGCGTGGGGGAAGCTTTGTTTTCGCTGGGCGGCGAGACAGGGCGGGCAGCTTCGAGTTCGTTTTTCCCGCCGCATCCGCTGGGATGTCCGTGGTGGTGGATCTCGCGGGAGCGGCTGTGCAGGTGAATGCTGAATTTATGGAGCGGCGACGAATTGCGGGTGGTATTCCGGCGATAACCGCCGATGTGGGCCCAGCCGATTTGCCCAACGAAGCTGGGCTTGAGGCCGATGCGATTTCCTACACCAAGGGCTGCTACCTTGGCCAAGAGGTCATGGCGCGGCTTAAATCAATGGGGCAGGTGCGGCGGCGATTGCTGCGCGTAAAGGGCGCAGGGGGAACTTGGCCTGTGCTACCGGCCGCAGTTTTTTCGGGCGGCCGCCAGATCGGGGAGCTGCGTTCGGCGGTGAGTGATGGCGCGGGGGGCTGGATCGGGCTCGCCATGCTTTCGCTCCTGCATCTCGTGCCGGGTGTGACCTTGGCGTTTGCGCCAAATGCCCCGGAGGGGTTGCTCTTGGCGGACACACTATGACCGAAGTGGAAAAATTGGCACTGCTCTGTGAACGACTGGGCGCAACAGCTGCGCAGGCGCGGACGATGGCCGCGCAACTGTTGAAGCGGGCCGAGCAGATCGCCCTTGAGCGTGGCGTGACGCGAGAGGTGGCCCTAAAGGGTCTGCTTGATGTCGTTGTTAAAGGTCGCGCCGGAGAAGTGCCGGTCTCCTTCGCTCCGCCGAAATCGGAGGGCAAGTCGTCCGAGCGCTGAGCATCCCCTGGTCGTCTCGTGCACAGCCCCGTCGAGTGCCGTGGGAATCGATTTGACCGCGCCGCGTGGGATTCCTTCTGTGCCGACTTTCATTTAACCCCGATGAACAAAGCCACCCTGATTGCCGAAGTGCAGAAGAATTTTGGGCGCGGTGCCTCGAAGGCCGCGGCAGAGCGCGCAACCGAGGCCGTGCTGGCGGCGATTAAACGGGGGCTGCGGCGCGATCGGGAAGTTTCGCTCGTCGGTTTCGGCACGTTCGCGCTGGCGGTGCGCCCGGCGCGCAACGGCTTCAACCCGCACACCAAGCAGGCGATGAAAATTCCCGCGATTAAAACGATTCGCTTCAAGCCGGGCGCGGAGCTGCGCGCGATCGCATGACGTTCGCGCAGCGAACGCAGAGGGCGGGAGCGGAATTTACCCGCGGTCTTTTCTCCTGATCAGATGCAAGCCGTGCTACGGGAAAAATTCGGCGCTACGTATGGCCGCGTGCCTGAGTTCATTGCCCGCGCACCTGGGCGCATCGAATTCATCGGCAACCACACAGACTACAACGGCGGCGCGGTGCTTGGTGCCGCGATCAATCGCAGTGTCTGGGTGGCTTTGGCGCGGCGGGCCGATGGCGTGCGTCAGTTTGCGACTAATCAAGATCGGCCGCTGGTGACGACGTCCGTCAATCGGATCGAAAAATTTTCCGGCCCGAGCAGTTGGGCCAACTATCCGCTTGGCGTGTTGGCGTCGCTGGCCGAGTTCGATTGCCGTGTGCCCGTGGGTTTCGATTTTTTAGCGATGTCTGATTTGCCGGCGGGCGCAGGACTCAGCAGCAGCGCTGCCATGGAGCTGGCGTCCGCACTGGCGTTTGCCGCCGCGGCGGGCGAGCGGCTGGAGGGTGCGGAACTCGTGCGGGTGACGAGGCACGCGGAGAATAATTTCGTCGGTGTCCCGTGTGGTATTCTCGATCAGGGCGTGTCGGCTTTTGGAAAAAAGGACCACCTCGTGCTCATCGATTGCCGCGAGCCGAGCTTCACGACGGTGCCGCTTCCGCGTGGGGTTCGTTTTTGGATCTTCAACACCCATACCAGGCACGCGCTTGTCGATGGGCTCTATGCCGCGCGACACCGGGAGTGCATGGAGGCCGCGAAGGGACTGTGTCTTTCCCATCTGGCCGACATTTCTCCCGAGCAATGGGAGTCGGCGAAAAAAAAGATTCCCCCGCTGGCCGCGAAACGCGCGCACCACGTCGTAAGCGAGATCGCGCGCGTCGGCTCTGCGGTGGCCGGCTTGCGCGCGGGGGATTTGGCCGCGGTCGGACGTCTGCTCACCGCTTCGCATCGTAGCTCCCAGATTTTTTTTGAAAACAGCACGGTCGAACTCGATTTTCTCGTCGATGTCCTGGAGCAGACGAAACCCGTGTTCGGCGCGCGGCTCACGGGCGGAGGTTTCGGGGGCGCAGTGATGGCAATGACCTCTGAAATATTTACGGAGACCGACGCGCGCGGGATTGCCGCCGCCTACGATAAAAAATTCGGCACGGTGCCGGATGTTTTTCACCTGCAAACGACAGACGGGGCCGAATTGATTCCCGGCTGCTGCTGCCAGCCACCATGAACATCCGCCAACTCCACGCGCTCCGCCGGCTGCTTTGCGCCTTACAGGTTCACATTCGCGATGCCGTGATTGCTGCGCGTCGGCGGCAGGCAGGGAAGTTCTCGCGGGTCGCGGGCGTGACGGCCGCCGACACGATTTACCACATCGACCGCATCAGCGAGCACGCGATCGCCGAGTGGTTCGGGCGCCATTGGCCGGCGGAGCATCCGGTCGAACTCGTGATGGAGGGACTTGAGGGAGACGCCGTGACGTTTCCTCGGGGCACACCCGTCGCGCGCACAACCTGGAAGTGCATCCTCGATCCGATCGATGGCACGAGGGGGATCATGTATGACAAGCGCTCGGCGTTCATCCTCGCGGCCCTCGCTCCGCAACGCGGCGGGCGCACGCACCTCGGCGATATCGTCGTGGCGGTGATGACTGAGCTGCCCACCTCAAAACAGGATCGCGCGGATCAGCTCAGCGCGGTGCGCGGGCAGGGCGTCGTGGCCGAGACGCACGATTTGGTCCGCGGCACGCGGCGACGTTGGCGGCCGCGGCCCTCGCGGGCGAAACACTTTGAGCATGGCTTCGCGTCGCTCGCGCGCTTTTTCCCCGAGGGCAAGGCGCTGCTCGGCGCGGTCGAAGAAGAATTGTGGCGCGAACTCGGCGTGCTCGGAAAAAACGGCGGGCAGCTCGTCTTCGACGATCAATACATCTGCACGGGCGGTCAGCTTTTCGAGCTCATCGCCGGCCACGATCGCATGCTGGGGGACTTGCGGCCGGCGGCGTATGCGAAACTCGGATTTTCCGCGGCGACCCTTTGCTGTCATCCCTACGACATCTGCACGGCGCTGATCGCACAGGAGGCGGGTTGCGTCGTTGAGTTGCCGGAGGGCGGGCCCCTGCGGTCGCCGCTCGACACGACCACCCCGGTTGCGTGGATGGGCTACGCCAACGTTTCGCTCGCGCGTCTCGTCCGTCCGGTGTTGCGGCGGATCATGGCGCGGCACTTCTGAACACCTAGAAAAGTTGCGCGATCTCGGCGAACCACCGGAGCACCGGGCCGCGAAACGCCAGGAAATACGCCGCCCCCGCAATCGCGAGCATTGGGCCGAACGGCACGTGGGCACCAAACGCGAGCGGTGCCTGTTCTCCCTCGGGCGTCTCCGATGGCGGGGCAACGGCCGCGCGGCGTCCGGTGGATTTTTCCCACAGCCAGGCCACCGCAAACCACACCGTTCCCACCAGCGCGCCGCCAAACATGGCAAACACTGCGCCCTGCCACCCGCAGAACGCGCCGATGGCGCCGACAAATTTCACGTCGCCAAATCCCATCGCCTCCTTGCGCAGCAGCACTTCCGCGAGGAGCAAAATCCACAGCACGAGGCCGGAGCCGATGAACATTCCCTGCAACGACGCCGTCGTCGCGCGCACGCTGTCGAGAAGCTTGATGCCGCTGTCGTGTCCATGCAGTGCCGGTATCGCCATCGACAAGAGCACGCCGAGCACGCCGAGTCCGATGGTGAACACATCCGGGATGATCATGTGATCGAGATCGATGAACGTCGCGGCGATCAGGCAGCCGATAAAAATCCAACCGCCCACCGCGACGAGAGGCGGAAACTGCAGCCAGCACGCAAGGAAGAGCGCTCCGGTGAGCAACTCGACAAAAGGATAGCGGAACGAGAACGCGCGTCCGCAGCATCGGGCGCTTCCGCGCAGCAGCACCCACGAAATAATCGGGATGTTGTCGTAGAACCGAATCGGTTGGCCGCAGCCGCAGTGCGAACCGGGTGTGACGACCGATTGTTCCTTCGGCACGCGATAGATGACGACGTTCAGGAAACTTCCGATACACGCGCCGAAGACAAAAACGGCCGCGGGGAAAAACCACGGAAACGCGGCGGAAAACTGGGCGTAGTCAGAAACCATCGGGAGTGTTGTTGACGCGGTGCTGGCAAAGCACACGAAGAAATTTTAGCTCAGCCCCCCATCGCGGTGCGGGCCGCGGTGGCCATCACCGGCGCGGTCTGGGGCGCGGCTACGCCGGTCCAGATTTCCAGCGCCTTTGCGCCTTGGTGGACGAGCATCGCAAGGCCGTTGGCGGAGGGGACGCCGAGCGCCACCGCGGCGCGCAGGAGCGGCGTTTGCGGCGGATTATAGATCATGTCAAAAACGGCGGCGGGGCGAGGCAACGCCGCGAGATCGATTGGGAGTGGATCGGTGGGTTTGAGGCCGGCGCTGGTGGCGTTGATCACGAGCGCGTCCCGCGGAAGATCATTCGGCACGGCGGTGGGCGCGAAGCCGCGCACGGGAATTTTCCCCACCACGGGTGCGAGCGTGGCGAGCAACGCATCGAGATTTTCGCGGGTGCGGTTCGCGATCGCGAGCGAGGCGCAGCCGCGCTGGAGGCATTCGACGGCAGCGCCGCGGGCGGCGCCACCGGCACCGAGTAAAATAATGTGCGCGCCCGCAAGTTCGCGGCCGAGCGTTTCGCGCACGGCGGCCGCGAGACCATAGCCGTCGGTATTGTGACCGCGCCAGCCGCGTGCGGTCCAGAGCAGGGTGTTGACGGCACCGACGGGTTGCGCGGCGGCGTCCACTTCAGCGACGCGCGGGAACGCGATGATTTTGTGCGGCACGGTGAGGTTAACACCGTGGAAGTTTTTCGCATGAAGGAGCACAAGGGCGCGCGGCAAATCGTCGGGATGAACCTCGAAGCGAAAATACTGCCAGGCGGCGTAGCGGGGATCGGTGCGGGCCAGGGCCGCGAGCGCGGCATTGTGCATCGCCGGGCTGATCGAGTGTTTAATCGGGTGGCCGAGCACGGCGAGCGAGGTGCCGGGGCGCGACCACGACTCGAGGTCGCGGAGAGTTAAGACGGGATCGGCGGCCATCAGATGGCGGATTGGCGATTGCGGATGGCGGATTGTCAATCCGCGCCGTGCTCGTTCCGGAATCCGCGATCCGATGTGCGCAATTTAACCGGCGGTGTGTTTCGCGTAGGTGAGCTCGAACTCCTCGACGAAGCTGGCGAAGAGGCGCGCGCGGTGCGGTTCGCCGGCGGCAGTGTAGTGGTTCACGAGATTGCGGCAGCTGCGGCAGAGGACCTCGCGGACGGGGCTCGGTGCCAGGTCGCTGAGCTGGGGCGTGACTTTGTTGGCCCGCAGCAATTCGAAGATCTCGTCCGCATCCCGAAATACGCCGCGGTCGAAGGGATCGATGAAGAAAGGGAGTTCGTCGGTGAAGCAGCCGACGATAAAGTGGCCGGGTAGTCCGACAGGTTCGAGTTCAAGGTCGAGTCGACCGGCGACGAGGAGGTAGACCACGCTGAGCGAAAGCGGAATGCCGGTGCGGCGCTCGAGCACTTGGTCGATGAAACTGTTGCGTGGGTCGGTGTAGTTCTCGACGTTGCCATGAAAGCCCCACTCGTGAAACAGCACGCGGTTGAGCACGCGGCACTTTTCCCGCGCCGAACTCGGCTCCACGATGAGCTCGCGGCAGCGAGCGGCGATGGCGTCGAGCTGCGTGCAGCACGCGCCGACATCGAGGCGCGGGGTGACGGTGCGCGCGAGTAGGAGCGCGCCGCTTTCCAACTCGTAGTTTAGGGAGCGGATAAACGTGCGGAATTCGCCGACGGGATCGGTCAGGTTGAGTTCGCCGAGAAACCACGCGGCGTGGCGCGCCAGCACGCGGTTTGAGCCGCGGGCGACGGATTCGAGGAATGGACCGGCCGCGGGACCGAATTCTGAAAACCGGGCGAGCAAGGCGCGGCGCACCGTGGGGCTCGGATCGTCGAGCAAACTCAGGAATGCGTCGCGCTGGGCCGGGCCGAGAATTTCGGTTTCCACGCGTCGAAAGGAAAAACTTTTCCCCGGCGGCGCAACTGGGAACCGGCCCGGTGGTGAAATATATTTTCTGCGCGCGCGCTTATTCCGCCGGCCGGCTGCCGAACAACGCGGTGCCGACGCGCACGAGCGTGCTGCCGGCGGCCACGGCAATCGCGAGATCGCCGGTCATGCCCATCGAGAGTTCGGGCAGCGGGACGCGGAAGCGGGCGGCGAGGTCGTCGCGGATCGTGCGGAGGTTGGTGAACGTGCGTTCGGCGTGCGCGGCGGTTTCGGCGGGCGTGGTGCCGAGGGGCGCGATGGTCATCAGGCCTTCGACGCGCAGGCCTTTTTTGGCAAGCGCGGTTTCGAGGAGCCGCGCGGCGTCGGCCGGCTCGGCGCCAAATTTCGCGGGGTCGTTGCCCGCGTTGATCTGCAACAGAATGGGGAGAGTCTTGCCGCGTTCGGTGGCAAATGTGCCGAGGTGATGGAGGAGTTTGTCGCTGTCGACGCTCTGCACGCGGTCGAAGTGCTGGACGGCGAGCTTGGCTTTGTTGGTCTGGAGGTGGCCGATCAGTTCCCAGTTGAGCGCGGCATACTCACTGGAGGTTTGCTGGCGTTTTTCGAGGCCCTCTTGCACTCGGTTTTCGCCGACGCGGCGGAGCCCGTAGCGCGCGGCGTAATCGGCGGCGGCGGCGGGATGGGTCTTCGTCACGGCGAGGAGTTCCACCTCGGAAGCCTTGCGGCCAGCGGCTTGGCAGGCGGCCGCAATCTGGGCGCGGAGCGCGTCGGCGCGGCGGGCGAACTCTTCGTAGGGGATCAACATGCGATGGGCGGTGGCTTTAGAAAATCTAATTAGTGGTTTACGGCGAAGACAGAGTTTCTACTCTATGGGGAACAACGCCAGCTAATCATGCAGATCGAAAATTTCAAAATCTTCGCGGACTTGGTCGAGACGAAGAGCTTTTCAAAATCGGCCAAGCTCAACGGTATCACGCAATCAGCCGTGAGCCAGCAGGCGCGCGCGATGGAACGGCATTTCAAGACGCTGCTGATCGATCGGAGCCAGAAGCAGTTTCAACTGACGCGCGAGGGGCAGCGCGTTTACGACGCGGCGAAGGAGGTGCTGCACAATTATGAGAAGCTCCTCTCGGAATTGCAGGAGATGAAGCGCGTGATCAGCGGCACGATTCGCATCTCGACGATTTACTCGATCGGGCTGCATGAGCTGCCGCCGTTCATCAAAAAATTCCTGCACGATTTTCCCGCGGTCAACGTGCGTGTGGAATACCGCCGCTCCAATCTCGTCTATGAGGACATCCTGCACAACGCGGTGGATTTCGGGCTCGTGGCGTTTCCGGTGAAGCAGCGGCAAATCGAGGTTCTGCCGTTTCGCGAGGACCATCTGGTTTTGATCACGCATCCGCAGCATGTGCTCGCGAAGCGCGTGGACCTTGAGGTGAAGGATCTTGCCGGGCAAAAATTCATCGGCTTCGACCCCGACATCCCGACGCGCAAGGCCGTCGATATCATTTTCCGCGAGCACAAGCTCGAGATCGAGCCGGTGATGGAGTTCGACAATATCGAGACCGTGAAGCGCGCCGTCGAAATCGACCACGGGGTGGCCATCGTCCCGCAGGCGACGGTGGTGCAGGAGCAGCGGCAGGGCACGCTCGTGGTGCGCAAATTCAAGGGCAAGGAATTCACCCGCCCGCTCGCCATCCTCCACCGCAAGGGCCGCGTGCTCACGCCGGCTATGAAAAAATTTATCGAAACCCTCGGACTCGATCTGCCTGAGTCGCGTGGAAATTAATCTGCATTGATCGGTGGGAAGAATATCTTTTCTGGTTACTCTTACGTCCAGCCCGTCACTTGGGCTCACTCGCCATCATGAATAAATCCATTCTTGTTTCCTCCTTATCATTTGCCGCGCTCATGTTTGGGCAGACTGGCTGCACTCGAGCCAAGGAAGAAATGGCCGCCAAGCCTGCGACGGAGATGGCGAAACCGGCCGCGGCCAGCGCGATGAACGCCGTGGCCGCGCTGCCGAAATTCGGGCCGGCCCCGAAGTGGGCGCTGAAAGACATTAGTGGTGCGGACGTCTCTTCCGAGCAGTTCAAGGGCAAGGTGGTCGTGATTGATTTTTGGGCGACGTGGTGCCCGCCATGCCGCGAGGAGATTCCCGGTTACATCGAGCTTGCGCAGAAATACGGCAAGGACGGCCTGGTAATCGTGGGTATCTCGCTTGATCAAGGCGGGCCCGAGGTGGTCAAGGCCTTCGCGGCCAAAAATAAAATCAACTATCTGCTGGTGATGGGCGACGATAAGGTGGTGGAGGCGTTCGGCGGGGTGGAGGGAATCCCGACGACGTTTCTCATCGATCGCGACGGCCAGGTGCGCGATCGGAAGGTCGGCATGGTCGAGAAAGAGGAATACGAAAAACGGATCGTCGCGGTGCTGAAGGGCTAAAGAGGTAAGAGGCGAGTGGGGTGTAGTATGAAGTGGGGGCGACGTGTGGAGCGGCACGGGCATCTTGCCCGTGATTTCCAGCCCACGGGCGGGACGCCCCTGCCACCGCACGCAGCGTGCTGACCTCCCGTCCCGTGATACCCACTGACGGGGGCGCGACTGGAGAGGCATTGTATTTCGCGGACCCGCAGTGGCCGACGTTCGCGCGGCCATGTTTTCGGCGCTCGGCACTGAAAACAGAAGGGGCCGGCGATAACCCCTTAACGCCGGCCCCAGTTTTTTCTGTTCCCGACCTTTCGGTCGGTTCACGCTACCCAAACCCTGCTTGGATAGGATAATTTGATTCAGCAGTCACCGTGCCACCGCGCGCGGGTTTCGGTGACAAATCAATCGCGGGCGAAATGAGTGATTGAGCCGAGTTCGTCCGCTACGAGTCGGTCGCTGCGGCAGCGCGGGGTCTTGTGCTGGCCGCCCCATTTCTGGCGATAGCGCAGCCAGTGCTCGAAGACGCCGGGCATCACGAGGCGCACGAAGGGTGCGTCGAGCACGCCGGTTTCGCGTTTGGTGCCGTAGCTCGGACTCACCCGCTGGAGTTCGGCGTCCAAATCCGCCGCCATCTGGACGCCCGTCGGGGTCGCCACCGTGCCGGGTTTCAATTCAATCCACCATTCGTGGCGGCCCTTGGGGCTGGGTTTCTGCCCAATCGGGTTTCGCGTCGCGCCGGTCGGGGCTGGCGCGGCGATGGCCAGCGGAGCGACGTGGAAATTCATCAGCCGCCAGCCGCGGCGCCGGCAAATGGTCATGAGCACCTCGGTGAGATCTTTCTCGGAGACGTTTTCCTCGAAGGCATGCAGGCGCAGCCGGGTGCGCCCGACATAGACAAAGCGCGGTGGCGCGGTGGAAAGAAAACGCACCACATCGCCGAGCAGGTAGCGCGCAAGTCCGCCCGGCGTGGTGATAATCATCGCGTAGTCGATTCCGACCTTCACCTCGGCGAGCGGCACGGCCTTGGGCCCGATTTGGCTGAGCCGCGCCTCGTCGAATTCCTCGAGCGGGATGAACTCATAGAAGATACCGACGTCGGGCATCAGCCGCAGGCCCTTGTTGGCGTCGGCATCTTGGGCGGCGAAAAATCCCTCCGATGCGGCAAACACCTCGTGGAATTTTACCGCCGGCCCGAGCGCCTGGCGCAGCTCGTCGGAAAATGGCGCGATGGGCACGCCGCTGTGGACATAGCACTCGAGGTTGGGCCAGTGCGCCTGGAGGTGAGTGATGCGCCGGTTGGCGATCGAGTATTTGTCGCGCAGCGCATCGGTAATGAGCGCCGCCCAACTGGGGAGCGCGGCAAACAGGCTCACGTCGCGCGGGCCGGTGCGTGCGGCGAGGGCGGCGATTTGTTGGTCCCAATCGGAGATCTGAGCGATGGTGGGCCCGGGCTCGTAAAGGTGTTTGTCGGCCCAAGCCGGTAGGTTGAGGGCCGCGATACCGCTCAAGTCGCCCGCATAGGGCGTCGGTCCCGGGCCTTCGCCGATCGGAGTGAGGGCGGTGGAGCCGCTGTAGAAAAGATGGCGCCCGCGAAACGCTCCGGCGTGCCCCACGCGCACGGTGTAGTAGAGTAGGGCGTCAAACCCGGCGCGCCGAAAATGGGCGAGTAACTCTTCCGTAACGGGCAGATGCCGGGGCTTCCCCGTGGTCGTGCCGGCAGTCAGCGCAAAGAGCGAGCACCGCCCCGGCCAAAGCACGTTGGCCTCGCCTTGCTGCATGCGTTCAATGGCCGGAGTGAGCTGTTCCAGCGATTGCAGCGGCACCCGGGCACGGAAATCCGCGTAGGGCATGCCGGCTTCGATGCCAGCCGTCTGCCAGTAAGAGGCGAGGGCGAGCCGCTTGGTCAGATTGCCGAGGGCTTTTTCCTGAAAGGCCGGGCCCGCGCGCTTTTTCCGGAGCAGCTTCCACTCCACGCCCGCCGTCTTCAAATTGACGCCAAAGGTGTAGATGCTTTTGGGCCAGACCGGCATGGACGAATGAAGCTAAGGCACGCGGGCCGCGTCTGCCTCGCAAGCGAATTTGCGCCGGGCGCGGGGAATGTTACGGGCTATTAGCGCGCGCCATGTCGCTTGCACCGCAGCCGCACCTCGGTTCTCAATGCGCCCTGCTTCCCGCCATTATGCCGCTCCCTCCCATCCTGTTTGAAGACGACGCGATGATCGCGTTCGACAAGCCCAGCGGCCAGCTCGTCGCGCCCGATCGCTGGGACAAGAAACGGGAGAATCTCATGGGGCTCGTGCACGACCATCCGCGCTACGGGCATGGCGTCGCCAATGTCCACCGCCTCGACGCCGATACCAGCGGGATTTTGCTCTGCGCGAAAACCAAACCAGCGCTCGATTATCTCAGTGGTCAGTTCCAGTCGAAGACCGTGGAAAAAAAATACCACGCCTTCGTCGCCGTCCTCCCCGCCGACGCCGCGATGAAAGTCCTCGCGCCTGTGCGCGACGCGATCGGCGCATTGCCCGACACCTTTACGGTCGACGTCGCGCTCGGGGAGGATGAACGCCAACCGGGCCGGATGCGCGTGTTCAAGGGCCGCGGCGGCAAGGACTGTGTCTCTGAGTTTCGCACGCTGGAGCGGTTTCGCGGCTCCTCGCGTCCGGGCGCCATCGCGGCGGGCTACGCCTACGTCGAGTGCCGGCCGCTCACCGGTCGCACCCATCAGCTCCGCATTCATCTCGCCGCCGCCGGCGCGCCGATCCTCAACGATCTGTTTTACGGCAACCCCGACATCGTGCTCCGGCTCTCCGATCTCAAGCGCGGCTACAAGGGGCGCGACGACGAGAAGCCGCTCCTCGGTCGCCTCGCCCTCCACGCGAGCGAGCTGACCGTGAAGCATCCGGTCACGCGGGAGCCGGTGACGCTGCACTCGCCGGTGCCGCATGAATTTGAGGTGGCGCTAAAATACCTGCGGAAATTCGCCGCGATCGCCGCGGTTCGCACTTGAGAGGGCTTGCCGCCAGGCCCCGCATCGTCGAACGTCTCGACTCGGCAGATTGAGTTCACCCCACCGATTTATCCCATGATCCCCCAACATCTCACCCGTCGTGAAGCCCTGAAAACCGCCGCGGTCGGCGCGCTCGCTCTTCCGTTCCTCCGCCCTCGCGCCCTCGCCGCCGCAACGGCCGCACCCGCGCCAATGGCTCCCGCGAAACCCGAGGCGCTGCGCCTCGGCGTCGCCTCCTACTCGCTGCGCAATCTCTCGCTCGACGAGGCCATCGCGACCGTGACGACGCTGCGCATCTCAAACATCGCCCTCTTTAAAAACCACTGCAACTGGGAGGCCGCGTCGGTCGACGAATGCCGCGCTGTCGGCGCGAAACTCAAGGCCGCCGGTCTCACGCTCACGGGTTCCGGGGTCGTAAATCTCCCCAACGACGAGGCGAAGTGCCGCAAGGCGTTCGAGAACGTGAAGGCCGCCGGCATGCAGTCGATGGTCTGCAAACCCGAACTCGATGCGCTGCCGCTCGTCGAGAAACTCGTGAAGGAGTTCGATCAGAAACTCGCGATTCACAACCACGGCCCCGAGGACAAAGTCTATCCGACGCCCGAGGTGATCTGGAATGCCGTGAAGTCCCTTGATGCCCGCATCGGTCTCTGCATCGACGTCGGCCACACCGCGCGCTTTGGCGACGATGCCATCACCGCCATCAAGAAATATTCGGCCCGGCTCTATGATGTGCACATGAAGGACAGCATTGCCGTCCCCGGTGCGATGAAGGATGTGCCGATCGAGGTTGGCGCGGGCCGGCTCGACGTCCGCGGCATGCTCCGCGCGTTGCTCGATATTAACTATAAGGGCGTTGTCGCGTTCGAGTATGAGAAGGTCGCCGGCAATCCTGTCATCGGTCTCGCTGAATCCGTCGGCTACGTGCGCGGGGTGCTCGCGGCGTTGAGGTAGGGCGGGGTCTCCGACCCGCCCTTGGAATTTCCCTGTATCCCCCGTTACGAACAGGGCGGGTCAAAGACCCCGCCCTACCTCAGTCATGAAAACGAAACTACCCCACGTCATCCTCGCCGCGCTGCTCGCGCTCACCGTCGCGTTTCCCGTCGCTGCGCAGGACACGAAGAAAAAGAAAGGCGGCACCCCCAAGGCCGCCAACAAGGGCGAAATCACGGGCGGCCTTCCGTCCGACGCACGCCAGCTCAAACTCGGCGACAGCGCGCCCGATTTCAAACTCCTCGGCATCGACGGCAAGACGCACACGCTCGCCGACTACAAAGCCTCGAAGCTGCTGATGGTGGTTTTCCTCTCCAACCATTGCCCCTACTCGCACGCCTCCGAGACGCGCCTCCTCCCCCTCGCGCGGGAGTTCAAGGCGCAGGGCCTCGATGTCGTCGCCATCAATCCCAACAGCCCTGACAGCGTCCGCATCGACGAGCTCGGCTACAGCAAATACAACGACAGCTACGACGAGATGAAGCTCTACGCCAAGGAGGCCGGCTTCCCGTTTCCCTACCTTTACGATGGCGACACGCAGGCCACCGCCAAGGCCTACGGCTGCCTCGCCACGCCGCACGTCTTCATCTTCGACCAGCAGCGCAAGCTCCGCTACGTCGGCCGCGTGGATGACTCGCGCTTCGAGGATCTCGCGAGCGTGAAATCACACGATGCGCGCAATGCGATCGGCGAACTGCTCGCCGGCAAACCCGTCACCACCGCGACGACCATCGTGATGGGCTGCTCCACGAAGTGGAACACGAAGCGCGACGATGTCGCCAAGGCCGACGAAAAATGGAAAGCCGAGCCCGTCGATCTCGAGACCATTGATGCCGCCGGCGTCGCCAAGCTCTCGAAGAACGACTCCAACCGCCTCCGCCTCGTCAACGTCTGGGCCACGTGGTGCGCCCCGTGCGTCGCCGAGTTTCCCGCGTTGGTCTCGCTCTCGCGCCGGCTCGGCAACCGCGACTACGAACTCGTCACGATCAGCATGGACGATCCGAAGCTGCAGCCGCAGGCGAAGAAATTTTTGGAGAACCAGCACGCCGTCCCCTCCGCCCGGCTCAAACGCCTGCTCACCGCCGAGGGCCGCACCGCCCCCAACTTCCTCTACACCGGCGCCAGCTCCGACGCCCTCGTCGCCGCCCTCGATCCACAGTGGCCCGGCCCACTCCCGCACACCGTGCTCATCGCCCCCGGCGGAAAAATCCTCTGGCGCCACAACGGCCAGTTCGATCCCGAGGAATTGAAAAACGAAGTGCTCAAACACCTCGGCGCCTTCTACACGCCGGAAGAGAAGCGCTGAGGGCGGACTCGCGATCAAAGATGCAACCAGTGAACACCCTTCCCGCGGCTTCGGCATCGTTGGCGTCGGCGTGATTGCTGCCCCACAATTGCCAACCGCAAGCGTCTGCCGGCCGCTTGACGCACCCCACCCGTAAACCCATATCTACGGCCATATGAAGACCACCATCGAGCTGCCCGACCCGCTTTTCCGGCGGGCCAAGATCGTTGCAGCGCAGCGCGGCACCACGCTGCGCGGGCTGGTGATCGAGGGATTGCGCACTGTCATCGTCGGTGCCCCGGCACCCACCGGCCCAGCCCTCACGGCCGGCGAGGCCTCGGTCGCCATCGTCGGCAAACATGGACTCCCGGTGCTCCGCCGCTCCGGTGGCGCGGCGCGCGCCAAGGTCACCCGCGCGCTGGTGGACCGCATCCGCGACGAGCTCACGCTCTGAGCCCATGCACTTGCTCGATGTCAGCGTGCTGGTCGCCCTGTGCGATCCGGCCCACGAGTTTCACGACGAGGCCAACGGCTGGTTCCGCCGCATCCAGCCCGGCGGCTGGGCCACCTGCCCGCTGACCGAGAACGGCCTCGTGCGCATCCTTGGCCATCCGTCGTATCCCGGAGGCCCGGGCACACCGGCGAGGGCCCGACCCCTGTTGCAAGCACTGCTGCGCACACCCGGCCACGCCTTCTGGTCCGACGACGTGTCGATCGGCGACGCCGCGGCGTTTCCCTCCCTTGTGCGCACGAATTCCGCGAGCCTCTCCGATCTCTACCTGCTCGGGCTGGCTCTGGCCCACGGCGCGAGTTTCGCCACCTTCGATCGCCGCATCGATCCGACGGTCCTGCCCGGTGGCGCGTCAGCGCTCGTGCAGGTGCCGACAAGTTGAAAGGCTGCGCAGTGGCGTCTGCGTAGCGCGGCGTTTCGACCCGCGCAGGAAGTTGGCATCACATTCGGCGCGGGCTGAAAAAACCGCGCTACCCCGGAGCACCGTCCCGCGAAAATTGCACTGCGAGGTTCGCGCCGGAACGAATGCTTGTCTCGCGTGCCCGGCGTGAGTCTTTCTGGAGCGCGGCGCGTGCCGTCTTCCTAACCTGCATGTCCCCTTCATCAGCTTCATCGTCCTCTACCCTCGGCTTCGGCATCGTCGGCGTCGGCATGATTGCTGACTTTCACGCCAAGGCGATTGCGCACACCACGGGCGGCAAGCTCATCGGCGTCGCGACGCGCAATGCGGACAACGCGCGCGCGTTCGCCGCGAAGCACGGGCTCGCCGTGGCCACCACCAGCGTCGAGGAACTCGTCGCGCGGCCCGACATCCACGTCGTCTGCATCACCACGCCGAGCGGCGCGCACCTCGAACCCGCGCTCACGGCCATCCGCGCCGGGAAACACCTCATCGTTGAAAAGCCGATCGAGATCACGACGGAGCGCGCCGACGCGATGCTCCGCGCCGCCGACGCCGCGGGCGTGAAGATTGCGCCGATTTTTCAAGCCCGCTTCGGCGATGGCGCGCGCACGCTCAAGGCGGCGCTCGATGCCGGCCGCTTCGGTCGGCTCGTGCTGGCGAGCGCCTACGTGAAGTGGCACCGCGGTCGCGAATATTACACCGGCTGGAAAGGCACGCTCGCCCTCGATGGCGGCGGGGTGCTCATCAACCAAGCGATCCACGGGATCGATTTGTTGCAGTGGTTCGCCGGCATGCCGGCGGAAGTTTTCTGTCGCACGACGCGCCGCGTTTACGATCACATCGAGGCCGAGGACACCGCGAGCGCGACGCTGCGGTTTCCGAGCGGAGCCCTCGGCTCGATTGAAGCCTGCACCGCAGGCTGGCCCGGCTGGGGCCGCAGGATCGAGATCATCGGCGAAAATGGTTCGGCGCGATTGGAGGACGACCGCCTCGACAAATGGGAATTCCGCGACGCTCAGCCCGGCGACGATGCGATCCGTAACGCGAAAGCCGATCTCACGCAGGGCGGGGGAGCAGGCGCGGCCAACGCGATCACCCATCACGGCCACCAGCGCCAGATTCAAAACCTCATCGACGCGCTGCACGCCGGCCGCGCGCCGGCGATCGACGGCCACGAAGCCCGCAAGGCCGTCTCCCTGATCCGCGCCCTCTATGCCTCCGCCGCCAGCGGTGCCCTGGCGGTCCCGCGCTGAGCCGAAATTTGCCGTGGCACCGGATTTCGCGCACAAGAAAAGCGCATCGGTGGTGGAGCGACTTGACCCCAAGGCGCTTCAGTGGCTCCGCCCGCAAACCAACCAGCGCGTTGAGGTCAACGCGCTCCACCTCCGTCCGCACCGTTCTGGCTCAGGATTGGTTTTTGCAATGCCGCTCCGAACGAATCCGTCTTCCGTAGGTCAGCCCGCTTGCGGGCGCTTTTTGGAGTGCGCGCAAGCGCGCTGGCCAACCTCGGCCGAATTCAAAAACCCACCGTCGCCCGCGGAGAATTCGTTTCCCAATTTCATCTTTCCCATTTTCACTTTTTCCAATGCCCCCCGTTTCCCCCGCTATCCCCTGGTATCGCACGCTCTCAAGCAACCACTGGTTTGTCTTCACGGTCGCCTCGCTCGCGTGGCTCTTCGACTGCCTCGATCAACAACTCTTCATCCTCGCGCGCGACAACGCCATCAAGGCGCTCGCCGCGCCTGGCACCGATGCGCTGGTGCTCAAGCAGATGAGCGGCTGGGCGCAGAGCATCTTCGTCGCGGGCTGGGCGATGGGCGGCCTTATCTTTGGCTCCGTCGGTGATCGCATCGGTCGGGCGAAGACCCTCTCGATCACCGTGCTGATCTACTCGCTGTGCACCGGCCTTTCGGCCTTCGCGCAGGACATCACCCAGTTCATGATCTTCCGCGCGATCACCGGCCTCGGCGTCGGCGGCGTGTTCGGTCTCGCGGTCGCGCTCGTCGCCGATTCGCTGCCCGACCAGGCGCGGCCCAAAGCCCTCGGACTCCTGCAGGCGCTCTCGGCCGTGGGCAACGTGACCGCCGGCGCGTGCGCGATGGCGCTCTCGAGCATGGACCCGATGGTCTCGTGGAAGTATCTTTTCCTCATCGGTGCCGCGCCCGCGTTTCTCTGCATCTTCATTATGATCCGGCTCAAGGAGCCCGCGAAATGGGTCGCGGCGCGCGAAGCGAGTCGCGCCGTGGGCGGCAAGAAAATGGGCAGCTACAGCAGCCTCTTCGGCGAGGCCCAGTGGCGCCGGCCGGCCATCCTCGGGATGATTTTGTGCGTCTCGGGCGTTGTCGGCCTCTGGGGCGTGGGCTTTTTCAGCGGCGCGCTCATCGGCCCCGCGATCGAGAAGGCGCTCCGCGCGCAGAACCTCTCGCCCGCCGAGATCACCGCCGGCAAGCAGTGGTGGACCGCCGCCAACCTCATCGTGCAGAATATCGGCGCGTTCTTCGGCATGATCGTTTTCTCGAAGCTCGCGGCGATCTACGGCCGGAAATTGGTCTTCGCCTGCGGCTACCTCGCCGCGTTTGCCGTCACGATTTTCTTCTATAAAAATTTCCAGACCAAGTCCGACATCTGGATGACGGGCCTGATGGGCTTCTGTCAGCTCGGCATCTTCGCCGGCTTTGCGATTTACCTGCCCGAGCTTTTTCCGACGCGTCTCCGCAGCACTGGCGTGAGCTTCTGCTACAATGTCGGCCGCTTCATCGCCGCCACGGGCCCCATCACGCTGGGCAGCCTCCAAAAGATGCTCGGCGACAAAGCCGTTGCCGCCCTCCCAGCGACTGCCGACGCCGTGGCCAAAGCCGACGCGCAACTCACCGCCTTCCGCGACGCCGCTTGCTGGCTCGCCGGAATTTATTTTCTCGGCCTCATCGTGCTGCCCTTCCTCCCCGAGACCAAGGGCCGGCCACTGCCCGAGTAATCGGGTGAGGCCGGTGCCCGCGGTTAAGACGAAAAGTTTTTGATCGCGGGCTACGTGGGAGAAAATAATTTGTCGCCGTAAACGAGCTCGACACGGTGCAGCGTCGGGCGCGACGTGGAGGGTGCCCGCAACCCCGTGAACGCTTCGCAATTAGCAGCCGGCCCAGTTCCCGCACCGAGCGCGTCGCCGTGCCCGGCGATCCTGCCGGCACCTTCATGATTTGCGGTTCGACCGCACTTGGCGCGGCCGGCCCATGGCCACGGGCCCGAAACTTTCTCCCGAATCCATCAAGCCCATGAAACGAAAAAATCCCCTCACCTTGTTGGGTGCCTGGCTCGTCCTGACTTTCGCGCCCGCCCACGTGACGCATGGCGCCGATGGCTCGCCGCCGACCGGCACCATCGAGGGCCGCGTGCTCAACGAGCGCACGGGCGAATATGTCCCCCATGCGCGCATCACCATTGTTGGCACCGCGCTGGAGGCGTTCTCCGACTCGGCCGGCCTTTATCGCGTGACCGGCGTCGCGCCGGGCGCGGTCGGCGTCCGCGTTTTTTTCACCGGCCTCGATGTGCAGGCCGAGACGGTGGCGGTCACCGCCGGCGCGACGGTGCGGCGCGATTTCACGCTCGGCGGCGGCGTCGTGAAACTCGGCCAGTTCGTCGTCAACTCCTCGAAGCAGATGGCCGGCGCCGCCATCGCGATCAACGAGCAGCGCTTCGCGTCGAACATGGTCAACGTCCTCGCCGCCGACGAATTTGGCAGCGTGCTCGAGAACAACGTCGGCGATTTCCTGAAATTTCTCCCCGGCGTCACCATCGATTTCATCGGCGGCGCGGCCCGTTCGATCTCAATGGGCGGCGTGCCGCCGGAATACGTGCCGATCACGATCGGCGGCTTCGATCTCTCTTCGGTCTCGGGCGGCGGCACCACGCGCAATGTGGATTTCCACACCATCTCGATGAACAACATGGCGCGCATTGAGGTGATCCACTCGCCCACGCCCGAGTCGCCCGGCTCCGCCCTCGCCGGCTCGGTGAACATGGTTCCGCGCAGCGCGTTCGACTACTCGCGGCCGCGGGCGAGCTACAACGTGTTTTTCATGATGCGCGACAATGAGAAGAACCCGTTCAAGGAAACGCCCGGCCCGCGCTGGATCAAAACGCGCAAGGTTCATCCCGGTTTCGATTTCTCCTACATCAAGCCCGTCAACGATCGCTTCGGCTTCACGCTCACCGGCGCCGACACGAAGCAATACACCGAGGAAGAGCGCGGCGCGAACACGTGGCGCGGCGGCGGCTCCCCGACCAACGGCCTCACCGCCGCCACGGCGGTCACGCAGTATCCTGATACCACGCCGGACAAACCCTATCTCACCGACTACGTCGTCGAGGACGGCGGCAAACACACGCAGCGCCGCTCGCTCGGCGCGACGATCGATTACAAGTTCTCCGCCACCGATCGCCTCTCCTTCGCCTTCGAATACGCGCTCTACGATTCGCCGCTCAACCAGCGCAACGTCACCTTCCTCGTGCAGCGCGTGGATCCGGCGGCATTCTCGACGAGTTTCACGCACGGCCAGACCGGCCGCGGCGAAATCCGCCAAGCCTCGCAGTCGCGCCATCACTCGCGCTTGAAATACATGCCGATGCTCATCTACCGGCACAGCGGTCCGATCTGGAAAGGGGAGGGCGGCGCGGCCCATTCGCACGAGGAACTCACCTTCCGCAGCATCGACAAGGGCTACCTGAACAACGTCACGTCCATCCGCCAGAATGTGACGATTAATTTCGACGACAACTTCTACCTGCGCCCCGGCCGCATCACGGTCTTCGACGGCACGACCGGCGCCGCGGTCGATCCCTACAACCTCAACTCCTACGTGCTCTCGACCGGCACCGGCACCATAAGCCGCACGCAGGACGTGAAGCGCAGCGCCTACGCCAATCTCGCCCGCAGCTTCGACCTCGGCGGCACGCCGTTCGGGCTCAAGGGCGGCGTCGACGTGCGCCAGTCGATCCGCGACAACCGCGCGACCACGCCCTCTTACACCTTCGCGCGGGAAAACTCGGCCCTGCTCTTCGACGAGGTTTTCTCGCAGCGCACTGCGCCGTTCGGTTTCCCTAAAATCCAATACGTCAGCACGCAGGAGGCCTACAACTACTACCGCGACAATCCCGCGAAGGTCACCGTCGATCAAAACGCGCTTTACCGCTCGCAGATCACCGGCTCTAAGCTCGCCACCGAGAGGATCGCCTCCGCCTACCTCCGCGGCGACCTCGCGCTGTTCGAGCGCCGGTTGAAGCTCGTCGGCGGCCTGCGCGCCGAGCAGACCAACATCGACGGCGAGGGCCCGCTCACCGATCCCACGCGCAACTACCAGCGCAACGCCGCCGGCCAGATCCTGCGCGCGGCCAACGGCACGCCCCTGCTGCAAGTGCCCACGAATGCCGGCCTCGCCTACTCCCAGCTCACCTTCATCGAACGAGGCGCCAAGTCGCAGAAGGAATACCTGCGGCTCTTTCCGAGCCTCAACGCGAGCTACAACGTCCGCGAGAATCTCATCGCGCGCGCCGCCGTTTACACCTCGGTCGGCCGGCCGAATTTTGCGCAATACGTGAACGGCGTCTCGCTCCCTGATCCTGAGACCGCGCCGTCGTCCGCGACCATCGTGGTCAACAACGCCGGCATCAAGGCGTGGAGCGCCAACACCGAAAAGCTGCGGCTCGAATATTATTTCGAGGGCGTCGGCCAGGTTTCCATCGGCGCGTTTCGCCGCGATTTCAAAAACTTCTTCGGCGCGACGACCTTCGCCGCCACGCCCGAATTCCTCGCGCTCTACGACATCGATCCGCTCGCTTACGGCCGGTTCAACGTCTCGACCCAATACAACCTGCCCGGCAAGGTGCGGATGACCGGCTGCGAGTTCGACTACAAGCAGGTGCTCAAGTTTCTGCCCCACTGGGCGCGCGGCGTGCAGGTGTTTGCCAACGCCACTGCGATTCGCGCCACGGGCGACGACAACGCGAGCTTCTCCGGCTACGTCCCGCGCAGCGTCAACTGGGGCGCGAGCCTCGCGCGCGAGAAATACAATGTGCGCGTGAACTGGAATTATCGCGGCCTCGCCCGCGGTGATCCGATCAGCGGCCGCAGCATCGCGGCCGGCACCTTCAACTGGACGTCGAAGCTCCTCTTCATCGACGTGCAGGGGGAATACACCCTGCGCAAGGGCCTGGGCCTTTTTTTCGCGCTCCGCAACGTGGGCGACACCCCTAACGACACGAAAATCTACAGTCCCGGCACCCCGCTCATCGCCCGCTTCCGCCAGCGCACCTATTACGACTCGCTGTGGTCCTTCGGCCTCAAAGGCGATTTCTGAGGCCCGGCCGCCAAGCCCCTCGCGTGGGGCGGTGATCGGGCGCGCGCATTTCCGGGTAGTGAGACGCGCGCGCCGGTGATTTGGGTTATCACGTTGCGAGAAAAGTTTTTCGCCGGTGGCATTGCTCAAATTTCCCTCGACAGCCTGAGAGTCGCGGAGGATGCACGGGCCCGCTTCACCCCATGCCCCCGTCTGAAAAAGCCCATTCGAAAAGCTCAGGGCAGGCCCCGCTGCGTGCACCGAGCCTGTCGAGGTGGTTTGCCGAAGAGGTGCAGCCGCACGAACCGGCCCTGCGTGCCTACCTGCAGGCGCGATTCCCCTCGTTGGGCGACGTTGATGATATCGTGCAGGACAGCTACACGCGGCTCTTGAAAGCGCAGGCCACGGGCGGCGTGCGTTACCCGAAGGCGCTGCTCTTCACCACGGCGCGCAACGCCGCGCTCGATCTCTTCCGGCGTCGACGCACGACGCCGCTCCACACGGTCGCCGAGGGTGCGGAGCTGACCCTGCTCGACGAGCAGCCGGGCCTCGCCGAACAAGGCGAGCAGGCTTACCGCCTCGAAGTCTTGGCCGACGCCGTCCGCGCGCTGCCCGACCGCTGCCGCCAGGTGCTTATGCTGCGCTACCTCGACGGACTCGCTTACAAGGAAATCGCCACGCAGCTCGGCATCTCTCCCGAGACGGTGAAGGTGCATATGGCCAAGGGCATGAGGCGCTGCGCCGAATTTTTCATTGATCGCGGCCTCCTGCAGCCGGCGTCGACCGAAGCGAAGGAGGTCTCCGCATGAGCACTCCCGCTGAAGAGCTGGATCGCATCGAAGACAACGCGGCCGAGTGGCTCGCCGAGCGCGAGGAAGGTCTGTCCTCCGCGCGACTGCGCGAGTTCGACCGCTGGTGCCGCGCCGATCCGCGTCACGCCGCGGCGGTCGCGCGTCTCGAACAAGCCTGCGCGCTCCTCGGAGAAATGCCGCAGGTGCGCGGCGAGTTGCTGCCCGTGGTCGAGTTTCCCGCGCTGCGCGCGCCGGAAATTTCACCGTCCCCGCCGCCCCGCGTGGCGTGGCCGAAAATCTTCGCCGGTCTCGCGGCGGTCCTCGCGCTCGGTGCGCTCGCGCTTTGGCAGTGGCCGCGCGCGCAACCGTCTGCCGTCGTGCACTCGACTTCGATGGGTGGCTATGAGCGGGCCGTGCTCGCCGATGGCTCCGTGATCGAGCTAAACGCCAACACCGAGGTGCGGGTCGACTTCGCGCCGCACGGGCGCCGCGTCGCGCTCGTCGCCGGCGAAGCCCACTTCACCGTCGCGCACGACCCGGCCCGGCCGTTTGTGGTGAGCGCCGGCCAAGTGGCCGTCCGCGCCGTCGGCACCGCGTTCAACGTCCGCCGCGCCGCCTCCGCGGTCGAGGTGCTCGTGACGGAGGGGAAAGTGCAGCTTGGTCAGAAGGTGGAGCGCGTTGACCCCATCGCGCTTTCCGGTGCGAACGACGATCCAGCGCGTTGGGGTCAACGCGCTTCACCCTCGGCCATGCTCCTCAGCGCCAACGAACGCCTCCTCATCCCCGATCTCGCCGCTCCGTCCGCGTCCGCCCCGCAACCCGGCTCCACACCACCCATGGTCGAAAAAGTTTCCCCTGAACTCGTCCGCGCCGCGCTCGCCTGGCAGGAGCGCAAACTCGTTTTCGCCGATACACCGCTGCGCGAGGTCGTGGCGCAGTTCAATCGCCGCAACCGGCTCCAACTCACTCTCACCGATCCCACGCTCGCCGAGCGTCCCGTGGGCGGAACCTTCGCCGCCGATAACGCCGAGGGCTTCGTCCGCCTCCTTGCAAACAGCGGCGCGATTACCGTCGAGCGCCGTGGGGAATTTGAGATCGTCCTCCGCGCTGCGCGCTGACGCGCCGCCTCCGGCCCGCAAAAAAATGGCGGTGCGCATAACCCATTTCATCCGGGGTCTCGTCTTAGGGGTGCTTCACCTGCTCCTGACCATGAAACCCCTCGTCCCTTCCGTCGCGGCGACTGCCGTGGCGGCATGTTGTGCGTTTGCTCCCGCCGCGTCATTCGCGGCGGAGGTTCCGCGTCAGAGCTACGACATCCCCCGCGGTGACGCGGCGGAGACCTTGAAACGCTTCGCGGACGCCTCGGGCCGGCAGGTGGTTTACCTCGTGGACACCGTGCGTGGGGTCGTGACGAATCCGGTGAAGGGCAACTTCACCGCACGCGAGGTTCTCGGCCACCTGCTGCGCAACACGGCGTTGGTGGTGGTTGAAGATGAGAAGACCGGCGCGCTGCTGATCCAGTGCTCGCCGACCCAGAATCCGGCGTCCGCCGCGGGTTCCGATTTTGCGTCCGACCGCAACAGAAACACCCCAGGCAACAAACCCATGAAAAATTCCCTTTCTGCCCGCATCACGACGGCCCTCGCGGCCGCGCTTGCCACCGTCCTGCCAGCCCAGACGCCCGCCGGCCCCTCCGGCGGTCCGACCGAAAACGCGAAGGCCGATTCGGTCGTTCAACTTTCCGTCTTCGAGGTCAGCACCGACAAGGACATCGGCTACCAGTCAGTCTCATCGCTCTCCGGCACGCGCACCGGCGAGTTGCTGCGCGACCTGCCGGTCTCGGTCTCAATTCTCAACCAGGAATTTTTGCGCGACATCGCGGTCACCGACACGATGCAGGCTATCGGTCTCTACGGCATCGGCTCGGAGCCGCTCGGCGTCCCTGGCATCGGCATCGCGGGCTCGGGCGGCGGAGGCAATTCTCTCAGTTTCCGCGGCATCCAGTCCTCGTGGCAGGGCCGTGACGGATTCATCTGGTATGGCGTCTCGGACAACTTCGCCATCGAGACGCTGGAGGTGAACCGCGGGCCTTCGGGCAACGTGTTCGGCGATTCCCGCGCGGGCGGACTGCCCAACATCGTGTCGAAGCGCGCGAAGCTGCGCGATTTTGGCGAGCTTGGCCTGCGCTGGGACTCGGAGGGTTCGAGCCGCTACACGATCGACTGGAACCGGCGGGTCACACCCAAGGCCGCCGTCCGGCTCAACCTCATGAAGCAGGACCAGCGCGACTGGCGTGACACCAACTACGACAAGCGTCAGGGCGCCCAGATCGGCCTGCAGTATGATTTCACCCGGAACACCCGGCTCAGCGTGATTGGGGAATACAACAACGTCGGCCGCGTCGCCTCCACCGGAGTGAGCACCGACAATTTTCGCGAATACACGCTGGGCTCCGGGACCAATGCGCCGGGCACCATCGCCGGCACCGGCACGATTCAAGGAGCGGGCAACACGCAGCGTTGGACGTATGTTGGCGGCAAACCCTACAACCTCATCTCCTCTGCCACGACGCTGTTTCGCCAGACGACCGTCGCAGCGGCCAACACGTATGCCGTGGGCGAGAATGTCCTCGCCCGCCACATGCAGCTGAACGGCCCCTCGGATCGGCTCGACCATGATACCCGGAGTCTGACCGCGGTCCTTGAGCATCGTGTCGGCCCGAACACTGTCCTTCAGGGCGCCTACAACCTCACGCTCTCCGATCGCTTCGACTTTCAGGCCAATCGCGACGGCATCCGCCGCGACGTGAATCCGAACCTCCCGGGCCCGGGCGGCACGCTTACGGCCAATCCCAATTTCGACCAGCTCTATGTCGATCACCGCTGGACGCAGAGCCAGTATTACAACCGCACGGCCGCCTACCGGATCACCGCCGTGCAGGACCTCGATTTCGGCTTCACGAAGCAGCGCCTGATCGTCAACGGGAGCGCGCGCGACGATCGGTTTCGGTTGGCGCAGCGGCAGGAACTGCTGACGCCACAGGTCATCGCGGCCGCGGGCCTAACCGGCACCGCCGCCTTGCAGACGAACAATGCCGTGCGCCGCCGCTTCTACCTCAGGGATGGCAACGATGGCGTGCTGCGCCACACCGACGCCGCGGACTTCGGCTTCAACGATGTCACGGGGGGACAGAAGACGCGGGCGTTTTTCTACTCCGGCTCCGCGCTGCTCATGGGGCGCTATTGGGAAAATCGCATTCTCTCCACGGTCGGCGTGCGGCGCGACGACTACGAGTCGCGTCAAGTGCGCGTGCTCGCCGATCCGGCGACGAACCTCGCCCGCTTCGAGACGGGCGGCAGCGGCGAGCAGATCTGGCGCGAGCAGATCGGCGTGTTTGGCACGTCCTGGAACTACGGCCTCGTCTTTTCGCCGCAGTCGCAGTGGCGCGTCTTCGCCAACTACGCCGAGAACTTCCAGCAGAACGGCACCGTGCCCTACTTCAACGGCGACGTGCGCCAGCCCCGCGTCGGGGACGGATACGACTATGGCTTCAGTGTGTATCTCTGGAAAGACCGGCTGACCGCCACCGTCACCCGCTTCGACAACAAGGCGAACAACGAGAACCTCACTGGGATCAACAACCAGAACACCGCCGACGAGATCAACCGCCTGCTTGGCACGAACTACAGCACGGCCTTTGCCGCCGACACCCAGTCGCGCCGCGCGACCGGCACCGAGGTGGAGATCATCGCCAATGCGACGCGCCATTGGACGCTGTCGTTCAAGTATTCGATGCGGAAAAACGTGAACACCGACTTCGCGCCGCGCCTCACCGCGACGCTCGCGGCGATGAAGGCGAAGACCGCCGACTCGACCCAGTGGGTGCTCACGCAGACGCAGCTCAGCAATCTCATCAACGAGAACCCCAGCGCGCGCGCCGCTTGGAACTACGCCACGCGCTATAGCTTCACTTCCGGC
>JANOAF010000041.1:0-8581 GCA_031411015.1 Opitutaceae bacterium | reverse complement strand
CCTTCGCCGAGTTTGATGTCGGTGCCACGGCCCGCCATGTTGGTCGCAATCGTAACGGAGCCGCGCTGGCCGGCGCGGGCCACGATGTCGGCTTCCTGCTGGTGGAATTTTGCGTTCAGCACGGTGTGAATCACGCCCGTGCGTTTCAGCATGCGGGAAAGCACTTCGGAGGATTCGACGCTCACCGTGCCGACGAGCACGGGCTGGCCCCGTTTGTTGGCCGCCTCGATTTCCTTCACGACGGCGGCGAACTTGTCGCGGCGGGTCTTGAAGATGGAATCATTCCGGTCGACGCGAATACACGGCTTGTTCGTCGGAACCACCTGCACGCCGAGGCGGTAGATATCGCTGAACTCGGTCGCTTCCGTCTCCGCCGTGCCGGTCATGCCCGCGAGCTTTTCGTAGAGCCGGAAATAATTCTGAATCGTGATCGTCGCGTAGGTGCGCGTCTCGCGCTCGATGGCAACGTTCTCCTTGGCCTCGACGGCCTGGTGCAAGCCGTCGGACCAGCGGCGGCCCGGCATCACGCGACCCGTATTTTCGTCGACGATGAGCACCTTGCCGTCGGGCGAGACGACATATTCGACATCGCGTTCGTAGAGCGAATAGGCGCGGAGCAACTGAGAGATCGCGTGGATGTCCTCCGAGACCTCCGCGTAGCGCTGTTGAGAGGCGAGTTTCTTCTCCTCGCGTTGTTCGGGCGTGAACTTCGCGTCGCGATCGAGATCGGAAAATTCCGTCGCGAGGTCGGGCAGCATGAACGCGTCGGGATTGTCCGGGCGCAGTTTGTTGCGGCCAATCTCGGTGAGGTCGGCCTGGTGCTGCCGCTCATCGATCACGAAGAGGAGCTCCTCCTTGATCTTGTAGAGCTCGTCCTTGTTGAGATCGGAGTTGAGATCAGTCTCGGTCTTGTCGAGCCGCTTGCGCCACTCGCCGTTCTCCATGAGGCGCAGGAGCTGTTTGTTTTTCGGGTGGCCCATTTTCACCTGCAGCATCTTGTGCACGGCAAGCGCCTTGTCGTCATTCGTGGCGGTGGGCTTCTCCAGCAACTCCTTGGCCTCGGAGATGATCTTATTGCAGAGGCGAACCTGGTCGTTGACGAGCTGGTCCACCGGTGGACGAAGCCGCGTAAACGGCTGCTCGCGCTCGATCGGCGCGGGGCCGGAAATAATCAGCGGCGTCCGCGCCTCGTCCACGAGGATGGAATCGATTTCGTCCACGATACAGAACCAGTGATCGCGCTGGACCTGGTCTTCCTTGCGCGTGGCCATGCCGTTATCGCGCAGGTAATCGAAACCAAACTCGCTGGCCGTGCCGTAGGTGATGTCGCAGCCATACATCTCACGCCGGACATCCGGTGACATCTGCTGCTGGATGCAGCCGACGGAGACGCCGAGAAACTTGTAGAGGTGGCCCATCCACTCGGAGTCGCGGCGGGCGAGGTAGTCGTTGACCGTAACGAGCTGGGTGTTCCGGCCGGTGAGCGAGTTGAGGTAGAGCGGGAGCGTCGAGACGAGGGTCTTGCCCTCGCCCGTGGCCATTTCGGAAATCTTCCCCTGATGGATCGCCATGCCGCCGATGAGCTGCACGTCGAAGTGCACCATGTCCCACGTGAGCTCGTGTTCGCAGACGAGGGCCTTGGAACCGACGAGCCGGCGCGCGGCATTCTTCACCACGGCAAACGCCTCGGGCAGCACCTCGTCGAGCGCGGCGCGCTTGTCGGTAGCGGCGGCGATGCGGGCGCGAAACTCCCCCGTCTTGGCGGCCAACTGCTCGTCGGTCAGCGACTGGTAGGATTTTTCCAGCTCGTTGATGCGCGCGACAGTGGGCCGAGCCTTCTCGAGGAACTTCTTATAGTGGCGGCCCGAAAACCGTTTGAGCAAAAACGAAAACATGAGGAGGGGCGAACGTTAGGAGCGACCCCTCGGTTGGCAAATGAAGAATCGGGAGGAAATCGCGGATGAATCCACCTTCGGTGGCTGCTCCGTTGAACCCAAATTGGCGCTCGCGTGCGAAATGCTGCGGCAGAATAACTAACCGCGACGCATGGCCGCTCCAGCTCCCGCGCTCACCCCACCCTCGCCCCGCTTGGAATCCGTGGACCTGCTTCGCGGGCTCATCATGGTCGTCATGGCCCTCGATCATACGCGGGATTTTTTCCATTGGAGCGCGCTGCACGGCATGGAGCCGACCGATCTCGCGACCACCTCGGCCCCGATTTTCCTTACGCGCTGGATTACGCATTTCTGCGCGCCCAACTTCTCGTTTCTCGCGGGGGTGGGGGTGTTTCTCTCCGTCATGCGGGGGAAATCGAAGCGGGACCTGTCGTGGTTCCTCGTGACGCGAGGGCTCTGGCTGATCTTTCTCGAGCTCACGTTGCTCATGTGGTTCGGCTGGAAATTTCAAATCACGCCGACGAGCTACATCTGCGCGACGCTCTGGTCGCTCGGCTGGTCGATGAGCGTGCTGGCCGGGTTGATCCACCTCCCGCTGCGGGTCGTTGCGATTGCGAGCGTGGCGGTGATCGTCGGACACAACCTGCTCGACGAAATCAAGCCCGAGAGCTGGGGCGCGTGGGCCGGACTGTGGAATATCCTGCACGCGCCGGGTCGCTTCACGCTCGGCGGCTTTGATTTCTTTGCGTTTTATCCCCTCATCCCGTGGGTCGCAGTGATGGCGGCGGGCTACAGTTTGGGCACGGTGTTTCAGCTCGAGTCCGAGGTCCGGCGGAAATGGCTCGTGCGCCTCGGCGTCGGTTTCTGCGCGGCGTTCGTGCTGCTGCGCTTCAGCAACCTCTACGGCGATCTCGCGCCGTGGGCCGCGCAGCCGCGCGCGGGCTTCACGGTTTTCTCGTTTCTCAACGGCACGAAGTATCCGCCGTCACTCTGCTACTTGTTGATGACAATCGGGCCGGGTTTGCTGCTCCTCGCGTGGTTCGAGCGTGGCGCGCCCGCGATCTTGCGGCCCGCGCTGGTGTTCGGCCGCGTGCCTTTTTTCTACTACGTCCTACACCTTCCGCTGATTCACGCGCTCGCGGCCCTCCTGCTGCATTTCCAAGTCGGCGATTGGACCGTCTCGCCTTTTACCGACAGCACCAAGGTGCCGCCGACCGCCGGCGTAACTCTCGCCGTAGTCTACGCGGTGTGGATCGGCGTGATTCTGCTCCTCTATCCCACCTGCCGCTGGTTCGCCGACCTGAAGCGTCGCCGCCGCGACGCGTGGCTGAGTTATTTCTGATTTGTAGAACCGGCCGCTGCCGTTGAGTTACGATCCGAAGCGGTTTTTTTTCGTAGGTCAGCTCGCTTGCAAGCGCTCCGACCATTTGCGACCAGAGCGCTCGCAAGCGAACTGACCTACAAAACCAAAGGCCGTAAATTCAACGGCAGTGAGCAAGGGTCGAACCTACGTTGCTCAAACAAACTCACACCTTCGTCTTAAAATAAGCGATGGTCCGTTTCAGTCCCTCCTCGAGCGGCACCTGCGGCTCCCAGCCGCCGAGGTATTTTTTCGCCAGCGTGACGTCGGGGCGGCGCTGCTTCGGGTCGTCGCTCGGCAACGGCTTGTGGACGATCTTGGATTTGCCGCCGACGAGCTGGATCGTTTTTTCGGCGAGCTGAAGCATCGTGAACTCACCGGGGTTGCCGAGGTTGAGCGGCCCGACCGTCTGCGTCTGCGCCATGAAGCGCACGAAGCCCTCGATCAAATCGTCCACGTAGCAGAACGAGCGCGTCTGCGTGCCATCGCCGTAGATCGTGAGGTCCTCGCCCTTGAGCGCCTGCACGATGAAATTGGAAACGACGCGACCGTCGTTCGGGTGCATGCGCGGGCCGTAGGTGTTGAAGATGCGGATGACGCGGATATCGACCTTGTTCTCGCGGTGGTAGTCGAAGAAGAGCGTCTCGGCGCAGCGCTTGCCCTCGTCGTAGCATGAGCGCTTGCCGATGGGGTTCACGTTGCCCCAATAGCTCTCAGGCTGCGGATGCACGCTCGGATCGCCATAGACCTCGGAAGTGCTCGCCTGAAAGACCCGCGCCTTCACGCGCTTCGCGAGTCCGAGGCAGTTGATCGCGCCCATCACCGAGGTCTTGGTGGTCTTGATCGGGTTGAACTGGTAGTGCGGCGGCGACGCAGGACAGGCGAGGTTGTAGATCTGATCGACCTCATACTTGAACGGATCGATCACGTCGTGGCGGACGAACTCGAAGTGCGGATTCGGCAGCAGATGCGCAATGTTCGACTTCTGTCCGGTGAACAGATTGTCGAGGCAGACGACCTCGTGGCCGTCTTTCAGGAGGCGTTCGCAAAGATGTGAGCCGAGAAACCCGGCGCCGCCGGTGACAAGTATACGCATGGCACGACCGTGCTAGAACGGCCGCCCCATTTCCAGCCAAACGTCAGGTGACGACGTATGAGCGCAGTAAATTTGTTCCCTGCAATGACGTAATTAAATTCATTGTCGGGTTGGCCGGAGTCCCACCTCATCCGCGCCCCGACCACCTATCGGGGAAAAACCAAACATGAAAACAACCAAGAACATCATCCTCGCCCTCAGCCTCCTGACCGTGGCCACGGCGAGCCAAGCCCAGACCACCACCGCCATGTCGGCTCCCACCGGCCTCCTCGGCGTGCAATACACCGAACTCGAGTTTGGCGTGCAGGACATCAAGCACATCTCGCCCAACGCCTACAGCCTGAGCGCGAGCGCCAACACCGCGCTCGTCGCAGGCCAGCTCGATGGCGGTGCCTCCTACAGCTACAGCCGCATCAGCGGCTCGGTGCGCGGGCACTCGAACACCATCGGCGGCTACCTGACCGCCTATGCACCGATGAACGGGGTGAAGCCGTTCGTCAGCGCCGGCCTGGGCTGGGAATGGACGAGCTACCGCAACGTCGGCAGCGATAATCAAGCCCTCTGGAGCGGCGCGGTCGGCGTGGAGATTCCCGCCGGTATCGTGACGATCACTCCGCGCCTCTCCTATGCCGACGATTTCGAAGGCAGCCGCAACAGCAGCCAAGCCTGGACGTATTCCGTCGAGGCCAACCACTGGTGCAGCAAAACGACCGCGATCTTCGCCTCCCTCGGCAAGACCGACGTGCGCCACAGCCGGTTCGACTCCTGGAACTACTCGGTCGGCCTGCGCTCGAAGTTCTGAGCGCCAAGTTGAACTGAATTCAAACGCGAGCCCGCACGGTTTTCCGTGCGGGCTTTTTTGCGCCGCACCAGCCGGCAGGGGGAGTGCGGGACTTGATCCTACAAGCGGGCTTCGATTCTGATTTCGCCCACCAGTGAGATCTGCTTGCGCCCTCCCCCGTGGCACAGGAGCAGCTTCCGAAGCCGAACCGCCCCATGAAGATCCTCGCCGCCTCCGATCTGCATTTCTCCCTCAAGCAGTTCGACTGGTTGGCCGAGCGGGCACCGCACTACGACATGGTGATCATCGCCGGCGACCTGCTCGATATCGCGGGGCACCTCGATCTGGATTCGCAAATCACGGTCGTCCTCAAATACCTCCGGGCGATTAGCGGCAAAACCCGGTTGCTCGTGTGCTCCGGCAATCACGATGGCGATGAGAAGAATGAGAACCAAGAATTCATCGCGCGCTGGCTCCTGCGCGCGCGCGCCGAAGGCATGGTGGTGGACGGTGCGAGCGTCGACGTCGGCGACGTGAAATTTTCGGTCTGCCCGTGGTGGGACGGACCCGCTTCGCTTGAGACGATGCAAAAATTTCTCCGCCAAGAGGCGGCGAAATCACCCAAGGTCTGGCTCTGGGTGCATCACGCACCGCCCAACCGCACCACCGTGAGCTGGACCGGCAAGGAGTTTGCGGGCGACGAAGCTCTCGTCGCCATCATCAACGAACTCCAGCCCGCCTACGTGTTGTCGGGCCACATCCACAATTCGCCCTTTCGCAATGGCGGGGCCTGGGCCTGCCAGATCGGCCGAACGTGGGCCTTCAACGCCGGCCGGCAAATGGGCGTTCCGCCGGCCTACATCGAACTCAACCTCACCGAGCGATCGGCCCGCTGGGTTTCCCAGGCCGGCGACGAAGAAATCCGGCTCGACGCCGTAGAACCGGCCAAAGCCCCGGGAACGGCGTAAGCAGAAAAGGCATAGCGCGAGCGGCTGCTAAGTCTTCGGCGCACGAGCCCCGAGGTAGGGCAGGTCTGTGACCTGCCCTTTTGCGTGCTGAGTTTTCGAGGGCGGGTCACAGACCCGCCCTGCTTCAAGCCTGCGCGCCGGTGTTGCGTCTGACCGCGCTAGTCGCCGGTTGCCCGGCGCGGAATCACGCGCGGCTGTTTGTGCAGCAGTGAATCCAGCACCTCGTCGATAATGCCGAGGTGATCCGCCCGATCCTTGAACTGGTTCTTGATGTCGACGAGATAGCGCGAGAGCGAATCGAGCCGGCGCGCTAGGGTCACGGCCACGTGCAGTGTGACCTCGGGGTTTTCCCGCATGAAATTTCCCGGATCGGCGGCCACCCGGCAGGTGCAAGTCGTAATCGCGCGCACGGTGGCGGTGGGGGTCGTTTCGAGCAGCCACGACATCTCGCCCAGCACAGCCCCCGCCTGAAAAATCTCGGCGATCAAGACTCCGTTCTTAAGCACCTCAAACTCCCCGCTCTCAAGGAAGTAGACGCCTTTGAGTGGCTGCCCCTGTTCGATGACGACTTGACCGGCGGCGACGGAGAGGAGGGGCAGGGAGTGGAGGGCGGCCAAATTCATGCGTGGGGCAGTGTGGTGCTCCCCTTGCCAAGCAGCTTTCAAGCCGCGCAGCAGCAGCGAGGCAACCCGTCTGCGCGGTCCGTCAGCCGCCCGTTCGCGCCGCCGCGCCCGCCTCGTAGCGCTCAATCCACGCGCGGTGCCACGAACCGTAGTCGCCGGCGTCGAGGTGCGTGCGCGCCTGCGCCATCAGGTCGAGGTAGAAATGCAGGTTGTGCAAGGTAAGCAGCGTGCAACTCAGAATCTCACCGGAGACGGTGAGGTGCCGCAGGTAGGCGCGGGAGAAGTTCGCCGTGTAGTTCGCGAGCCCTTCGACGATCGGGCGCGGGTCGGTGCGGTATTTTTCGTTGCGGAGGTTCAGCGGGCCGTCGGGCGTGAAGACGAGGCCGTTGCGCGCGACGCGGCTCGGGAGCACGCAGTCGAACATGTCCACCCCCAGCGCGACCATCTTCAGCAGCTGCGGCGGCGTGCCGAGGCCCATCGTGTAGCGCGGCTTGTCGGCCGGCAAAAACGGTGTGGTCGCGCCCACTTGTTTCAGCATCTCCGCCTCCGGTTCGCCGACGCTCACGCCGCCCACCGCGTAGCCCGGAAAATCCAGCGCCGCCAACGACTCCGCCGCCTCACGCCGCAGATCGTCAAAGGTCGAACCCTGCACGATGGCAAACACATGGTGCCCGCCGGCGAGAAACCCGCTGTCGGTGGCGATCTGTTTGCACTGCCCCGCCCATTTGTAGCTGCGCGCGACAGCCTTGGCGCACGCGTCGCGCTCGCACGGCCACGGCGGGCACTCGTCGATCACCATCGCAATGTCCGACCCGAGATTCTGCTGAATCGCCATCACCTCTTTCGGGCCGAGGAAGAGTTTCGCCCCATCGAGGTGGGATGAAAACGCCACGCCGTCGTCGCGGATGTCGCGGAGCTTCGCCAACGAGAAAACCTGAAACCCACCACTATCCGTAAGGATCGGTCCATCCCAACCCATGAACGTGTGCAACCCGCCCAGCTCACGAATCAATTCCGAGGTCGGCCGCAGGTTGAGGTGATAGGTGTTGCCGAGGATAATCTGTGCGCCGATCTCGCGCAGGTGGGCGGGAGTCAGCGACTTCACCGTGCCCTGGGTGCCGACCGGCATGAAGATGGGTGTCTCAATCACGCCATGCCGGGTCGTCAGCCGGGCGCGCCGGGCGGCCGTCGCTGTATCGGTCTTCAGGAGCTGGAAATGTGCGGGCATGAGTCTGGTTTGTCGTTGCGCGCCCGGCAGGGCGGGCGCGGCAATCCATCTGATCACATGGATTGCTTCGTCGCTGCGCTCCCCGCAATGACAGAGTGACGGCCCCACGCTTGACCCGGGGGTCAATCCGCGAGGTAGTATCCGACCGACCCGACTGCCGTGCTGCTCGTCATCGACAACTACGACTCCTTCACCTTCAACCTCGTCCAATACTTTGGACAGTTGGGCGTGGCGCAGCGCGTCTTTCGCAACAACGAGATCACGCCGGCCGAAGCCTTGGCGCTGAACCCGAAGCGCGTGCTCCTTTCCCCGGGCCCCTGTTCACCGCGCGAGGCGGGCGTCACGCTCGACATCATCAAGGCCTTCGCCGGGAAAAAGCCGATCCTGGGCGTCTGCCTCGGCCATCAGTCGATCGGACACTACTTCGGCGGCCATGTCGTGCGCGCCGATCGTCTCATGCACGGGAAGACCTCGCCGATCTTGCACAAGGACACCGACGTGTTTCGCGGTATGCCGCAAGGGTTCGCCGCCACGCGCTATCATTCGCTGCTGGTCGAACGCGCTACGTTTCCCAAGGAACTCGAAATCACCGCCGAGACCGCCGAGGGCGAGGTCATGGGCCTCCGCCAT
>JANOAF010000040.1:0-26089 GCA_031411015.1 Opitutaceae bacterium | reverse complement strand
GGCACCGCCGCGGCGAGCGCAGTCACGCGGGTGCGCAGCGCGGCGGCGAGCTTGGCGTCGCGAGACTCGAGACTCGCGGCCTCAGCGGCGAGTTGGAGGGCGTGAAGCTTGTGCGTCGCGGGCTTGCCCGTCGCGAGCACGTCCGCGGCCCCCAACCCGAGCCGGTCCAGTGCGGCCGCCGCTGGTTCTCCCTCGGCGCCATCGGCCAACTCAATGCGACGCCAGCCGGTGCCGGGCAGGCTCACCCATTTGCCGCGGGCCTTGAGCAACAGAGCGATCTCCGCGGCGGTGAGCGTGTGATCCTCGACGCGCAGAGCTACGGTGAGATCGAACCAGTCGCGCTGTGCGCCGTCCGACGGCGCGGCGGAAAATTCCACGTGCGCGCGCAGCGGCGGGCCGAGCAACCCGGCGAGCTGCGGGGCGGCCTCGATCGCGAGACCGGGCGGCAGCGAGGCGTGCCAAGCGATGAAGTCCTCGGGAAACGTCTTCGTCGCGTAGCGCGTCCACGTATTTTCGAATGAATTCCACGTGACCTTAAAATCCGTGAGCCGCGCAGCCGCAGTGTGTGCGACCCCGAGATCGAACTCGAGCACGGGATCGTCGGAGCCGCGGGCCGCGGGTGCGCCGCCTTTGGTCCACTGCCAGCCGCCGCCGCCGCACCAGTGTTGCGTGCACGGCGGATTATCCGACGTCGCGAGGAGTTGGGCGTGAAAAAACGCCGCATGGTATTCCGACTCCGGCTCGGTCACCCAGCAGCGCAGCACGGGCCGCAGCGTCACGCGGCGCACCTTCAGCTCAAGTGAGCTCGGCAGGCGCAGGCCGGCGGCGCGCAGCCGCATCATGATCTTGGGATCGTTGAGGCCGGCGGTGGGCAGCGTGCGCGCGGGCAGCGCCGGCGGACCGCGCCACACGCGGCCATCGAAAAGATAAATCGGCTCGGGATGCGGCGCGATGAGCTTGGCCTCGGTCGCGTCGCGGCCGTCGGGCGTCACGAGCCGGAGGTCGAGCCGGTCCGGACCCTGCGCCGACATCATCGCCTGCGGTTGCAGCGGTTCTGATTCGAGCACGAAGGGCGCTTCATTGGGGAGACAGATCGCGGGCCGCGCCGCCGTCGTGCGCAGGAGCGCCGCGGCCATCGGCGGATCGAGGCCTTCCCGCGCGGGCTGGTTCAGGTTGGAGCGCAACTCGGCCGCCAGGGCGTTGCCGAGCGCGGCTTCGGCCGGCGTGAGGTGTTCGAAATCCGAGGGCCGCGCGCCGCCAAGATCGCGCAGGAGTTTTTGCGTCGGGGCCCGCCACGGAAGTTTCGGCGAGGTGCGCGTCTCAATGCGCAGCCCGCCATCGACGAGCAGACGCGCCCGCAGGCCGGCCAGACCTGCGGCGGGATTGGGTCGCGCGGCTGCGGTCATCTCGTCGGCGGAGGCGAGCGCGCGCCGCCACACCGCGAGTTCTTGCTGCACACTCTGCTCCTCGATCGCGGCGCGGACGGCGCGCGTATCGGTCATCGGCCGGAACACCTCGGGAATGGGTTCGCCGTTCGTTTCGTAGTGATGCGCGAGATATTGCCAGAGCGCCCACGGATCGGCGGGCGGATGCGCGCGGTCCCACCAGCCCGCAAATGCGAGATCGTAGAGCGTGGCGCCGGGCGGCGGCGTATAGTGGAAACCGTGGCGCTCGAGGCGGCCGGGGAAGAGCGTGTGCCGGTCGTTGGCAAACTCGGCGAACAACGCCGAGAGCTGCGCGAGCTGGTTACCCTCGGCCTCGGTGAGCGGGCGGCCGAGCTTCGTGGCGAGGATGGGCGACCATTCTTCCCGAAAGGATTTTTTCCGCGGCCGCGCTGCCATGGTTGGCGGCAGCGGGGCGGGCGGCACGACGGCAGGGCGCGGCGCGTCGCCTTCGCTTTCGACCGTCGTGATCCAAGCGCGCGCCGCGGCGTAGGCGTGCTTGCACTGCACGCGCACGGGGCACGCGCACGTCGAGCTCCACTTGCCGCGCGTGTAGAAGAGCGTGAGCTCGTAGGGCTCCTGCCCCTGCACGACCGCCTGCACAAAATGATCGGCGGTGGCGCGGACGTCGTGCACATGGCCGTGCTCCCAGTATTCCTGGCCCTGCTCGCGCGTGCGCTCCTCGAACGTCGTAATCCACGCACGCAACACGACGAGCGCATCGGGCGCTCGCACGCTGCGGACGGAAGGCGGGCGCGGTTTCGGCATGGGAACGAGGGCCGGCACGAAGCCGGCGCATCTCAATACACCTTGTCTTCCAGGAGCGCGAAGAGGTCGGCTTCCGTGATGCGGGTCTGCTGCATCGAATCGCGTTCGCGGAGCGTAAACGTGTCGCCCGGCTTCTCGATCGTGTCGAAGTCGATCGTCACGCACCACGGCGTGCCGATCTCGTCTTGGCGACGGTAGCGTTTGCCGATATTGCCGCCGTCGTCGTAGAACACCGCGTAGCGGCGCTGGAGTTTTTTGTAGAGCGCCTGGGCGCGACCGACGAGCGCCTCCTTGTTTTTCAGGAGCGGGAGCACGGCGACTTTCACCGGCGCGATGCGCGGCGAGAGCCGGAGCACGGTGCGCTTCTCGACGTTGCCCTTCTCATCCTTCACATCCTCTTCCGCGTAGCCGGCGCAGAGCACGGCGAGCAAAATGCGATCGACGCCCACGGCGGGTTCGATCACGTGCGGCACGAATTTTTTCTTCGAGGCCTCGTCGAAAATCTCCTGCGGCTTGCCCGAGGCCGTCGCATGCTGGCCGAGGTCGTAGTTGCCGCGGGCGGCAATGCCCCACAGCTCCTGCACACCGAAGGGATAATCGAACATGATGTCGGTCGTGCCCTTCGAGTAGAACGCGAGCTTCTCCTTTTTGTGTTCGTAGAGGGAGAGCTTCGATTCGGGGAGGCCGACGGAGAGGAGCCACTGCCGGCACCACTCGATCCACTCTTGGTGGCACTTCGACCAGTCGGCGTCCTCGTGGATGAAATATTCCATCTCCATCTGCTCGAACTCGCGCGAGCGGAAGATGAAATTACGCGGCGTGATCTCGTTGCGAAAACTTTTCCCGATTTGGGCGATGCCGAAGGGCAGCTTAACGCGGCCGGTGTCCCAGACATTTTTGAAATCGACGAACATACCCTGCGCCGTCTCGGGGCGGAGGTAAGCGACGGACGATCCGTCGGTCATCGCGCCGACGTTCGTCTGGAACATCATGTTGAACGCGCGCGCCTCGGTCAGGCTGCCGGGCTCGCCGGTGGCGGGGGAGGGGATGAGGGAAATCTCCTCCGGCTTGGCTTCGGTGAAGTCTTTCGGCGTGATGGCGGCGAGGGTGCCGACGATGGCCTTCTTGCGCTTGAAATTCTCCGCTGCGGCTTGGAGATCGGCCGTCGTTTTTTCCGACTCAAGTGCGCTGACGTAGCCGACCGTCTTCCCGTCGACCACCACCGGCGAAAAAAACAACTGATCCGCCCGAAAGCGCTGCTTGCTCACCTTGCAGTCCACCAGCGGATCGCTGAAACCGGCGACGTGGCCCGACGCTTCCCAGACCTTTGGGTGCATGATGATCGAGGTCTCGATGCCGACAATGTCGTCGCGGCGGCGCACCATGTCGGCCCACCAGCAGTCGCGGATGTTCTTCTTCAGCTCGGAACCGAGCGGACCGTAATCGAAGAAACCGTTGAACCCGCCGTAGATTTCCGACGACTGAAAGATGAAGCCGCGCCGCTTCGCGAGCGCGACAACGGCATCCATGGTGACAGCGGGAGAGGTCGATTCTGCGGACATAAGAAGTGAGAGGTAGCGCACGCGATGGGGCGGGGTCAATTCTTCGCTTGCCCGATTTGCTTGGGAGTGTTGCGGCGTGACGCCGCCTTTCGCCGGGTCGGACGGCCGGCCGGCGCAGAACGGCGCGGTGGGCTACCGCACTCCCGAAGGGGTCGTAACCGAGGCGGGACGCCTCAGCCCCGTGGCTTACAGATCAAACGTCGTCGTGAAGATCACCGACAGCGGCTCGACGATGCGGAAGGTGTGCGGCGTGCCATCGGGATACGCGCCGACCGCGAGGAGGTGAGGTTTCCATTCGTGGAGGTTGCGCACGTTGAGCTGGAAGCGGGTGCGGACCTTGTCGCGGAAGAGGCGCGTGCTGTAGGTCGCGAAGGCATCGGCGTAGACGTTGGCCTTCGAATAGATCGGGCGGTTGGGATCGAAGTTGGTGGCGATGGTGATGTCGCCGTTGATCGGGATGCCGTAGTAGCCGATCGCGCCCTTGCTTTCGTAGCGGAGCGAGCCGCCGATGTTCACGTTTTTCAGGTATTTGTTTTCGGTGAAGCGGGCGAGGCGGAGACTGCCGCTGGTGTTGATGCGCCACTCGCGAATCTCGGGGCGGCTCTTCCCCTGCGTGGCCTGCGCGAGCTGGATGGGCGCGATGACGTTGCCGTTGAGAAACGCGCGCGGCGTCCCGGCGCCGGCGGCGGGGGCGTCACCGGTGTAGCCGGTGTCGAGCCACTTGGTGCCGGTGCGCGGATCGATGATCGATTCCCAAGTGGGCAAACGCTGCGCGATCCACGTGGTGATGTGCGGCGCGACATTGGCATCGATCGACTGCGT
The DNA here is from genome assembly GCA_031411015.1 of Opitutaceae bacterium. Lineage (GTDB taxonomy): Bacteria > Verrucomicrobiota > Verrucomicrobiia > Opitutales > Opitutaceae > ER46. Next base: position 21,495 of record JANOAF010000040.1, on the reverse strand, counting down.
GCGGGCGACGTTGGCCTTGAAGGTCCAGAAGCGGTCGGGGTTGAAATTGAGTTCGATTTCGTCGCCCTTCGCCTTGATGTCCTGGGTCTCGCCAATGTTGTTGTTGTTATACGTGGAAACCTGCGCGGCCGTGAGGCCCATGAGTTTGAACACGGCGTCCTCGACCTGCGCGGTGCTGAACGAGGGGTTTCCGGCGGAGATCCAAGCGCGGGCCTGACGCTGGAGGCTGATGGCATCGGCGTTGCCCGCGAAATTCTGGAGATCGACGCGGAGCGTGCGCTGGCCGAAGGTGCCGAACTGGCCGTTGCGGTTGTTGACCTGGTTGGTCTCGTAGCGATTCGCGCGGAGGACGAGCTTGTCGTTCCAGAGATTGACCGAGAAACCGTAGTCCTTGCCGTTGCTCGTGGGGTTGGTGAGCGATTCGAGGGTGACGGTGACGGCGGGGTTGTCCGGCGTAAAGCTGTCGGACTTGTTGTAGTGGACGCTGAGGCCGCGGAGCAGGCCGGCGAAGAAGCCGCCCGCGCCGCCTTCGCGTTCCGCGCGATCGATCGCGGACCAGCCGCGGAAGGGCTTGGCGACGGCGCCCTTGGTCTTCGTGTCGCCGGAGCGCGTGGCCCACGGGCCCTGGCGGAAGAGCGTGTCGTTCACGAAGCCGTCCATCGCCGCGTAGTCATACGTGTAGCCATCGGCGAGGAGGCGGGAGGGCTTTTGAAACTTGGTGTTGTTTTCGTCGTGGCGCTTGCCGCCGGTGAAGATGAGCCGGTCCTGCAACACCGCGCTCTGGAGCACGAGGCCGTGCGTCTTCAGGAGAGTCTGCAAAGCGGAGCCGCCGGCCGAGCCCTCCTGAATCGCGGCCTCACCGAGCGTCGCGGGATCGTTGACCCACTGGTTGGTGACCGGGTTGAACCAGGTGAAATTCGTGGCCCCCTGCTTAAACGCGGTGGGCGCGTAGTCGACATTCTGGGCGTTGTTATCGCCGACGTAGAAATGGAAATAGGGCCGCGTCGCGAGCGGCGCGACGGTGCCGGACTGGTTGCCCTTGGGCACTCCGGCGGGCGCGTAGATCGGGTTGTCGGTGATGTTCACGTCGCGGAAGCGGTAGGCATACGTCTTGGTTAAGCGCTGCTCCGCGTAACCGACGAGCGAGTGACGCCCGAGCCACTTGGCCCAGCCTTTCTCCGCGGTGAAATCGAGTTTGTAGGCGCCCTGCCCGCGAAACGTGTCGCGCAGATACGGCGTGCTCGTGAACACGGGCTCGCCCACGCCGAGATACGGGCGGAGGAAGTAGGGATTGGCGCGACCATCGAGGAGCTTGGCGTTCACGTCCACGTAGAGGTAGTTGCTGTTGCCGGTGGCGGACGACTGGCCGACGATGTTTTTATTGAAGCGCGTGGCGCGCTCGTGATTCCAACCGCCCTGCACGGCGAGCTGATGGCGCTCGGTGTTGAGGATAAACTGCTCGAGTTCGACCGTGGTCATTTCGTTGTGGTCCTTGAGCGCGTTGGCCCCGGCGAGATTGATCGAGGACCAGTCGAAGAGCGCCTTGTTGTTGATGCCGGGCACCGTGGAATAGAGCGGCCGGCCGGTGCGGACCGGCGGCGCGATCGTCTCAAGGAGGCGCGGCACGCCGAAGGTGCCGTTGCTGAGGACGGTGGTGCCCGCGGTGAGCGTGGGCGTGCGCTGCATCTGCCAGAGCGCGATGCCGTTTTGATCAACGTAGACGACGGGATTGGGGAAGGTGGCGAGCCCGAGCGTGGTGGGATTCGTCGTCGTGGTCATGGTGGTGGTCACACCCCCGACGGTGACGGCGTTGGCGATCGGATCCCACGTGGGGCTGCCGACGCTCTTCCAATACGAGACGGCGTCGCGCGGCGTGACGCTGCTCGCGCGCGCGCCGTAGAAATCATACTGCTGGAACGACGCGCGCACCGACGTGGTTTTGAACGGCTGCGCGCGCACCATGAAGTTGAACCGGCGGCTCGTGGCCCCTGAGGGTTTCTCGTTAAAAGCGTCGTGCTGGTAAACCGCGCTGCCGCGGATGGAGAGCTTGCCCTTGATTACGGGGCGATTCACGTCGAGCGAGGTGCGGTAGCCGCCGATGCTGTCGACTCGAACCTCCGCCGTGGTGCTCGTGCGGTTGAGCGAAGCGCTGGCGGCGAGGAGATTGACGGTGCCGGAGCCCTGGCCGAGGCCGAAGATGTTGGAGTTGGGCCCGCGACTGATTTCGACGCCGTCGATCCCGATGGGATCGATCGGGACGCGGCCGCTCGTGGCGAAATTATTCATCGCGAGGTTGGCGGCACCGATGCCGCGGATGCGGTTCGCGCCCTGCGGATTGTTCTGGATGGAGTCGGCGACCATGCCGTTGCGGTCGACGCTGAAGTCCGTGTAGTTGCCCGTGCCCTCGGTGCTGGCCTCGTAGTTGAAGATGTCGTTGATATCGAGCATCGCGAAGTCCGCCATCTGCTGCTTCGTGACGACGGAGATGGCCGAGCCGAGATCCTCGATCTTGGTGTTGAGGCGGGTGCCCGACATCGTGTTGGCGGCGTAGTAGCCGTTGTTGGCCTCGCGGACTTCGAAGGGCGTGAGCTGCACGGCGTCGTCGCTTGAAGCCGAGGTGCTGGCGGGCGCCGTGCCGACGGCAGCGCGGGCTTTCGCCTCGTCCGCCTGCATCGCCGCCAACTCGGTGGGATCGAGGCGGCCATTTTTGTTGAGGTCGTATTTGCCGAGCTGCGCGGCGGTGGGCGCGCCGGAGACGACTTGGGCGAAGGCCGGGACGGCCGTGGCGGTGACCGCGATTAGCACGGCCGCAATTATCTTATGGTTCATGAATGGGGTGGGGTGAAAGCGGGGGCGCGCACATCGGCGTAGCGGCGGACGAACACGACGGGATGTTGTTCAAGGCCCGCGGGGATTTTTCCGCCAGTCCAATATGGCGGCGGCGCATCTTTCGTGTCGTCGCGGAAGAGCTTGTAGTCCGCGTTAGTGATCGGCCGCGCGAGCATTTCGAAATCATCGAGGCGGAGGCCCGGGCGCAGCGCGCCGCCCTTGATCGCGACAAAGTCATCTGCCGCTACCGCGGGCAGGCCGAGGTTGAAGAGCAAGAGCAGGGGTAACGCTCGGCGCATAACATAACGTCTGCCCGCGCCGCAATGCGGTCAATCAGCGGTGCCAGCGGACAGTTCGAGCGACAGCGGAAACGATCCCGAGCGCGCGGATGCGCTCAGTGCGGGCCCACGAGCTGTTTTTGATCGGCGGCCTGCGCGGTCCCGATCGCCTGGAGGCGGGTTTTTAATTCGTTGGCACGAGTGCCGGCGGCAGCGTTTTCAAAAATAACCTGACCCGAGGCGTCGGCCACGCGCCGTGTCCCGAAGCGGCCCTCGGCGAGATCGAGAAACTCGTGCATGGTGGCGGCGAGTTGGGCGTCGGTCAGGCGAATTTTCTTGAGCAGCGCGACGCGGGCCGCGGCATTCTGCTCATAGCTGGCGACGGCGCTGTGCGCGAAAGCGGGAGATACGCCGCGTTTTTCCAGCTCACCCTTCAAGATCGCGGCGCCGCCGGTCTGGGTCTCGCGCAGTCCGGCGTTCGCGCGCGCAAACTCCTGCACGGTCTCGCGCCGGGCGGCGACGGTGTCGCGCTGGGCGAGCGGCGCGAGTTCGAAGAACGTCCCTAGGTTTAACTTCGCCACGGCCTCGTTGTAGCGGCGATTGGCCGCGAGCAGTTGCTCGGCGAGCGCCTGCCCGGCCTCGGCGGCGGCCTTGGTTTCGCCGGTGGAATTTTCCGCGGCGGCACGCAGGTTGGCGGCGAGGCGCTCCGTGTTTTTGGTTTCTACTTTCGGATCCAGCGCTTGGCCGGAGGCGATTGCCTGGCGTTGTTCGACCCGACTGCGTTGGTGACCTTCGGCAATGCGAACCCACGCGGCCCGCGCGGGCCCGCGCGAGAGATTAAGTGCGATCTGCGTGCAGGCTATGGCTGCCAGCACGGCGAGAAATGCCGTGGTGCGCGCGCGGTTGGGGTGCTGGGCCAATCGCCACGCGATCCAGGCGGCACCAGTCGCGATGAATAACGTGCCTCCGGCGAATCCGGCAATGACTCTCCAATCGGACGGAGTCGCGCCGCCCGGCCGCTGCAGCCCGCGCGATCGTGCGGCGGCGGTTGCCTTTCGCGGCGGCGTTCTTAGTCGGATGGGAACCTGTGGAGGGCTCGGCAGTCACCCGCAGTCTCTCCACCTTTCTTTTTGCCATGAAATCTCGCTCCACTCCTTCGACGTTACTGCTCGCGCTGCTCTTCGCGCTCACCTGTGCCGCCACGACGGGCCTCACGGTCTGGGCGGCCGATGCGAAACCCGGCAAGGCGAAGAAAGCTGCGGCGGAAAAAAGCGCCGCCGAGAAGACGCCCGCGGCGTTCGAAGCGCCCGGCACGCCGCTGACGATCAAGGTCGATGGCAAATCGATCAATCGCGATGCGCCGGATCGCGTGAGCTACGCGCACATCGTCAAGCGCACGGCGGCGAGCGTCGTCTATGTCTATTCGTCCAAAACAGTGCGTGCGCCCGATCTCTCCCAGCTTTTCAACGACCCGCGGCTACGGCGCTACTTCAACATCCCGGATGCCCCCGGCGACGACGAGCCGGAGGCGGCACCGGTCCCGCGTAATCGCGGCAACAACAACAATCGCAAAAATGCTCCCGCCCCGCGCAACAACGCGCCCGCGCCCCGCAATCGCGCGCCCGACCAGACGCAGCAGGGGCTCGGCTCTGGCGTCGTCATCACGGCTGACGGCTACATCTTGACGAACAACCACGTCGTCGATGGCGCGGACGATGTGCGCGTTTCGATTGGCGACTCCAATAAGCGCTACGAGGCCAAGGTCGTCGGCCGCGATCCCGGTTCTGATCTCGCCGTCCTGAAAATCGCGGCGACTGGGCTCACGCCCGCGACGTTTGGCGACAGCGATAATCTTCTGGTCGGCGATGTGGTGCTCGCCATCGGCAATCCGTTTGGCGTCGGGCAATCCGTGAGCCGCGGCATCGTGAGCGCGCTCGGCCGCGGCATGGGCATGGGCGTGTTTGAGGATTTCATCCAGACCGATGCCGCGATCAATCCCGGCAATTCCGGCGGGGCGCTGCTCGATACCGACGGCCGCCTCATCGGCATCAATAGCGCGATCCTCAGCCGCAGCGGCGGCTTTGCCGGCGTGGGCTTCGCGATTCCGGCGAACCTCGTGCGCTCCGTGGCCGAGCAGCTGGTGAATACCGGCCGGGTCGAGCGCGGGTTCCTCGGGGTGCGGCCGCAGCCGTTGGACGAGGCGCTCACCGGGGAATTCGGCACCGAAAAGGGCGCGTTGCTCAGCGAAGTCACGGAGGACAGCCCCGCGGAAAAAGCCGGGCTCAAGCCGGGCGATGTCATCACGAAAATCAATGGCACCGAGATTCGCGATCCGCGTCACCTGACGCTCACGGTCAGCCAATTCGCGCCCGGCACCGAGGTGACCATCGACTACCTCCGCGACGGCAAGCCTCGCACGGCGAAAGCCAAACTCTCGCGCCGGGCCGACGAGGCGTCGGCCAAGGATGAGGAGCCCGCGCCGAAAAAGGACGAAGGGATTCTCAATGGCGTGGGTGTCGGCGAAATCACCCCTGAGCTGCGCGCGCAAATGCAGATTCCCGAACGGGTGAAAGGCGTGATCGTGACGAGCATCGAGCCCGAGACTCCCGCCGCGAAGCAGGGTTTGCGCGAAGGCGACGTGATCGAGGAACTCGACCGCAAACCGCTCACCGATATGGACCGCGCCGTGAAACTGAGCGAGGAGATCAAGGGGCCGAAATTCCTGATGCGCGTCTGGCGTAACGGGCGCTCGAGTTACCTCGCGATCGACGAGTCGAAATAAGCGGCGGCGGGGGATAGTGGGTCAGTTTTTTTGCTGAAAATTGTGGGGCGGGCTTTACGCCCGCCATGGCGATTGCTTTTCCCGTCGCGGGTGGCTCTGCTCGCCGGCGCCCCAGCCATGACGCCGGAGATAGAGTCCCAGCGAGCACTGCGCGGCGGAAATTCCCGCCGCATTCTTCTCATTGCAGTCGGCTGCGTGCTTTGGGTTGGGATGGTCGTGGGCGCGGTGGCGTTCCAGTGGTCCAGATTTTCCCAAATGCGCCAGATACCGCGCCGCGCGCCGCCGCCCGTGTCGACCTCGCCCTCCTGGCCTTCGGTGCAACCGCCCGTTGCATCGGTTCCCGCGTCTAGACCGCTGCCGAAAGGTCCGACGCCTTCCGAGTTGGAGGCCAGGGCGCGCGCGGGCGATGCGGGCGCGGCGCTCCAGTTGGCACGGATGATTGAGCGCCAGTCTTCGGGGCAGGCGAGCTTGATGAAAGTGGCGTTCGAATGGCGGCTGCGCGCGGCCGAGGCGGGGAATGCGGTGGCGATGGCCGTGGTGGCGCGCGGCTACCGGCAAGGTGACGGCGTCGAGCGCGATCCCGTGCTGGCGGAAGGCTGGACGGAGCGGGCCGTTGCGGCGGGTGGCGCCGAGCGGTGGGACGAAATCGGCTCCTCCTTCCGGTTTGGCCTGAATTCGCCCCAGGATTCCGCCGAAGCCGCCGCTTGGTATCGGCGGGCGCTCGAAAAAAATCTGCCGTCGGCGCAGGAGAATTACGCCTCGTTGCTGTTGCAGGGTCGTGGCGTGGTAAAGGATGTCGCGGCCGCGCGCAGCCTGCTCGAATCCGCAGTGGCGGCGGGAAATACAGCCGCGCTGGTGACGCTCGCGCAGACGCTGACCAAGGAGGCACCGACCGATCTGCCGCGGGCGCGCACGCTTTATCGGGATGCGGCGAGCAAGAAGTCGACCGTGGCGCTCGTTGCCCACGGTTTGTTTTGTCAGAACGGAATCGGCGGTCCGCGCGACTTGGCGGCTGCCCGACGGGAATTCAAGACCGCGGTAGATTTGGGCGACACGGCGGCGCTGATGCACTTGGCTGAAGCGATGATCGACAGTGATGCAGCGGCGGGCCTTTTGCCCGATCCCGTGGAGGCCCGCCGGCTGCTTGAGCAAGCGGCGGCGAAAAACCACGCCGTGGCCAAAGCCGTGCTCGCGAAAGTGGAGGGCGGCACCGCCCTCGGCGCGGCGCTCCTCGTCGGGGCGGAAAAGAAGGTGCCGATCGCGACGGTCGAGACACGGGCGGCGTTCGACGTCAGCCGCTTGGACAGCGTGCCGCGACCTGTTTTTCAGGCGCGACCGCGCTATCCTTTCTCGCTGCGGATGCTGGGCGTCAGCGGGCAGGTTGTCGTCGATTTTCTCGTTGATCGCGAGGGCCAGGTGCAGAACGCCTATGCGATTCGCTCGACGGTGACCGGCTTCGAAGCCGCGGCCGTCGACGCAGTGAGTGCGTGGCGTTTCGAGCCCGGCCGGAAAAACGGCGCGGTCGTGGTCACGCACATGCAGGTGCCGATTGTTTTTACCCTGAATGAGGAGGCCGCAGTGCCGCCCAAGGTCGGCGGTGCCCGCTGAGGACAATTCTGATGCTCATTCATACCATGCCCCGCTCCGTTTTAACCCGCTTCACCGTGGTTTTGCTCGCGGCCACATCCGTGGTCGCCCTGCCGCTGGCCGCAGCCGAGTCGGCACCGAAGAAGAAGGACAAGGCCGCCAACGCCGCCAAAGCCGGGCTCGGCCCGGCGCGCTGGGAAGAGACAGTTAAGCGATTCGAGGCGGCCGATCTCGCGACACCGCCGCCCAAGGGCGCGGTCCTGCTCGTCGGCGGCTCGAATGCCCGGCGCTGGACCGATGTCGCGGACTATTTCCCGCGGCAGAAAATAATTAACCGCGGCTTCGGCGGGGCGCATCTCACCGACGTGCTGCACTTCGCCGACCGCATCGTGCTGCCGTATGCGCCAAAGACGATATGGCTCAACGCCGGCGGCAACGACCTCAGCTTTGGCAAGACGCCCGAGCAAATCCGCGATGCTGCGCGTGCGTTTGCCGCCAAGATCCGCGCGGCGCTACCCGACACGCGCATCTTCTATCTTTCACTGCCGCCGGTGTTGCGCGCCGCCGGCACGCAAGACGGCCTGGCCGTCATCCGAAAGATGAACGACCTCATCGCCGCGCTTGCGCGCGAGGAGAAGAACATGGAGTTCGTCGATCTCTTCACGGCGTTTCTCGACGACAAGGGCCAACCGCGGGCCGAGTTGTTTGTCGAGGACGGCACGCATTTCAGCCCCCAGGGCTACGCGATTGTAGCGGGTCTGCTGCGCGTGAAACTGTAGTGATGCCGCTGTGCGAGTGAGAGGCGACGTCCGGCCGGTTGCTATAGTCCCCCGGTGATTTCGCGGAGCTTCGCGAAGAAGGCTTTCTTGCGCGGAGAGTTGATGCCCCAGTCGACCGGCACGCTCTGGTAGCCGTCGGCGAACTTCTCGTCCTTCATTCGGAAATCGAAATAGCCCCACGACGCACCCGCGCGCACGGCGGCGGTGAAATTGTTGTTGGGTTGGTCGAAGTCGAAGTGATCGTCCTCGTTGAACACGATCGGCATCGGGTGGAAGGAGGGGAGGGCGCGGGTCTTCTCGACCATCGCGGTGATCTTCGCCGGGTCGGCCTGACCATTGCCGTGGATGAGAATGAAGTCCGAGACCTTCGCGACGGTGTCACCGGGGATGGTGCCGCCGCCGTAGCTGGTGCCGGCGAGCAGGCGGCGGCCCACTTGGGCGCTGCGCGCCTGCACGCGCGCGATGAGTTCGTGCACGCGCTCGGGTTTGAGGATGGCGTGGTCGTAGCGGACGTTCGCCTCGTTATTGACCTCGATGATCACGTGGCGGTCGCCGCGCGCGTGGAGCCAGTCGACGGTGCCATCGACGGCGCGGAGGACGGCGACCTCGTCTTTCACGCGCTCGTCCTGACCGAAATAAAACAGGCCGAGGATAACGACCATCCCGAGTTCGTCCGCGCGGTCGAGGATGCGCGCGAGGCGGGCCATGTAAGCCGGGCGCAGCGAACCGTCCTCGGCGATGGCGGAATTCTCCCACGGCTGGTTGCGCGAGTAGCCCTCGGGGCTCCCGCCTTGGAGGTTCAGCGTGAAAGCGAGGAGACCGTGGCGTTTCCACTCGGGCATCGCGGCGATGAACTCCCGCGTGTTGCGGTCGGCGTCCCAAGCTTTGCCGTCGGGATAGGTCCAGCGCGTGCGAGTAGCCGGGTTCTCATCGTCGAAGGTCCCCTGCACCATGCGCGAGTTCATGAGCCGGCCCTCGATGGAAACGCCGGCCCACGTGCGGCCAGCGTAGGTGGGCTTGCCGTTGACGAGAAATTTCTCGCCGGAGATGGCGACCGTGGTGCGGCCGGTGGCGGCAAACGTCGCGACCGGGAGAAGGACGAAGGCGAGGCAGATGCGGAGGGTATGGGGCATGGAAAAAGCCAGTGGCGGCAGGGGCGTTTTTTTGTAGTAAACATCCCCAGAGCAAGCTCCGACGCGGTTTGCTTTCAAACTACCGCCCATCCACTCCATCCATGTCCGCCCCACAGTCCCTCGTAGAGTTTCCCTCCGATCGCGAGATTGTCAGCACCCGCGAATTTGCGCAGCCGCGGGAAGAACTTTTCGCGGCGTTCAGCGACCCGGCGCGGCTGGCGCAATGGTGGGGGCCGAACGGCTTCACCAACACGATTCGTGAATTCGATCTGCGCCCCGGCGGAAAATGGAGACTCACGATGCACGGCCCCGACGGCGCGAGCTACGACAACGAGTCGCGCTTCCTCGAAGTCGTGCGGCCCGCGCGGATCGTGTTGCAACACGAGGCGCCGGTGCACGGCTTCCGGATGACGATGACGTTTACCGAGCACGGTGCCGGCACGCGCTTGACGTGGGGCATGCGTTTCGAAAGCACCGACGAGGTCGCCAAGGTCGGCGAGTTTATCGCCGTCGCGAACCAACAAAACTTCGACCGACTGGACGCGCACCTTGCCGCAAAGATTGCATAGCCCGTTCATTGGCGCGCGTGAGTTCGCCGCTCCGCGCGCCGTCGTGTGGCAGGCTTGGGCGGAGAGCGACCGCTTGATGCAGGTTTGGGGCGGCACGATGGAACAGCTCGACGCCTATCTGGCGAAGTGCTGATTTTCAGCGGAAAGAGTTCTCCGCCTGTCCTCGGCCGCCTGGCCCGTTCGTTGAGGATTTGAATCCTTCAGCACCTCACGCCCATGAAAACCAAGATTACCCGCTCGCGCCCAAAAATTACCCCGTTCTTGTGGTTCGACGATCAAGCCGAAGAGGCGGTGAAGTTCTATGTTTCACTCTTCAAAAATGCCAAGATCGAGACCGTCTCCCGCTACGGCGACGACGGCATGGAGATTACCGGCCGACCGCCGGGATCGGTCATGACGATTTCCTTTCGGCTCGATGGCCAGGAATTCGTCGCGCTCAACGGCGGGCCCGTGTTTAAGTTCACCGAGGCGATTTCACTGGTGGTAAACTGCGAAACGCAGGCCGAGGTGAACCGCTTCTGGGAGAAACTTTCCAAGGGGGGAAAGAAGGGGCAGTGCGGCTGGCTCAAAGACAAATACGGTCTTTCGTGGCAGGTGGTCCCCCGCGCGGCGATCGAGCTGTTTCAAGACAAAGACCCCGCCAAATCAAAGCGGGTCTTCGCCGCGATGATGCAAATGACAAAGCTCGATCTCGCGATCCTGAAGCGGGCGCACGCCGGAAAATGAAAAGGCCAAGACCCGCGTGCTGGCCGCGAAAACTTTGACCCAAAAAAACATGCTCAAAAAAATCCTCCTCATTCTGCTGGCGCTCTTGGCGGTGTTTCTCGTCGTCGTGTCGCTTCAGTCCTCCACGTATCGCGTCGAGCGTTCGCTCGCCATCGCGGCTTCGCCGGCGGAACTGTTCGGGCACGTAAACGATCTGCGCAAGGCGCAGGTCTGGTCGCCGTGGGTGAAGATTGATCCCGCGGCGAAATACACCTTCGAGGGTGCGGCTTCCGGCGTGGGTGCGATTAACACGTGGTCGGGCAACAGCGATGTCGGCGCCGGCCGCCAAACGATCATCGAGAGCAAACCCGACGAACTCGTGCGCACGAAACTCGAGTTTTTCAAACCGATGGAGGGCACCGCCATCGCGGAGTTTGCCTTTAAACCCGACGGCGCGCGGACCATCGTCACGTGGAGCATGAGCGGTCCGAAAAATTTCATCTCGAAGGCGATGTGCCTGTTCATGAGCATGGACACCATGATCGGCGGGCCGTTTGAGAAAGGCCTCGCCGACTTGAAGACCCTCGCCGAATCCCCGGCGAAAAAATAATCCCCCACCATGTCCTCCGACGCCTCCGCCCCCAAATCGTTTGCCCGCCATCTGCCCACCATTGCCCGCGTGTTGCTGGGGCTGATGTTTTTCATCTTCGGCCTGATGGGATTGCTCAATCTCATGCCGCCGCCGCCGCCGGAGACACTGCCGCCCGGGCTGGTGGCGTTTTCCGAGGCGATGATGAAAACCGGCTACTTGTTTCAATTGGTGAAGGTCACGGAGGTCGTGGTGGGCGCGCTCCTGTTGCTCAACCGTTTCGTGCCGCTAGCGCTCACGCTGCTCGCGCCGGTGATCGTGAACATCGTGGCCGTGCATGCGTTTCTCGCGCCGTCGGGTCTGGCGATGGCCGTCGTGATTCTTGGGCTCGAACTCTATCTCGCGTGGTCTTATCGCAGTGCGTTCCGCCCGATGCTCGCAGCGCGGACGATGCCGGGCTGAGCGACGCCCCCCGACGAATTCAATTTCTAGCTCAACTTGAAACCCATCCCCTAACCAATCGGAGAAATCACCATGTCCCATTACGTCGACGGTTTCGTCATCGCTGTGCCCAAGAAAAATCTGCCCGCCTACCTGCGTCTGGCGAAAAAATGCGCGGCTATTTTCCGCGAGCACGGCGCGCTCGAGGTGCGCGAATGCATCGGCGAGGACCTCGCGCCCAAGATGGGCGTGCCGTTCACCCGGCTCGCGAAAACCAAGCGCGGCGAGACCGTGGTCTTTTCCTGGATCACCTACAAATCCCGCGCGCACCGCGACCGCGGGAACGCGAAATTTATGAAGGATCCGCGGGTTGCGGCGCTGTGCGGCGGGCCGGATGACGGTCCCTTCGACGTCAAGCGGATGGCCTACGGCGGGTTCACGGTCGCGGTGTCGGCCTGACGCGTAACGGTGGACGAACTCAACGGAGCGCCTTCACCGCGCAAGCAAGTCCCAACCCCGGGACGTTAGCGCGCGCCAACCCCAAACGTCATCGGCGGCGCGCCGCGGGGCTGCGCACCCATGTCGGGCCGCGTCCCTGCGGCGCCGTCGCTGAAATTGGGAATCCATTCGCCCGCCGCGACGCCGGGACTGTCAGGTGCGAGTTCGAAGCGGCCGATCTTGTGCGCGCGGTCGAGGCCCGCATTCGCGACGTAGACGGGCTCGCCGCGGACGCCGTGCGGCTCGAGCCCGGGCGGGCACTGGCCGTTGAAGAGGTCGAAATCCTGACTGTTGTCGGTGTTCGCACGGTTGTTGCTGACGCTGGAGTTTCGCGGCTCGCGCACGTGCAGGATGTTGTTGCGCGAGGTGACGTGTTTCACGATCCGCGTGCCGCCGAGCCCGCCCGTCGGCAGCCAGCCGTCGCCGCGGAAGACGGTGTTGTGAAAAACATACTGCGTGCCCGTCATCCATTCCTCGCCGCCCGCAAAACCCATCTTGATGAAATTGCCGCCGCCGCCCTCTGGGCTCTGCTGGCTTCGCGTGACCACGTTGCGCCAGATGTAGAGTGGCCCGATCGACGTCGCGGCGTTGCCGATGCCCATGAGCGTTTGTTCGATGTAGTTTCCCCACACCCGCGTGTTGCGGTTGCCGCCCTCGATCTCAAGTCCGTCGTCCCAGCAGTGGCTGATGAAGTTGCCATAGACGTCGGAGTCCGGGCCGGGCGCGCCCTTGAAACTGCCGTTGCTGCCGCCGCCGATGATGTCGTTGAACATGTGTCCGAGGTCGGTCCAGCACTCGTTGTAGCGGATGACGTGATTGCCGGCCGTGTTGAACAAACTGATCGCCTGCGTGCCGGCGGAGTGCGTGGGCGTGACCGGCTCGGTCCAGTTGCTGCCGTCGAAGGTCGGATCGTGGAGCTTGCAACGCTGCACGATGAGCCGCTTCAGCGTCTCACTGCGGGAGCCGATGGCCGACTCCATGTCGAACGCGAATCCGGTCTGCGGATTGAGCCGGCCCCAGTCGGAAATGTCGCAGTCTTCGATGACGATGTTTTCGCCGCCTTTGATGGTGATCGCGTGCGCGTAGTTTCGGGTTGTGCGGCTGGCGTCGCCCGCACCCTTGAGGGTGAAACCGCGCACGATCACGTAGGAGGCGTCGATCGTGATGCACGCGTCGTGTTGGTGGCGGACGTCGATCGTCGCGCCGCGGCCATCATAGACGCGATAGGCGCTGGGCGTGCCGGACTGCGTGATCGCGAGTGGCTGGTGGCTGCTGGTGACGCGCACCGTTTCGCCCGCGGCGAAATGCTCGCTCCACGTCGACGCGCTGAGACTAGCCCGCGTGGTCGTGCCGGCGAGAGTGAGTTCGATTTCGTAGCTGGTGCCGGGTGTGAGCTGAACGATGCTGCCGCGGTAATCGGCCAAATCCTCGTCCGTCCCTGGAATCGGTTGATAGCGCATCGGCAAACCTTCCTGCCACGCCGCGGTGCCCTGTGGCCGGAAGCGCACTAGCGCCTGCTTCTCCACCGCCCCGTCAACGGGCGACCAGTAAAGCCCAACGCAGTGAAACGTCGCGATCGCGAACGGCTCGTGGCTGGCGCGCGCGGCTTTCGGCTCCGCCCCGCGGTTTGAGAGCGCAACGAGCAGGAGGGCGAAACCGGCGACGAGGAATTTCATGGCGTGCTCAGAACGTCCCCTTCACGCCGAAGCTCCAGAGCGAGCCGTATTCGATCCGCTCGCGGAAGCGAGCGACGGCGGGCGTGCTCGGGCCGAAGACCTTGATGTCGTCGGGGGCATCGCCGAGGTTGCGGATGGCGGCGAAGAGCGCGAAGCGGCGCGAGAGGTTGTATTCGGCGTTCACGTCGAGGTAGAGGCGCTTGCTCCACCACGTGTAGGTGCCCGGCTCGATGCTGTTGCCGGCGGCGATCGCGGCGCGGCGCTGGAGGCTGCGGTAGTTCCAGTTCGCGCGGAGGCTGAAGCGCTGGCGGCTCAGGCTCGCGCCCCAACTGAGGGTGCGCGGGATGAAGCCGGGGAAATTCGCCGAGCCCTGCGCGCCGGTGTTGCGCAGCGTGGCGGCGTTGGCAAACACCAGCACGCCGCGCGACCAATTCGGGAGAAATGTGAGCGCCTGCCGATAGCCGAGGTTGAGGCCCTCCATCCGCACGGTGGTGTCGAGGTTGTATTGCGTGACGATCGGGTAGCGGCCGTAAACATTCGGATCGAGGCTGTAGAGGTCGAGGAACTCGGGCGTCGCGGCGAGCGTGGTGTTGCCGAAGAAATTTTCGAAGTCGCGGCGGAACGCGCCGAGCGTGAGCTGGCCGACGCCCTGCGGATAGTATTCGAGCCGCACATTAAACGTCTTCGCGCTCCACGGCTTGATGCTCACATTGCTCACCGTGATCTGGTCGTTGGGGGATGGATTCTCGGGGTCGGGCAGCGTGACGCCGCCGGCATACTGATTGTAGTCGGGGCGGCCGACGGAGGTATACCACGCGACGCGGGCGATGATGTCTTCGCGGAGGTTGTAGCTGGCGTTGATGCTCGGGAAGAGAGTCAGGTATTCCTTCGTCGAGCGCGCGCCGCGGTCGATAAACGTGAGCTGCGAAACGCCGAGGGCGTTCGTCGCCGGCACGATGTTCTGCGGGCGACCGTTGGCGCCGAGGACGGGGCGGCCCGACGCATCGCGCAGGATGTTGCGCGTGGGATCGGTGAGCGGGCCCTGCGCGGAGACGTTGGTCTGCTCGGCGCGCAGGCCGGTCACGAGCTTCAGGCGGTTTTGAAAAAAGCCGAGGTCGCCGCGCAGGTAGACCGAAGAGATCAGCTCCTCGGCGAATTTCGAGTTGGTGACTTCGTTGCGATAGGTGGTGTTGGCGTTCGTCGTGAAGTAAGTGGGATTCGCGGCGTAGGAGTTGAAGAGGAGTTCGCTGCTGATGCCCTGGAATTTCGGGAAACCGTAGTGCGGCTGCCGGTCGGAGAAACTCGGATCGAAAAACGGCAGCGCGAGATCGTCGCTCGTGGCGGTGAGCGTGGTGCTGGCGACGCCGTCGCGGCCGACGAAAGTGAAATTCGGCACGCTGAAATGTTGGTCGCGCTCGGACTGGCGGAAGTCGAAGCCGGTGCGAAGCGAGAGCGGCACCGGGCCGAAGAAGTCGCGGCGCACGTTGCCGTAGGCGGTGCGCTTGATGTCGTCGGTGGCGCGCGTGTTGTTGGTGGCGGCGGTGACGACGTAGTTGTTGAGCGCGTAGGGATTCACGGGTGCGCCCGCGGCGTCGGTTACCGTGATGGTGTTCGGGCGGAGATAAAAAATATCGGCGAACGAAACCGTGACACCGGTGCGGCGCGCGGTCGTGGTGTCGAAAAAGCCGCGCTCGATGCAGCGGTTGCGGTTGCTCGCGCGCGAGTAGGCGAAGCCGGCGTCCATTTTCCAAACCGGGCCGTCGTGCCGCCAGACGAGCGAAGGCATGAAGGTCCAGTTCGAGCGGTCCGCGCCGGTGGTCGCGAGATTCAGCGTGCCCTGGCCTGCGGCACCGCGCGTGAAATCGAGGGAGAAATCGCCGGGGTTTACGCGGCCGACGTCGAAGGTGAGGGCGTTGTGGTTGATGTGGACGTTGAAGGTCGAGTAGGTGAGCGAAAACGTGAAGCGATCGTGGGACGTGAGCTTGTAGTCGGTGGTGAGGCCGAAGGAGCTGCGGTTAGTGTCCTTGCCGCTGTTGCGGATGAGGACGGAGGTGAGATACGGTTTGTCGGGCGTGGTGTGCGGAAACGTGCCGCCGTTGGTCGCGGCCTGCACGCCGCGCCACGTGTTTTGGATCTGCGGCTCGCCGGAGTATTGGCGGTTCATGCCGGCGGAGAGGGTGAATCCGAAGGTTTTGCTCACGGGTGCGATGTAGGAAAGGTCGAGGCCGGGATGAATCTTGCGCGTGGGATGGCGCGGCGCGGGCGTCTCGCCCCAGTGTTTGATGTCGTCGCGCAGCATGAAGTAGGCGGAAAAATTTCCCGACGGCCGCGTGCGCTCGAAAGAGCTGCGCGGAATCAGGTTCACGGAACCCGCGAGGGCGTTGCCGGGCGAGTCGGGCGTGGGTGAAAAGGAGACCTCGATGCGCGAGAGATTATTGATCGAAACCTGATCGAGGCCGACGCCGCGCGCCGTGCCGCCCGCGCCGCCGCCGACGGCGCTCGCGAGCCCGAAGCCGTCCAGCGTCACGGGCACGTAGCCGGAAGGCACCCCGTTGAGCGAGATGTCGCGGGCGTTGCCGCCGGCGTAGTCGACGTTCACGCCCGGCATGAATTTCAAAAACTCGGCGGCGTTGCCTTCCGCGATGTCGCCGAACTCGTCGGTGGCGACGACATTTTTCATGTTCGCCGCAAACCGCTGCTCGTTGATCGCGAGCGCCGCACCGCTCATCTCGCGCGAGGTCGCGACAACGAACTCGTCGAGTTTCACCGGCGCGCCTTCCGCCGTGGCCGCGGTGCCGCGGCCGAGCGGCGCGAGTTGAAAATCACGCTGGACCGACTGGCCCGCCGCGACGTTGACCGTGGCGGTGGCGGGCGGAAATCCGCTGAAGAACGCGCGCACCTGCGCCGCTCCGGCCGGC
Source organism: Opitutaceae bacterium (assembly GCA_031411015.1). GTDB lineage: Bacteria > Verrucomicrobiota > Verrucomicrobiia > Opitutales > Opitutaceae > ER46. Next base: position 4,711 of record JANOAF010000040.1, on the reverse strand, counting down.
ACGCCGCCCAGCCGGTAAAAGCCCTCGGCGTCGGAAAACGTTTCCAGCGCCGTGCCGACGACGGTGATGCGTGCGGTCTCGAGCACGCCGCCGGTGGAGGGATTCGTCACGCGGCCCTCAATGGTGCCGGTGGACTGGGCGAGGAGGCGCGCGGCGATTAGAAACCAGAGGAGGGCGGGAGCAAGGCAGGCGCGTGCGCCCGCGCGGAATGAGTTGGTCAGGTGCATGGGGTTGGCGGAAAAAATTTGCGGGTGATTGAATGATGTCAACGCCGGGTGCGGGCCGTTGCTTGACGCCGCGCCCGCCGGTCCTACCGTCTTACCCGTGCCTTCGATCACGTTCAAAGTTTCGCCGGAAGAGGCGCGCGTGCTCCGGGCCCGGGCGCGCGCCGAAAAGCGCACGATCTCCGCCCACATCCGCGCCAATGTCTTTCCGGAAAAGCCGGCGCGAGCACGCAAGCGCGTCATCAAGAAACACCCCGTGTCCGGGCTGCTCTATGACGCGACGGACGAGGGCGGGAGGGTTGTTTCTCTCGACGAGATCAAGGCCGCGCTGGCGGACTTCCCGTGAAATATCTGCTCGACGTGAACGCCCTGCTCGCGTGGCGCCATGCGACCGCGCACGGCCACGCTCATTTTCACGTCTGGGCGAAAGCACAGGGGTTCCGCACCATTGCCACCTGTGCGCACGCCGAACTCGGATTTGTCCGCGTGTCGATGCAGGTCTTCGGACTTTCGCTCGCCGAAGCCCAGGCCGCCCTTGCCGAAATGAAGCGGCAGTGTGGCGGCTTCGTGGAAACGGCCCCATCACCGAAGCTCGCGGCGTGGTCCGCCACGGCAGCGCGAACCTCGGACGCCTATCTCGCGCAGGTCGCCGGTCAGGCCGGATTAACGCTCGCGACGTTTGACGCCGGCATTCCCGGCGCAGTGCGAGTCTGAGCGGGTGCACCGCATCATGGGGCGCTCAAACCCGCAGGAAAATCTGCCGCTGGTAGAGAAACCGCGCCAACACGAACATCAGCGCGAGCCCTACGATCGCGAGCATGCCCTGACCGGCACCCATGCCGACGTGCGCGTCGAGCCAAGTCTTGATGTCGCCGCCCACGAAGCGCTGCGCGAGCAGGCGGAATTTGATGATGTTGTTCGCGAGGTAGAGCGTGATGGGGTTCATGCCGATCCAGAGCAAGGGCACGCACCAGCTCCGCCACTGCCGCATGTCCACGATGTAGAAAAACGCGGCGAGGAACCACAGGCTGTAGCCGCCGGCGACGAGCACGTAGGATGAGGTCCAGATTTTTTTGATGACCGGGAATTGCAGGTGCCACAACCAGCCGAGCGCGACGCACGCGAGGCCGGCGATGATTAGGGTCCGGAGTTTCTTGGCGTCCCCGAGGTCGGTGCGCCGCAGCAGCAATCCCGCGAACACGCCAATTAAGCACGTTACGATCGCGGGCAGCGTGCTCAGGAAACCCTCGGGATCGTAGTAGGTGTCGTATTTGCGACCGGGGAGATATTGGAAATCGAGGTGGTTGGTGAGATTGAGGCCGGGCTCGTAGCGGCCTGTCACGCGTGCGGTCGTCGAGTCGAAGGCCACCTGCACTTGCTCCAGCGTGGGCTTGGGGTTGCCGAGTCGCGCGGCGAGCGCGGTCTTGTCGAGCTGGATGTCGCGGATTGGCACCAGCGCGAGCAGCGCCCAATAACCCATGAGGATCGCCGCGCCCACGGCGGCGAGCGCGCGCGGTTTCAGAAAACAGAACAGCAAGCCCGCGCCGGTGTAGGCGAGCGCGATGCGCGGCAACACGCCGAGCAGCCGCATGTCCGGCCACGGATTCGTGAAGCCGCCGCTGTAGAAAATCCCGATGATGAAAATCAACGCGCCCCGAATCAGCACGCGTTTCGCCGCCGCCGCGCGCCCATGCTGCTCGATCTGTTTCGAGAGGGAATAGACGAGCGACGTCCCCGAGATGAAAACGAAAAGGGGAAAAATCAGATCGTAGAACGTGAAGCCCTCCCACGCGCGGTGATCCAGTTGGCCCGCAAAAAATTTGGCGACGGCCGAGCCGTTGACCTCGCTCAGCGCCGTCACGAGCGCATCCGCGCCGAGGATCCAAAACATGTCGAAGCCGCGCAGGGCATCGAGGCAGACGAGACGGGGCGACGCGGGAGCCGTCGACGCCGGGGCGGGGGAAGCGGGAATGCTCATGGGGTGCGGCGAGCAGGGTGGAGGTGTCGCGCGCGGTCAATGCGACGATGGGGGCGTGAATCGCGGTCTCTCTCGTGCGACTGGGCCACAAAGTTTGCGCCGGCCCGCGGGGCGACGCTGGCGAAAATGCCGCAGCGCAGACGCGTCACTGCTTCGCTGCGGGCGGCAAACTTCCAAAAATGCGTTCCAACGCCTGCCACGTGTCCGGCTGCATCTGCTGCAAGCTGCGATTATGGTAGTCGAAGTTCACCGCCAATCCGGCCGCAACCGTGGTCAGTCCCAATATCGCGATCAATGGCGCGACCAGCCGATTAAAACCCCGGTGCTGCGCCCAGCGCTCCAGTCCAAGCACGGCGAATGCGGCCAGCAACGTCAGGGACGGCGTGAAATCCGTCATGTAGCGCGGCGTGGCGCAGTAGAACGTCAGGTAGAAGGCGACGACCGTCAGAAGAAAAAGCGTGATCGCGACGAGTAGCGCGCGCAGGGGCGCCGCCCTTTCCGGCGTCCGACCTTTCCACGCCAGCGGCAGCGCGAGCGCGCCCCACAGAAAAGGAAAGGTCACGAAGAGCCCGCAAATGGGTTCGACCCACCCGCCCAGGTATCCCGCGGGTCCGCCCGTCACACTGGAGGCTCTGACGAAGGGAAAGTTCGAGCTCCAAGAGCCGGGGTGACAAAAATAGATGTAGGCGTTGTGCGCGACGTAGCTGAAGCTGAAGTGGCGTTGCTTCATTTCGTAGGCGCTTGAGAGCTGGTAGTTGATGCCAAACTCCAGGGGGTTTCCGAAACGGGCGTAGTTGTGCGCCAGCAGCGCGACGACGAACACGCCGATGCCCAGCGCGACCCCGATGGCGCAACGCCACCACTGCCGCTTGTCGGCGAGCACCGGCCACAATTGCCAGAGGACGGGCACGAACAACACCGAGCCAAACAGGCACGTGGGGCGCGAAGCCACGGCGAGTCCATAGCTCAGCCCGGCTAGTGTCATCGCCACCACCGGCCGACGGCCATGCAGGGCCCAATAAACCGACAGCAACGCGAGCATTGAAAAAGCAAAGCCCGCGGAAAGGGGCAGCTCCCACACGAGGGGGCGGCGCTGGAGCACGAGCACATGCGTGCTCACGCCTAGCAGCAACACGACCAACGGTCCGAGCCACCACGCGCTGGCAGGGAAATACCGCCGTCGCACCGCGAGCCCCAAGGCGCAGGCGGCCAGAAACCCCGTGGTGCAAAAAATAAAAATCGCCGTCGTGGTTGCCAGTTCGCGGCCGGTAATCGCGACGTAGGGCAGCAGCAGGACCACCGCCGGCGCGCCGCTGAAATAGAGGTAGTAATGGCCTTGGTAGTAGGACGCATCGCCCATGCGAAACGCGTTGTTTTGCGCCGGATCATACGGGTCGGCCAGCGCCAGCAACTCGGGCCGTGGCGCCTTGCTGAGATAAAGATGACCCGAACGCCAGCCGCGGACCAGGAAGTTGTAGTAGTCCTCTTCGCCGGGCGGAAGGAAACCGCCGCTACTCTTGACCGTCCAGTGGTAGAATCCAATGACCAAGGCCATCGCGATGACGACGGAGGCGAGATGAGCGGCACGCAGAAAGGTGGGCCTGACCCGGCGCAGGTTGGGGTTGGGTCGTTGGTCGGCCATGCTTTGTTCTATTCTACTGCGATGACAATCGAACCCGCGCAATCCGCTATCAAGCACCGAGCTTCAGTGCGGCGAGCCAAGCGGTGCGATGCGAGCCGACAACACTGGCGCACTCCGACCTTGCGCGCGGTGGCGCGATGCCTCCTCTGTTGGCGCATGAAGGTTTCGTTCACGCAAAAAGAATACACGCGCCTCCTTGAACTCGCGCATCTCGGCCTGTGGGTCACCGGCGCGCGGCCCGAGGATCCGGCGACCATGCCGGAGCGCTACGCCGAGGTGGCGCAGAAGATCTTCGGGCTCGCGGAGCTATTCGGCTGCGCGGACCTCGTCGAGGCCGACGTGAACGGCCAGCTCTTCCCCAACGAGAAACTCACCGACGGCCCCGTCGGCGAGAAGCTCGATCGCTTCATCGAGGATGCCTTTTGGGGCGATCTCGTGCACCGGCTGGCGGAGCGCGATCTGCGCTCCGAGCTGGGTGCTACCAAACTCAGCGAGGAACTGACCGACGACGAGGAGGAGCGGCTCGCCGCGATCGAGGACAACTACTGGCGCGAGTTCGAGACCAAGGGCGTCGACCACCTGATTGTGCTCCGCGGCGGGAAAGGGTGAGCGGTGTCTTCAAAACATCGGTCACGCCTGATCCGGTTGTATTAGCCGGAACGAGGCAGAAGGAGTTACCTCGAAACACACGAACGACACGAAAATCAGTGAGAGATATTGCCGGATGATTCATCCGAGATGCGATCACTGTCTTGTGCGCATAGCTTGAAAATTTGGATCTGCGACGCCTTCCTTTCGTGCCTTTGGGGTGTTTCGTGGGTAGTTCCGACGGCACAATTCCGGCTTAGCCCAGCTCGCATGTGAGCG
>JANOAF010000039.1:0-35026 GCA_031411015.1 Opitutaceae bacterium | reverse complement strand
GTGGGGCGCCAGTTCTTCGGGTTCGTGAAGTCGAGGCCGCCGTTCTGGATGAAGCGCGGGTAGAGGTCGTCCTGCGTGCGGTCGAGGATCCAACCCACGCCGGTCTCGCCATTGGGTCCGACGATATTGTCGAGCGGGCTGTCGGCGGTGCCGGCGACGTCGTTACGGCGGCCGTTGGGGCCGATGAGCGGCACGTTGCCGATGCGGTTGTTGAGTGACGCCTCGTTGCCCAGCGTGCGGTAACGGGTGCGGCTCCAGAGCGCGGCCCAGTCGAACTCGAAACGTCCGTAGTTGTGCTCGCCGCCCACATCAAGGTGCCGCAGGCGCTGGTCACGCTGGATGTTGGTCGTGCCTTGATCCATGAGCGCGGGTGCCGTCGTGCCGGAGGTAGGATTGGCCGCAGTCGCGGCTGTCGGGACCGCCCGGACAACAGTGATCCGATCGGTGAAACCGGGGACAACACCGCTCGGCACTGCCTGCCCGGTGATGAAGGTCGTATTCGTGAAGCTGTTGGGCACGGTGGTCTGGCTGCCGGCAAACGCGCGCATGTTGTATTGCCGGCGCATTGGCTCCGGCGCGTTGTTCACCACAATGTTCAGCTTCAAAAGGTCGTTGCGCGTGAGGCGATAGTCGAATTTCGAGCTGATGCTGCGCTGCTTGCGGACGTTAAAGTTGTCGCGCGTGCGATAGTCCCAGAGGTAAGCCGGCTGGGTGTTCACCTGCTGGAAATCACGATCGGTCTGATAAACGCCGAAAGCGTTTTCCGTGTAGAATGCGTTGACCGACACCGCGAGGTTTTCCCGCTCGGCCCCAAGGACCGCGAATTTCTCAGTGTATTGGAGGTTGAAAAGGGCGTGATTGCGGTGCTGCTCACGCAACGGCACCTGCTCGGTAAACGAGGGCGCGGTGCGATACTGGAAATTGTAGGACAGGCGGCGCTTGTCGCTCATCGAGAGCGGCGACTTCGTCTTGAAGTTTACGCTGCCGCCGAGCGAGTCGACCGGCTTGTCGGGGGTCTGGCCCTTGGTGAGTTCCAGCGACTCGAACATCGCGCCCGTAAACGCCGTCATGCGCGTGTTGCGGTTCTGGGCGCTAAACGACGACATCATGCCGCCGTCGATCATAATCGACGTCGTGCCGGCGCCCATGCCGCGGACGCTGATTTGCTCGACGACCTCGTCGCCGGGGTCCGCAAACGTGACGCCGGGCAGCCGGATGGCGAGCTCGGTGGCGTTCATGTTCGGCAGATCGGCCAGCGCGTCCATCGAGGCGACACTCTTCAGGTTGTCCGCATTGCGCTGGGCCGTGAGCGCCGCGGACTGCCCCGCCTTCTCGCTAGCGACCTTGAAGGCATCAAGCATCAGAACGCTGCTGCTCATGTCGAAATTCCGCAGCACGGGCTGGCCCGCATTGACGGTCACGGATGCACGCTGCTCATCGAGGCCAGTGTAGGTGACGACCAACTCGTGGGTGCCCGCGGGCACGTTGAGCAGGTAGCGGCCGGTGTTGTCTACGAGCGCGCTGAGATTGAGGCGGGGAATCTCCACCTTGGCGCCGATGAGGCCGTTGCCCGTGGTCTTGTTCGTGACCAGGCCGCTGATGATGCTAGACGGCGCCGTCGCCGCTGAATCTGCCGCGGATGCGCAGGGAACGGCGATGCTCAATGCAGAGAGCGCAAGCAGCGCCGAGTGAAGGACACGCTTCGGCGACAGGCGGCCGAGAAGTGTGGATGCTGGGTTTGAGTTCATAGGGTTTGATAGGTCAGTGCAGGAAACACAGTCGCGTGCAGGGAAGAACACGCCAAAGGGGAGAAGTAACCGCCGAAGAGTTAGGCGCAGAATGGATAAAATCCAGCGAAAGATTTTATGCGCCTAAAAATTCACCGAGACGCCACACACCCTGGGTTACAGCCGGCATTGAAGCAGGGAGATACGGGACGAGGGCCCGGCCCACCGGCTTAAAGCTCCGCGTTGCGTCACTCCGCTGCCTCGAACGCGAAAATGTCTTTCCGCCCGCCGGCGCCTTTGTTTCTCTGCGGCTCCACCCCGCTCCGTCCGCTCGTCCCTCGCTCTGAACATGAATTCCGTCACTCGTCGCGATTTCCTCAAGCTCTCCGCCGCCGCTGGTCTCGCCGGCACCGTCGCCCCCACCACCACGTGGGCGGCCGCTCCTGCCGCTGAGAATCCCTTCAAGCGCGCAGGCCAACCACGGCTCAAGCTCAGCCTCGCCGCCTATTCCTTCCGCGAGAATTTCCCGATCATGCGCGGCAAACCGCAGAAGGTGGCCGCGGGCCGCGAGACCGACATGTTCAAGTTCATCGACTACTGCGCCGCGCAAGGTTGCGCGGGCGCGGAACTCACGAGCTACTTCTTGGCAGAGGAGACCGACGCCTACATGATCCAGCTCCGCCGCCACGCGTTTCTCCGCGGCGTTGAGGTCAGCGGCACCGCCATCGGCAACAACTTCTCCCTGCCGAAAGGCCCGAAGCTCGACGCCGAGATCGCCACCACCAAAAAATGGATCGACCGTTCGCTGCTGATGGGCGCGCAGCACATCCGCGTCTTCGCCGGCAACATTCCGAAGGATGCACCGAAGGACTTCACCCGCCCCGTCGCCGACAAAGTCGTCATCGGTGCGCTGGAGGAGTGCTGCGACTACGCGGGGAAGAAGGGGATTTTCCTCGGCCTTGAAAACCACGACTCCATCGGCACCGCTGCCGCGCTCATCCCGATGGTGAAAGCCGTGAACAGCCCATGGTGCGGCATCAACCTCGACTCGGGAAATTTTCACTCCGCCGATCCCTACAAGGATTTCGCCGAGTGCGTGCCCTTCGCGCTCAACGTGCAATTCAAAGTCGAAATCGACGGCCTCACCGCGAAGGAAAAAAAGCCCGCCGACATGAAACGCTTCACGCAAATACTCCGCGACGGCGGATATCAAGGCTGGGTCGCCCTCGAATACGAGGCGAAGGAAGATTCTGCCATCGCGGTGCCGCAGTTTCTGAAGGAGATGAAGGGGCTGTTTGCGGGGTGAGTTTGGGCGCCGTGCCAGGGAAACCAAGTGCTACAAGCCGAGATATTCGGCGAGCCGGTTTTGCACCGCCGTCCATTCCTCGCCGGTGAGGACGCCGAGCCGGCGCTCCAACCGGGCGACTGACACCGACTGCACCTGCTGCAAGTGGAACGCGCCCGGCTTGAGGAACGGTTTCGGGAGGGCAAGTTCCCAGCGGTTGCCCCGCAACGCCGTCGTGTGCGGCAAGACAGTGACCAGCGCGAGTTCATCGTCGGCCGGATAATCCGTGAGCAAAAGGCATGGTCGCACTTTGGCGACCATACCCAGATCGATCAGCCAAACCTCACTTGCCCTGGCCACGCGCGGCGTCCTCCGCTTCCAAGCGGTCGAGCAAGGCGAAGCCCTCAGCGGCGGTGTGTTCGGCCGCCGCGACTTCTCCGGTCTCGTCCTCGGCCAGCGCACGTCGGGCCAGCAGGCGGCGCTCTTCGTGGGTGAGGCGCGGCAGTTCGTCGAGGATTTCGGACAGACTCATGCGCACGACCATAGGACGGGACCATGGCATTTCAATCTCTCAATGGCGTTCGCCGCCCTGCAGCCTCCGGCGCGGAGCGAGAGTTTGCTCACTCAAACACCCGCTCTCGCGGATCGATGAAAAGCCAGCACACGGCGCCGACGACGAAGATGGCAGCGATGGCGAGCACGGGTGCGTTCCAATCGCCGTAAACTTTGAGCAGGTAGGTCACCATCGGCGGGCCGCCGATGGCGCCGATTTGGCCGGCGGTGTTCATCGCGGCGCTGACCACGCCGACGTGCGCGCCACCGATTTCCTGGCAGACCGCCCACTGGGCGCCGAGGGTGAACATGGCGGACGTGACCGCCAGCGAGATGAGCCCAATCGCGATGATCGGATTCGGCGCCACGGCGGCGCCAAACAGCGCGAGCGCCGAGAGGAGGTTGCCGCACAAGCCGACACCGGCGCGCCCCGCCCGCAGCCCGAAGCGCCGCGCCGCCCAGTCCGTCACCGCGCCGCCCGTAAGGTCGCCGATCACGGCGGTGAGCAGCGGCAGACCGGAGAAAAATGCGAGCGAGCCGGCGGTGAAGTGGTGCTTCTCCTGCAGGTAAGTCGGCAGCCACGTGATGCAGAAATAGAACACCGTGCCGTTGGGAATGTAGGAAATGCAGAGCGGCCACGTGTTGCGATGGCCCAGCAGCCGTTTCCAGTAAGGCCAGCCCTCGTGATGTGACTCTGGCGCGACGCGACCCGCCGTGATGAGTTCGCGCTCGGCGGCGTTCGTGCCAGGATGCTCGGCCGGCGTGTTGCGGAACCAGCGATGCCAAACGATCACCCACGCCACGCCCACACCGCCGAAAACAATAAACACGCCCCGCCACCCGACGAGGCCGTTGAGCGCCGCGGCGATCATCGGCGTCAGCCCGCCGGCGAGATGGGCGCCGGCGAAAAAGATACCCTGCACGCGCCCGCGTTGTTGCGGCGGAATCCATTTCGAAAAGGTCCGCGCCACGCACGGCCACGCACCGGCCTCGCCCGCGCCGAACAGAAAACGAATCGCCACCATCGAGGTGAAATTGAACGCCGCGGCCGTTAGCATCGTGAGCCCCGACCACCACAGCACGATGCGCGTGAGCACTCCGCGCGTGCCGCGCCGGTCGGCCCACCACGCCGTCGGCACTTCGAAAAGCGCGTAGGCCAGCGCGAAGGCGCTGAAGACCCAGCTCATCTGGTCCTTGCTCAAATCCAGATCGCGCGAGATGTCCGGCGCGAGTTTACCGACGCACGCGCGGTCGAGATAGGTGACCATCGCGAGCGTGATCATCAGCCCGACGACGCCGTATCGCACGCGCGTCGGACGGGTAGAGACGTTGGGGTGCGCACTGGATTCCACGGGGTGTCGAGAGCACGCGTGCGGAGTGCGCACGCGTCAAGCCCGCGCATGCCGTGCAAATGCGACCAAAACTAAAACACCTTGCAAGCGTCTGTCTGTGCGACGGTGATTTTTTCTCCGCCGATTCCCCCACCCTCGTCCCCCCCCCCCTCATTACCCACTCCCATGTCGTCATTCTACACGCGTCGTGATTTCACGAAACTCGCCCTCGCTGCGTTGCCCGCCGCAGGATTTTTCTCGGCCACCGGCTCCCTGCGCGCCGCCGAGTCAAAGAAGCCCAACTCCAAGGTCGCCGGTGTGCAAATCGGCTTGAACGTCCCTTACAGTTTCGGCGGCCGCACGATGGCCGGCGATGAAGTTTTGAAGAATTGCCAAGAGCTCAACGTCAGCGCGGTCGAGCTGCGCGCGCAGCCGATCGAGGCGTTTCTCGGTCTGCCCGCGATGGTCACCGCCACCGACACCGGGGCGAAGAAGGCCGCGAAAAAGGGCGAGGCCACCGACAACAACACCGCGAAGATCCGCCAATGGCGCACCACCGTCTCGCTCGATCGCGTGAAGGAGTTTCGCAAGATGTATGACGACGGCGGCGTGAAGATCGACATCCTGAAGGTCGACGGTATTTTCAACATGTCGCCCGAGGAGCTCGACTACAGTTTCAAGATGGCGCAGCTCCTAGGCGCGCGCGCGATCTCGACGGAGATTTCCAAATCGAAGGACATCGACGGCGACCACAAGCGCGTCGGCCAGTTCGCCGAGAAATACAAAATCATGCTGGCCGTCCACGGTCACGCGACGACGACGCAGGAGGAATTCGAGAAGGTGTTTTCCCTTGGAAAATACAACGGCGCCAACCTCGACATCGGCCACTACATCGCCGGAAACAACGGTTCGCCGGTGGAATTCATTAAGAAGCACCACGCCCGCATCTCGCACGTCCACATCAAGGATCGCAAAAAGGACAACGGCCCGAACACGGTGTTCGGCGAAGGCGACACCCCGATCAAGGAAGTCCTGCGCCTCATCCGCGACAACAAGTGGAACATCCAGGCCACGATCGAATTCGAATACAAGGTGCCGGAGGGATCGACCCGCATGGCCGAGATCGCGCGCGCCGTGAAATACTGCCGCGACGCGCTAGCCTGAGCTGGCGGGTGGCGCGAGCCGCGAACAATTCAAAACCGCCGGTGGCCTGCCACCGGCGGTTTTTTGCGCTTAGCCAAAGACTCGAATCGCGCCGGCCTTACAGCCGCGTGTTCACGCCGAAGAAGAATCCGGGGGTCAGCACGCGGCGGCTGGCCGGACGGTTGCCGATATCGCTGCCGGTCTCGAACTCACCGAGCACGTTGTTCACGTCGAGGTAGGCGCTGAAGCGGCGCGAAAACTGGTAGGAGGTCTTCACGTCGAGCGTGTCGCGCCGGATTTGGTAGACCTGTTGGGAGACGTTGACGTTGTAGGTGCTCAAGTAGCGGGCGCGGTGGTTGAATTGCAGGCGCACGGTGACCTTGTTGCGGATGTAGGAGACGCCAAAGTTCGTGGTCTCGGGATTGAAGCCTGCAACCTTGCCCTTGGGATTCGGTGCGAGCGCGATGGCGTTGCCCGCGCCGTAGTTCCCCTCGGTCTCCATGCGCGTGTAGTTGGCGTAGGCGCCGAGGCCCGCAAATACTCCCGGCAGGAACGTGAACTGCTGGCTGTAGTTGAGCTCGAAGCCGCGCACTTTGGCCGAGCCGCCGTTGTATTGGGTCGTCAGCGCGTAGCCGGCATAGTCGCCACCGAAACCGTTATCCGCACCCGCTGGCACGATGGCCCCGCCGGAAGTGTAGATGAAATTCTTGATTTCCTTCTGGAAGACGCCGACGGAGACGACGCCGGCCGGCTCGAAGTAGTATTCGACGGCCGCGTCGAAGTTGTCGGCCGTCTGCGGCTGGAGGTTCGGATTGCTGGTCGAAATCGTCTGGGTGTCGAAGTTCACATTCGTGCGCGGGATGAGTTGGCCGATGCCGGGGCGGCCGATGTTGGTCGCGTAGCTCAGGCGCGTGATGAGCCTTGGGTTCAAGGCGAACTTGAAGTGCACGCCCGGCAGGACGTTTTGGTAATCGCCGATGCGGGTCTGGCGTCCGCCGAACTCGGCGAGGTTGCGGCGGCGGATTTCCGCATCGGTCAGCGCGCCGACAAACGCCGCGCGCCGCGCCTTTTCCTCGGCCGTGATGGCCTGGAGCGCGCCAGTGCCGTTCGTCTTCGTGCGTTCGACGCGGAAGCCGGCCAAGATTGAAAGGCGGCCGAGTTCCACGTTCCCCATGAGGTAGGCGGCATCGATCCGCTCCTTGAAGCGTTGGTCACCGACCAGCTGGGCCTGCACGTTCGCCGCGGTGTCTTGCAGGAACTGCCCCGGCCGGGACTCGAGTGCAGCGTCAATCAGCTTGTTGGTGTGGCCGGGAAAGGCGGGGACCGGCGTGTTCGGAAATTTGATCGCGTCGGTCTTGAGGCGGCCCCGCTCGATCAGGCCAAACTGGGCGAGGTCGTCGTCGTTGCGGCCGGTGGCGGGATTGAGACCCATGACGCCGTCGGGTCCGACGTAGGCGCCGCTCCACTGCGTGGCTTCCAGATCACGATGCTGTTCGCGAATGCGCACGCCGGCCTTCAGGAAGGCGGGCACCGGCGCGCTAAAATTTTTCTGCGCATTGAGCGAGACGCCTTGATAGGAGTCCCAACCCGCACGCCGGTCGATGCGGTAGCGATTGTCGTTGTAGTTCGCGAGGTCGGCGATGCTCGGACCGGCCGTCTGGATGACCGTGGGGAAATTGGTATTCGAACGGCGGTCGATCGTGTAACCGATGCCGCGGGCCGTGAAGCCGAGGTTGCGCTGGCCGGAGTAGTTCGACTTCGAATCGGACTGGTAGAGGTTCCAATCGAGATTCGCGGCCGGAAGTTTGTGCGTGCCGCCGAATTGGTGATAGAGCGTCTTGGCATCCTTGTAGGCGTTGTCCGCCTGAATATTGAACGTGCTGTTCGGCACCGCACGCACCGAGGTAAACTCGTTCGTGTAGCCCGGCAGAATTCCACCGGCGCCCGTCGGATTCCCATTCGCATCGAGCGTCGCGACGGTCTGCGGTGTTGTGAAGGTCGCGATCCGATCCGTGTCGTGGTCGGTGAGGCGATTCACTGTGGTGCTGAGATAGAGTTTGGCGCTCTCGCTGAGTTTGTAGTCGAGGCGCAAGCCGCCACCCCAACGCGAGGTCAGGAGTTTTTCGTCAGTCATCGCGACCTGAAAGCTGTAGGCGGGACCGGTGAGACCATTGGCGAGCGTTTGGTGCGACTGGCTCACGGTGTCCTGCGGCGTGAAGAGTTTGCGGTGACCAAAATTCAGCGCGACCGCGAGCTTGCCGCCGAAAACCTCCGAATAGGAAATCGCGTAGTTGTAGGGCAGTCCCGTCATCCGGGGGTCGATGGGCCGATAGGTCAGGCCGAAGGATCCGCGCAGCAAACGTCCTTTGGTATCGAAGCCCGACTTGGAAACCATGTTCACCGCGCCGCCAATCGAGTCGCCGTCCATATCCGGCGTGGGTGATTTCACGACCTCCATGCGTTCGACGGTGTCGGCGCTCACGGTTTGAAACTGATACTCGCGCGTGGACCCGGCGGACGCCGCGTCCGCGAGTCGATTTCCGTCCATCGTGATCGTCGTGAGGTTTTGATTGAGGCCGCGGATGCGCACGTAGCGCACCGTGCCATCCACCGTGGCGCCCTCGACGCCCGGCAGGCGCACGAGAAGGTCGGCGGGATTTTGCGCGAGGTTGCCGAACGCATCGGTGGAGACGATGTTCTTTACGCCCGCGGACAGGCGCTGGAGCGTGACGGCCTGCGCGTTGCCCTCGCGTTCGCCGGCGACGACGAACTGCCCCATGGTGTAGACCGCTGACGTCATCTTCACGTCCAACTGGTTCACCTGACTGGCCTGAATGGTCACCGGGCTCGTTAACGTGTCCAATCCGCTGTAGGATACCACGACCACGGCGGCGCCAGCCTTCACATCGTCGAAACGAAAAATGCCCTGGCGGTCCGACACGACCTCGCGGTCGGCGCCTTGCAGGAGCACACGTGCGCCTTCCAAGGTGCGGCCGGTTGCGACGTTGGTCACGGTGCCGGTGAGGACAGTTTGAGCGAAGAGCGCCGGGGCCAGCGCACCGAGGCTGAGTCCGAACAGAACAAGACTGCGTCGTAGGGTAATCATGGTGAAGAGGGGCCGCGCAGCAAAGGGAGGGGAAGCCGCACGACGAGCCCAATCACAATGCATTCACGGCGGCGGGCACCCATGTCACGTCCAAAAACATCGGGCTTGAAGAATGGGCGAACATGCCTGTGGCTGCGCCCGTTCATGGCCATCCAACTTTTCGATTCGCTGGAGCGAAAACTCAAACCGCTCGCGCCCTCCCACCCCGACGGCGTCTTCCGCTTCTACAACTGCGGCCCGACCGTTTACGCGCCCGCGCACATCGGAAATTTCCGGACGTTCGTCGTGAACGACGTGCTCCGCCGCCTGCTCGAACTCGAGTTCGGCGCGGATAAGGTGAAGCACGTCCGCAATCTCACCGACGTCGACGACAAGACCATTCGCCGCGCCCGCGAAGAAAACCGCCCGCTCGCCGACGTCACCAAACAGTGGACCGATAAATTCCACGCTGATTGCGCCGCGCTCAACTGCCTCCCGCCCCACGTCGAGCCCACCGCCACCGGCCACCTCCGCGAGCAGGTCGATATGATCGACGTGCTCATGAAGAAGGGAAACGCCTACCGCGCGGCCGATGGCTCGGTGTATTTCAAAGTCTCTTCCTTCGATCACTACGGCGCCCTCTCGCGCGTGAAGGAGCGGGAACTCCAAATTGGGAGTGCCCTCAGCGGCAAATCGCAGGCCGCCGATGCCGACGAAAAGGAGGACGTGAGCGACTTCGCCCTCTGGAAGGCACACAAGCCCGACGACGGCGACAACTCCTGGGAAAGTCCATGGGGTCCCGGCCGCCCCGGCTGGCACATCGAGTGCAGCGCGATGAGCAAAAAACATCTCGGCGAAACCATCGACCTCCACACCGGCGGCGTGGACCTCCTTTTCCCTCATCACGAAAACGAAATCGCCCAGAGCGAATGCTGCAACGGCACGACCTTCGCGCGCCACTGGTATCACAGCGAACACCTGCTCGTCGAAGGCACGACGATGAGCAAGAGCAAGGGCAACTACTACACCCTCGGCGACCTCGTGGAGAAAGGCTACTCGCCCATGGCGGTGCGCTACGCGTTGCTCATGGGGCATCCGAGGAAGCAGCTGAATTTCACTCTTGATTCGATGCACGCGGCGGAAAGCGCGTTGCACAAACTTTCGCAATGGTCGTTGCACGCTTTCGCGTCGACAGAATCAACGGCAAGCACGGCTCGCGATTACCATACTCAATTTTCCGGACACAAATCTTGGAAACATTTCGGAGACGTAGCCGAAGCATTGCAGGATGATCTAAATTTTCCTGCCGCACTAGGACTCCTCTTTTCATCACTCGAAAAGATCAAAGGGCGCATGTTCACTCCCGAGGAGAGGATCGAATACGAAAAAATCACCGAAGCTATATTTGGTGCTGTGCCCGGAGTTATTGAGAAGCAGAAAGTCCAGATTCCTGCGCCGATCACCGCCCTCGCCGAGAAGCGCTGGGCCGCGAAGCAGGCCAAGGATTTCGCCGCCGCCGACGCCCTGCGCAAGGAACTCACCGCACTTGGCTGGTCGATGCTCGACAGCAAGACCGACTACAAACTCGAGCCCATCCGGAAGTAATCGCGAGACATCCCATGAGCAGCGTCGCCCAAGCAAATCGAGCACGTTTGCCCGCGTGGCTTTTGGTGACGGGCATTTTTTTCATGCTCGGCACCGCCGCGCTCGCGGGTCGCCTGATCTGGGAGCAAACGATTCTGTCGTGGGAGCAAGGTCCCCAGATGATCGGTTTCTCGCTCACCCACAGCAGCGGAGCTTTACTGCTGCTCTTTCCACCCTTGCTCTGCGTCTGGCTCTTGGTCGCTGGCACCATTCTCGGGTGGCGATTCTGGAAAATCCGGAAGGTCGCCACCTGCTCACTGCAAGCCGTGCTCAGCGCAATCAGCCTGCTCGTCTTGATGAGTCTGGGTCAGCAATTTTGGATGAGATTGTTTTTCGAACGCTTTGCCAGCAGCCCGCACGCGACCAAGTTCTTCGTCGACGCAGCGTGGCGCGGCGACCTGCCGATGGTGAAGTCGTTTCTCGCCCATGGCATTCCCGCCGACGCACGGAATCGCGAGGAGAAAACTGCGCTGCTTTGCGCCTCGCACGGCGGCGCCGCTGACGTCGTCGCGTATTTGATTTCCAAGGGAGCGGACGTGAACGCAATGTCTCTTTGGGGTGATTCGCCTCTGGAAGTCGCAACCGCCGGCAACCACGCGGAGGCGGCAAAAATCCTAACCGTGCATGGAGCCGTCCGCATTCGCGGCACCGAGGCACAAAGGAAGCTTCCCGCATAATTGTCCGGCGCGACATGGAGGCGGATAGCCTTAGGAAACGCTGAGACTCCCCGCACCGTCCGATTGACAGCATGCTATTCCATCCTGCCAATCGTCCCTCTTTCCGGCCCTGCATTCGTAGGCAGGACCACAAATCACACACACCATGCCGATGACTCCGCTCGAAGAACTTCGCCACTCGTGCTCGCACGTGCTCGCGACCGCCATCCTCCGCATCTTCCCCGATGCCAAACTCGACATCGGGCCGCCGACCGACACCGGGTTTTACTACGACGTCGATCTCGAGCACAAATTCACGACCGATGATCTCGTGAAGCTGGAGGCGGAGATGAAGAAAATCGCCGAGGAGAACCAGCGTTTCGACCGCAAGGAAGTCTCCCGCGACGAGGCGGTCGCCATCATCACGCAGATGAAGCAGGAGCGCTACAAGCTCGGCCGGCTCGCGGACATCCCGGGCGACGAAAAGATTTCGTTCTACACCAACGGCGAGTTCACCGACCTGTGCGCGGGCACGCACGTGCGCTACACGGCGAAACTGAAGGCGTTCAAGCTCCTTTCGATCGCGGGTGCGTATCATCGCGGCGACGAGAAGAACAAGCAGCTCCAGCGCATCTACGGCACGGCGTTTCCCTCCAAAGAAGAACTCGCCACCTACCTCACGCAAATCGAGCAGGCGCGACTCCGCGACCACCGGAAGCTCGGCAAGGAGCTGAAGCTTTTCCACATCGACGAAGATGTCGGCCAGGGCCTGATCCTCTGGACGCCCAACGGCTCGATCGTGCGGCAGGAGTTGCAGACTTTCATCGGCGAGGAGCTGCGCAAGCAGGGCTACTCGCAGGTCTTCACGCCGCACATCGGCAAGCTCGCGCTCTACAAAACGAGCGGCCACTTTCCCTACTACAAAGAGTCGCAGTTCACCGCGTTTCCCGAGCCCGAGGCGCTCGCGCAGATGGCCAGCGAAGGCTGCTCGTGCGCCGACCTCACAGCGCGGCTCGAAGGCGTGTCGCAGGGATTTGCCGACGAAATCAACCGCCGCGCGGGCAAGGAAGTCATCGCGCAGAATCGCGTGATGGACGCCACCAAGCTCCTCGACGGCTTCATGCTGAAGCCGATGAACTGCCCGCATCACATCAAGATTTTCGCGTCGCAGCCGCATTCGTATCGCGATCTGCCCGTGCGGCTCGCGGAGTTCGGCACCGTTTACCGCTGGGAGCAGAGCGGCGAGCTCAACGGCATGACGCGCGTCCGCGGCTTCACGCAGGATGACGCCCATCTTTTCTGCACCGAGGAGCAGGTCGCGCAGGAAGTGCTCGGCTGTCTCTCGCTCGTGAAAATCGTGCTCACCACGCTTGGCATGAGCGACTATCGCGTGCGCGTCGGCCTCCGCGATCCCGATGGCGCCAAGTTCACCGGCGACCCCGCGAAGTGGGACGTGGCCGAGGCCGCCTGCCGCACCGCCGCTGCCACACTCGGAGTGCCGTTTACCGAGGAGCCCGGCGAGGCCGCCTTCTACGGCCCCAAGATCGACTTCGTGATCAAGGACGTGATTGGCCGCGAGTGGCAGCTCGGCACCGTGCAGGTGGACGACGTGCTGCCCGTGCGCTTCGACCTCAGCTACATCGGTGCCGACAATACCGCACACCGTCCCGTGATGATCCACCGCGCGCCCTTCGGCTCGATGGAGCGTTTCTGCGGCGTGCTCATCGAGCACTTCGCGGGCGACTTCCCCGCGTGGCTCGCGCCCGAGCAGGTGCGCCTCGTGCCGATCAGCGACAAGACCCTCGAACACGCCCGCGGGCTCCATGCGCGACTTCGCGCCGAGGGTTTCCGGGCAACAATCGACGAACACTCCGACAAACTCGGGGCCAAGATTCGCCGCGCCGAACTCGACAAGATTCCCTACACGCTCGTCATCGGACAAAAGGAAGCCGAGGCCAACAGCGTCTCCGTCCGCTCCCGCGCCCGCGGCGACGAGGGCGTGATGACCACCGACGCCTACGTCGCCAAGCTGAAGCAAGAGGTCGCGACGCGCGCGCTGCCGGATAAGAAAAAGCCGGCGGCTGCGGCAACCGGCCCGGCTTAAAGCGACGACGAGTCTCATCGGCGTTTTCCGCTCCCACGTGGGGAGCGTTGTGGACTGGTGCGCACGTGCCCATGTGGGGCGCGCTGCGGACTGTCAGCTTTTCTGCGGCCGTCGCGCGCCAAATTTTGCGTTGTCGCGACAACGCTTCAGACTACGACACGTCTACCTCTCCGACAGCGGCATCGAGCCACCCCCGTGATTCACCCCACTGCGATCCGATCTTGGATCGCGCCCCTTTGAAATCCATGAGCCCTACCCCATACCCACGCTCCGTTCTCCGGCCCGTCGCCCTGTCTTCGTTATGTGTGCTGGCGCTGGCACTCAGCCCGGGACGCGCCCAGGTCGCACCCGCGAGCGTCGATGCAGCAACGCTCGCCAAATACGACACCAACCGCAACGGCGTGCTCGACGCCGCCGAGCAGGCTACGCTCGATGCCGATCTCAAGCGCGCCGGCACCGCCGCGAAACCCGCCACCGGCAACGCCAACAGCGACGAAGTGGTCAGTCTTTCACCCTTCGAGGTCGTCTCCGACACCAAGGGCTACTACGCCGCGAACACGATGTCCGGCACGCGCTTCAACTCGAAGCTCGAGGATCTCGCGTCGTCGATCACCGTCATGACGAAGGAGCAGATGTCGGACTTCGCGATGCTCGATATCAACGACGTGCTCCTCTACACCGCGAGCGGCGAGGGCACGGGAAACTACACGGACTTCACGGTCAACCGGAACGGCGACGTGCAGGAAAACGTCAGCCTCAACCCCACCGGCGCGAACCGCATCCGCGGCATCGCCTCCGCCAATGTCTCGCTCGGCAATTTCGAAACCCAAGGCCGCGTCCCCGTCGATCCCCTGGGCATCGAATCGGTCGAGATTAGCCGTGGTCCCAACGCGAGCGTCTTCGGCTTGGGCAATCCCTCGGGCACCGTGAACATGGTGCCGGCGACCGCGAGCCTGTCGCGTGACCGCACGCAATTGCAGGCGCGCGTCGACAGCTACGAAGGCTACCGCACCAGTCTCGATCTGAACCGCGTGCTCGTGAAAAATGTCCTCAGCATCCGTGCCAGCGGGGCGTTTCAACATGACGGCTTCGTCCGCAAACCGTCCGGCGTGAACAGCGTTCGCTACAACGGCATGGTGAAATACCAGCCGTTCCGGAAGACCACCATCGCGGCGAGCTATTCCGTTTATCGCATGAACGGCAACCGCCCCAACGCCAGTCCGCCGCGCGACAACATCTCTTACTGGATAGCCAACGGGCGGCCCACGTGGGATCCCGTCGGACAGGTCATCCACGTCAACGGTCAGACGATCGGGAACGGCGGCGCTGGCACCACCACCCCGATCACCGCCGACGCCAACGTGCCGGACTATTTCAACCGCAGTTTCACGGGCAGCGGCCGGTTTTATGCCTACATCGGCCAGGGCGGGCTGGAGCTACTCGGCACCAGCGGGTCGACGCTAAATACCAATCCGGGCTCCGGCTCGGGCACGCTGCGCTACATGTCCGTGAGCGGCGGCACCGGTATTGCGGCCGGCCGTTTCACCGGCCAGCCGCTCTTCACCACGACGCCGTCGGTCGCGAGCAAAGCCCTCTATGACTGGACGGAGGACAACCTGCAGGCGATGAACCGAGTGATGGACCGCACCATCACCGGCTCCATTCAGATCGACCAGAACATCGTCGATACGACCATGCACCGCGTCGACGCCCAGGTCGCCTTCCTCCGCGAAGACTCGCAGCGCTACCAGCGCAACATCATGGGCGAGCTAAACTCCAACGGTCAGTCGGGCCAGCTCCTCATCGATCCGAACGAACGGCTCATCGACGGCTCGCCGAATCCCTATTTTCTCCGCCCCTATATGGGCGTCGACCAGCCGTTCACCCGGTGGCAGCCGTCGAAATGGGACACTTATCGGGCGCAACTCAACTACCGTCTCGATCTCACCCACGAGAAGGGCCTGCTTCGCTGGCTCGGCCAGCATCAGATTTCCGGTTACGACGAATACAAATACCGGATCAACCGCCGCTATTCCTACAAGGACGGCATCGCGGGCAGCCACGCGTGGATTCCCGCCGGCGCCTCGCGCGTCAATCAGGGCAACATCGTCGGCGGCCCCGCCGCCGCCGCCAACGTTACCCGCGGCTACTTCCGCTACTACCTCGGCGACAACCAGGGAAACAATATCGACTACGCCCCCTCTGAGTTTTCGTTCGGGAACTACAATTTCTTCTACGGCAATCCCACCACGGGATTTGTCCGCGAGCCCACGGTCATCAGCCAGATTGCGACCACCGACAGCACCGGGGCCGGCAGCAACAACAAGACCATCCTCAAGACGCTCGGCGCCGTGGTGCAGAGCCACTTCCTCGACAGCCGCATCGTCACGACCTTCGGCAAACGCGAAGACAGGCAATACGTGAAGGCCGGCTCGACCCCGCAGCGGTTGAACGCCGATGGCATGACGTTCAACTACGATTCGATCGACCATTGGGCGCGCGGCGACTACAGCTTCAACAGCGGAGCCACCACCCAGAAAGGTGCGGTCGTGCGCCCCTTCCGCGGTTGGAAGCCAATCGATGATCTTGCGCGCGGCAGCGGCGCGACCCGCGTGCTGGGTCAGGCGCTCAACGGTCTCTCCCTCACCTACAACAAGTCCGACAGCTTCCGGCCGCAGGATCCGCGCGTCGATCTCTACCTCAAGCCCCTGCCGAATCCCTCGGGCGAGGGCAAGGACTGGGGCTTCGCGCTCAATCTCTTCGACAACCGTTTTGTCCTCCGCGTGAACAACTGGGAGACCGCGCAAATCAAGGCGCGCGGCGGCGACGCAGGCACCATTGCCCAGCGCGTCACGCGCACCGACGTCGCCTCCACCGCGGCATTTCTCCTTCAGACGCAGGCCCTCGCCTGGGTCGCCGCCGTGAACCCGACGTGGACCCAGTCGCAGATCGAAACCGAGGTCGGCCGCCAGATGGGCATTCCATGGGAACGCCAGGTTGCGATCGAAAACGCTTTCGACGCCGGCCTGATTTCCTCGACCAACGACATCGTCGGCAAGGGCAAGGAAATCGAGCTCAACTACAACCCGACCACTTACTGGACGGTGGCGGCATCAGTGACGAAGACTGAGTCAACCAATGCCAACGTTTCGGCGGACATCGCCCAGTGGATTGGCGAGCGCATGCCGATCTGGACGACGATTCGCGACCAGCGCACAGGCCAGCTTTGGTGGAACACCAACTACGGCGGCTCGCAGACCGCGGCGCAAAACTACGCTGTGTTTGTCGGCGCGCCCTATGCCGTCGTGCAGCAATCCCAAGGCTCGCCCAATCCCCAAATCCGCAAATACGCCGCGCGCTTCAGCACCAACTTCAAGCTCAGCGGCATCACCCAACAGGAGACGTGGCGTAAAATCGAAATGGGCGGCGCCCTCCGCTACCAGGACAAGGGCTTCCTCGGCTACTACGGCAAGCAGCAGTTCCCCGCCACGATCACCGAACTCGATCGCTCCCGCCCGATTTGGGACAAGGGCAGCTTCTTCGGCAAGTCCACCGCCGGACACTACTCGCTCGACGTAAATCTCCGCTATCGGACGCGACTTTGGACCAACAAGCTCGGCACGACTTTCCAGCTCAACATCCGCAATCTGCAGGAAAGCGGGGGCCGCCTTCAGGCGATCGGCGCCTTTCCGGACGGCACGCCGCACACCTATCGCATCGTCGATCCGCGACAGTTTGTGCTCACCGCGACGTTCGATTTGTAGCCGCGCGAAAGGCCACCCCAGCGCCGGTCCTTCGACCGGCGCTTTTTTGTCGTCCGCGCTTGGCCCCCGCCTTCAACTCCCCGCACCCGTGTCCACTGCGGAACCAAACCCTTCCCGCGAATTCCTCCATCGCTGGCTCCTCGCGGCGGCGATCTTCGGATTATTGCTCGTCTGTTTCAGCCCCGCTTGGGGGGCGTTCCGACTGTGGTCCCGCGTGCCGGAGATGGGCGGTATGATCGAGACGCGCCGCGGTGAAAGCGTGCTCGCGCAAGTGGCGCATCCCGGCGCACCGATCGCCGACCCGCTACACCGCGCGATTCAGTGGCGGCTGCTCTTTCCGGTCATCGCGCACGGGCTGCATCTGCCGCCAACATTGTTCTTCGGTCTCGCGTATCTTGGCTGCTTGTTCGCCCTCACCTATCTCGCGGGATTGCTGCGTGCCGCCGGCTGCTCCTGGAGTGAAACGGCACTCGCGCTCATCACGGTTGGCGCGGCGTCGTGGTTTTTTACCTCCACCGGTTGGCTGGGCTATTTTGATTCGTGGCTCGCACTCGGACTGCTGATCACGGCGTTTTCCGAGCGCCGCTGGCCCGTGCTGCTCGCATGCGTGCTCACGCCGTGGATCGACGAACGGTTCGTCGTCGCGGCACCGCTGGCGTTGCTCTGCCGCTGGCTGTGGTGGCCCGAGACGTTTCGTTTCAAGCGCGACGCCATCCTCCCCGGCGCGCTCCTGGCCGGATTTATTTTCGTGCGGCTCGGCGTGCTCGCCACTCACTCCGATGCCGGCGCCACCGTCGGCGGCTATCTCGGAAGCCGTAACTATCTCGATGCTCCGTTCTCGCGCATTGTGCTTGGCCTCTGGGAGGGGCTTCGGACCGGCTGGGTGTTTACCGTCGGTGCGGTCGTCCTACTTTGGCGACGCCGCTCCCAGGGCATACTGTTGGGTGCGGTTTTGCTCGCGCTCGCGGGCCTCGGGCTCGGCACCGCCCAGGACTACAGTCGCTCGATGACCATGCTGTTGCCCGCCGCCGTGCTCGGCCTGCTCCTCGCGCGCCGCAGTTCGGCTTCGTGGCTTCCGCTCGCCTTGCGCGTGAGCGCCGGCGCAGCCCTCCTGCTGCCCGCCCATCATGTGATGAGCGACGCCGTCGCTCCCATCCTCAATCTCCAGCACGCGCTCTACTCGCTCGATCACCCGCCCGCCATCGCGATGCCCGAATGGCACGAGCTGAGGGCGATTCACGCGATGGAGAAAGCCGAGTTCACGCTGGCCGACTCCGAACTCGCGCTGGCGATCAAGCTCGCTGCCAATCCCGCGTCGCCGGCGCGGCAACGCGGCATCCTCGCCGCCACTCAGGGCCGCTGGGCGGATGCGCGAAAATATTTTTCCCTCATGGCCGATCATGATCCGAAGAATCCCGATGCGTGGCTGATGTGCGCGCAGGCGAGCCACGCGCTCGACGAACCGGCGACCGCGCGCACGCAGATCGAGCGCGCGCTTGCCCTGGCCTCGGCCGATTGGAAAACGCGGCCCGATGTCGCGCGCTTTCTCGCCAAGCTGCACGCCCCGGGGACGCGCAAATGACGAAGCCCGTCGCCGTAGGTTCAGCCTCCAATTCGTCCTGGCGCGACGTCGCGCTGCGCGCCCTCCTCTTCGCCGTCACGATCGCGGCCTACTGGCCGGCACTCCACGGCACGCTGCTTTGGGACGACTCCGGTCACGTCACGCGTCCGGACCTCCAATCGCTCGGCGGACTCGGGCGCATCTGGTTCGAGCCCGGCGCGACCCAACAATACTACCCGCTCCTGCACTCCGCCTTTTGGATCGAGCACCGGCTCTGGGGCGATGCGACCTTTGGCTACCACCTGATCAATGTGCTACTGCATGCGACCTCCGCGTGTCTCGTCGCCGCGATTCTGCGGCGGCTCGCTGTGCCGGGCGCGTGGCTGGCCGCGTTTCTTTTTGCCCTGCATCCGGTATGCGTCGAATCAGTGGCCTGGATCTCGGAACAGAAGAACGCGCTCTCGGGCGTTTTCTACCTGAGTGCGCTGCTCACGTGGCTGCGCTTCGACGACGAGCGGCGCGCCCGCGACTACGTCTTCGCCACCCTCTGGTTCGCCCTGGCGCTGCTCACCAAGACCGTCACCGCCACGCTGCCCGCCGCGATTCTCGTCATCATGTGGTGGAAGCGCGGGCAGCTCCAAGGGCGCCGCGATGTGGCTCCGTTGCTACCGTGGTTCGCCCTCGGGGCCTCGGCCGGCGTCGTCACGGTGTGGTTCGAACGCACGCAAATCGGTGCCCAAGGAGCCGACTTCTCCCTGGGTCTGGTCGAGCGCGGCTTGCTCGCGGGGCGGGTCGCATGGTTTTACGCCGCGAAACTTCTCTGGCCGAGCGACCTCGTTTTTATTTATCCACGCTGGACCGTCGACGCCGGGGAAGCGTGGCAGTGGTTGTTTCCGCTCGCGGTGCTCGCGGTGCTCGCCGGTTCTTGGGCGGGGCGAAAGCGGCAACGCGCCCCGCTCGCCGCCGTGCTTTTTTTTGGTGGCACCCTTTTTCCCGCGCTCGGTTTCGTGAACGTCTTCCCTTTCCTCTACTCCTACGTCGCGGATCATTTTCAATATTTGGCGAGCCTCGGCGGGATCACCCTCCTCGCCGCGAGTGCGACCGCATTGGCCGGGCGTTTTTCTCCATGGGTTACGCGCGGCGGCATGGGCGTCATTTTTCTGCTGCTCGGGGCGCTCACGTGGCAGCAGGCCGGCACGTATCGCGACGTGTTCACGCTCTACACCGCGACGTTGGAGAAAAATCCCGCTTGCTGGATGGCGCACAACAACCTCGCCATTGCCCTCGTGGACGCCGGTCGGGCCAGCGAAGCGCTGCCCCACTATG
Organism: Opitutaceae bacterium; assembly: GCA_031411015.1. Lineage (GTDB taxonomy): Bacteria > Verrucomicrobiota > Verrucomicrobiia > Opitutales > Opitutaceae > ER46. Next base: position 14,848 of record JANOAF010000039.1, on the reverse strand, counting down.
GGCGCGCGCTCGCGCTCCGCGCCAACTACGCCGAAGCAGAAAACAATCTCGGATTCGCGCTCAACCAACTGGGTCGCCCCGCCGATGCGCTCCCGCACTTGCAACGCGCGCTGCACATGCAGCCGCGCTATGCTGGCGCGCAGAATAATCTTGGAGCGGCGCTCATGGGACTCGGCCGCGCGCCGGAAGGGATCGCCGCTTTCACGCGTGCCCTCGAACACGACCCGAAGCTCGCCGTCGCCCACAATAACCTCGGCCTCGCGATCGCCACGGGGGGGAAACCCGCCGAGGCTGTAACGCACTTTCAACGCGCGCTCGCCCTCAACCCCAGTTACGCCGACGCCGAATTGAACTGGGCCACGGCTCTCACGCTCACTCAGCGCGCGGCCGAAGCCATCCCGCATTTCGAGCGCGCACTCCAACTTCAGCCCAACTCCCTCGCCATCCACACCACCTTCGCCCGCGCCCTCGCCAGCCTCGGCCGCTACGATGAAGCCGAGGCGCACAACCGTGAAGCGGCGCGCATGAGCGGCAACGAGCCCACGCGCTAGACAAAGCGAGCGCGCCGGCAACGGAGCGTCGGCTTTCGAACCGTCGACAATGGGCCAGTCTCATGTGCGTGAGCCGAGGAAGGGGCGTCTCTCCGAGAAGTCCTCGGCCGTTTCGGCGAAACGTTCCTACCTGCGAAGCATCACGGCGCTTGCCGCGTCGGGCGCTTTTGCTTCTGCTCCAACCATGCTCGGTTGCTCTCGAATCTCCGCATCGTCGCTCGGCGCACGAGTAAGGCTTTCGTCGGACGCCGCATCACCGGCAAAAGCCTTACCCACGTGCTTCGCGTCTCGCAGCCAGGCTTCGCACATTATTTTTCGTCAGCGACTTGACTCACCCCATTCCATCCGCGGCTCACGCTGCCGCAGCTCACTACGGTTCGAGTCCCAATAACACTGATCGCCGAAAGAAATGCTGCCCAATCTCACATGGCTTGTCGGGAAGCGTCTGAAGCAAGCCGCTTGTGCGCAGGCGCGCGCGGCTCACCTCTAACGTTAGGCAAAGAAAAACATGGCGAAGCCGATTACGACGCTACGAAGCAAAGCGAAGCTCGGAGACCAAGGGTTCCCGCGCGCAACCCTCGCGTTCTATGGTCCAGACGATACGAAGGCGACTAAAGCGGTGCTGGGTATTTTTCTTCGGGAAGGAGCCGAGGGCACGATTCACCGCTATTTCAGCGAAGAAAAAGACGTGAGATTCAAGATTGATGTCCAAGAGGATGTCCTCGCTCGTTTACGCGAGCATGGGGTGCGTTCGCTTATTCTGCGTGAGAAGATCTTCGGTTGTCCGCACGAAGAAGGCATCGACTATCCCGCAGGCGAAGATTGCCCTCGGTGTCATTTTTGGAAGGGTAGAGATCGTTTCGTATGATGAAAACGGAGCCCAACTCGGCCGCTACAGCCAACGGCGCCAAGCGGCCGTGGCTGATCTCAAACGTTCGGCAAGAAACTTCACGGTCGGTCATCAACCCTAAGGAAAGAAGCCATGGCCAAGTATCTCATTTCCTTTCCCAGTGCGGCTATGGTTGTGCCCGACGGCAAGTGGCACGCGGTCGTCCGTGACTCTCACGCGGTCATTGAGGAGGCGAAAGCCGCCGGCGTTTATGTCTTTGGTGGCGGCATCGATGAAGCCGTGCCGCCCGCACTCGTCTCGGCTGATGGCGCAGTCGCGGAAGGCGGCTACCCATGGGCGCCGCCTCTCAACGGCGGCTTCACCGTCCTCGAATTACCCTCGCGCGATGACGCCGTCGCATGGGCGGCACGTATCGCGAAGGCCTGCCGCTGCGATCAGGAGTTACGCGTCTTCGGGTTCGACCCCGCTTCATAGGCGGCACTGCAATGAAAGAAGAGCCTACGCCCAACCAGTAGGCGCTCGCCAACAAAGCGTCGGTTCCGTCAGAAAATCCAGAGCGAGAAGAGTGGATGAAACGGGACCCGCCCCGCCATCCTCGGCCGATTTCACGCCGAATTCATCGCCACTTCATGCTCGCTTCATCGGACGGTGTCATTCTCACGGTCCATCGCTCCAACCATGAAAAATAGTTCAGCCTTATTTCTTCAGGCAGCCATTGTGCTGCTCGGCATCGGGGTTTTTGCCCTCCTGCTTTGGGAACCTCACATCGAGGGCAGGAATGCCCATGCCACTACCTCCGAAATTTACTTCAATGATCCATTCTTGGCGTATGTGTATGTGGGTTCCATTCCGTTTTTCCTAGCGCTCTATCGGGCATTCGGGCTGTTCGGGCATGTAAGACAAAAGGGGGCATTCTCGCAGGTGACCGTGGATGCGCTGCGCAGCATCAAGTATTGCGCGATAGCCATCATCGGTTTCGTGCCGGGAGGAATAGTCTTCATCAGTATGTTCGGGGACAAAGAGGACCGGCCGCCGGGGATTGTCATGATCTTGCTCGTTACCATTGCTGCGGGCGTCATCGCTACCGCGGCGGCGAGGTTCGCGCGAAATTTGCAAAATACCTTGCGCGGTCCGAAGGCAGCCGGGGCTGAGCCGACGATGTGAAGGTGCCTCGAATGAGTGGACCGAGCCAACCGCGTGGGCGGGTCTCTTCAAAGCCCGATGAGCGCAAAAAAACCGGCACCTTACGGGCGCCGGTTTGAAGCGAGACGGAGCGAGTCAGTTAGATTGCGGTGTCGCCGCGTTCGTCGGTGCGGATGCGGATGACCTCTTCGAGCGGGATGACGAAGACCTTACCGTCACCGATTTTACCGGTCTTGGCCGCGGAGACGATGGCCGAGATGGCCTTGGCCGCGACGCTGTCGGCCACGGCAATTTCAATCTTCACCTTGGGCAGGAAGTCCACGGTGTATTCGCTGCCGCGGTAAATCTCGGTGTGACCCTTCTGGCGGCCGAAGCCTTTGACCTCGGTGACCGTCATGCCCTCGATGCCGGAGGCGGCGAGCGCTTCCTTCACTTCCTCGAGCTTGAACGGTTTGATGATGGCGATGATGAGTTTCATGTGGGATACGTTGAATTGTTTGCGACGCGGGCGGCTTAGGATTTCGACTCGTAGATGTAGCCCTCTTCACCGTGTTCGGCGAGGTCGAGGCCCTCTTGTTCAGCTTCGACGCTGGGCCGGAGACCGACCAGCGCTTTGACGATGTAGGCAATCACCAGCGTGCCAACGACCGCGAGGGCGAGAGTCAGGCCGATGGCCTTGACCTGCTCCATCCAGAGCGACTTGCCGACAACATCTTTGAGGTTGGTCGAGAGATTGCTGTTAACCGCCGGAGTGGCGAAGAAACCGGTGACGAGCGCACCGAGCGTGCCGCCCACCGCGTGGACGCCGAAGGTGTCGAGGGCATCATCGTAGCCGAAAATGGGCTTGAGTTTGGTGACCGCGAAGAAGGGCACCGCGCCGGCAAGAATACCGACCCACATCGCCGAAGTGCTGTTGATGAAGCCGCAGGCCGGCGTCACCACCACGAGACCGGCGACCGCGCCGGAGCAGAGCCCGAGCACACTGGCCTTCTTGCGGACGATGTATTCGAGCAGGCCCCATACCGCCGCGGCGGTGCCGGTGGCGAGCGTCGTGGTCGTGAACGCGTTGGCCGCGACACCGTCAGCCGCCACGGCCGAGCCCGCGTTGAACCCATACCAGCCCACCCAGAGCATACCGGTGCCGACCATGCAAAGCACGACGCTGTGCGGAGGCATCGGCGTTTTGCCAAAGCCCAGGCGCTTGCCGACGATAAGGCAGAGGATGAGCGCGGACCAACCGGAAGACATGTGCACCACGGTGCCGCCCGCGAAGTCGATGGCCTTGATCGAGGCCCCGGCATTCCAGACGCCGTTCATCAGGCCATTCACGCCCCACACCATGTGGGCGAGCGGGAAGTAAACGACGAACATCCATGCCGTCATGAAGAGAATCACCGCGGAGAATTTCATGCGCTCCGCAATCGCGCCGACGATCAGGGCGGGCGTGATGATGGCAAACATCATCTGATACATGGCGAAGACGTTTTGCGAAACCCACGCCGCGTAGTCGGTGTTGGGCAGGCTATCGACGCCGGCCATGAAGAAGAACTCCGAGCCGCCGAGATAGGGGCTGTTGAAGCTCTTGCCGAACACGAGCGAATAACCGAAGGCCCACCAGAGGATCGTGACCAAGCCTGCGAGGGCGAGGCACTGCGCCATCACGGAGAGGACGTTCTTCGCGCGGACGAGACCTCCGTAGAAAAGAGCCAGGCCGGGCAGCGTCATGAAGAGCACCAGCGCGGCGCAGATCATCATGAAGCCGTTGTGACCGGGACCGGCGACTCCGACCGCGGGCGTCGTTAGGCCGGCGGGAATGGTCGCATTACCGTCCTTATCCTTGGGTCCGACTTTCAGCGAAGCCGACGGGTCGGTGTTCTGGAAGTAGGCCTCCATGGCCGAAACACGCTGCTCCATCGTGGGAGCCGGGGGCGGTGGCGTGGCAGCGGGGGCTGCCGCAGGAGCCTGCGCGAAAATGGACAAGCCGGCCATGAATGCCAGGCACGCCACGAGGAGCGGACGGAGGGGGTTGGGATGGAGGATTTTCATAATTGGACCGGTCTTTTTAGCAAAATCGATGCCGTGAATGAATTCGGCGCATGATTTCCGAAAAAACTTTCGGCGGTGCTCAAAGATCACCGAGAAACACGCATTTATTGAGACTTGCGAAAGACGTGACCGTGCGGATTTGGAAGTAGGGCGGGTCTCTGACCCGCCCTCGGGAGCGAAAAGGGCAGGTCGAAGACCTGCCCTACCTCGGAGGCGCTACCCCTTCTTTGGCTCCTCGATCGAACATTCCGCCCCACCCTGCGCCCCCTTCCGCACTTGCGATGCCTGCGACGCCATCCGCACGCTCCGCGCACTGCATGCACTGGATCGCCGCCAGCCTGGTCTCCGCATTTTTTCTCGGCTGCTACGATCTCTGCACCAAGCACGCGGTGCGGGACAATGCCGTGCTGCCCGTGCTGTTCTTCGCGAATCTCTGCAGCGCGGGCGGGTGGCTCGCACTGATGACCGTCGACACCCTGGGGCCGGGAATTCTCGCCGAGAATTTTCGCACCGCACCGCTGACGGCATTTCAACACGGCCAGATTCTCTTAAAATCCGCCATCGTCGCGAGCTCGTGGGTTTGCTCTTACTTCGCCGTCAAGCAGCTCCCCATTTCCCTCGCCTCGCCGATTCGTGCCACGGGTCCCGTTTGGACTTTGATCGGAGCACTCTTGGTCTTGGGCGAACGACCCTCATGGCTCGAAATGCTCGGAGTCGCGATCACCCTCGGATCCTTTTTCGGACTTTCACTCGCGGGCCGCGAGGAAGGCATTCACTTTCATCGCAACAAGTGGATCGGCTGGTTGCTCGCGGGCACGCTGCTCGGGGCGGTAAGCGGGCTCTACGACAAATTTCTGTTGGGACGGGCGGGGTTTGCCGTCGCGACCGTGCAGGCGTGGTTCTCAATCTATCTCGCGCTGCTGTTTCTACCGCTTGCCGTCGGCTGGAAACTTCGGTGGTGGCCGCGGCAGGAATTTCACTGGCGCTGGAGCGTGCCGATGGTGTCGGCCGTCCTGCTGGTCGCCGACTTCATCTATTTTTCCGCGCTGCGCGATCCCGAGGCGTTGGTCTCGCTCGTGGCCAGCCTGCGGCGGGGCAGCATCCTCGTGGCGTTTGCCGGCGGATTGCTTTTCTTCGGTGAAATCAACGGCCGGAAAAAACTCCCCGCGATCATCGGTGTTTTGATCGGTATCGCTCTCACCGTGCTCGGCTGATCGCCGCTATCGACCGCGGCCGGGTTTAAATTCCATTCCCTCGATGGCGCCGAGAAGCTGCTGGTAGGCTTCATCCTTGAAGCTGTCGGCCCCCATGAAGACCTCGATCAAGATGTTCGGGGCGAGACGGATTTTCCCCGCACTCACGACCTTGAATTCACCCGGGGGCGCCGGTTTGTTGCCGCGCAGGGCGGCATCGGTGAAATTGCAGTAGAAGCCATAGCCCGTGCCGATCGCGAACTCCTTGGCGTAGGCTTTGCCTTCGACCGATTGCTCCGCGTAGGGCGCGCCGTCCGCCTCCACCTGCAGCTTCAAACGGGCCTTGGTATCGAAGCGGTCCACCTCGGGAAAGCTCACTTTGAAGGAGCAGCTCGCGTTGATTGATTCCTTCCGCGGCGTAAAGGTGACGTCGTATTGGCCGGCCATATTAATCACAAGTGGCTTCCAATCTCCGAGCAGGAAGAGCGTGAGCTTGCCGCGCGAACCGAAATCCAAGACCTGCTCCTGCGCCACGGCGCTCGCAAGCGTGAGGAAGAATAGGGCGAGAAATTTTTTCATACGGGGAAGATGCTTGGCGGAGCGATATCATGCGACCTGCCCGTGCCCTCGGGGCGAGATAAAAAAAAGCGGCCGCACAATGCGGCCGCTTTCGTCTCCACCATTCTCACTGCTCAGAAGCTAAACGTCGTCGTCAGGCTAATCTTGCGCGGCTCAAGCTGGTTGAAGCCGCTCTTCACCTGCATGCGCGGATTACCACCGGCGACAGTCAGCGCGTTGCCGTTATTGGTCACGGCGCCCGGCAGATTCTGCAACTGGCCGGCTTGGATCACGCTGTAGCTGTTCCACTGCGGTTTGTCGTCGTCCAGTAGGTTCGTGATGTTGATTTGGAAACGCGCCTGGATTTTGCCGAAGCGGCGCGTGTAGTTCACCCCCGCGGTGGTCGCCCAAGTGGAATCAACCCAGAGATAATCGAAGCCCGCCTGCGTAGTCTGCAAGACGCTCGGATTTTCCGTGTTGAATTTGAGGCGGGCATCACGGCTGCCGACTTTCTTGTGGGCGCGGTAGTTCACCCCGCCGCTGAAGCCGAGACCCTTGAACTGGCCTTCGGTGAAGCGATAGGAACCGGCGAGGTTCACGCGGTGCCGCTCCAGGTTGTTGCCCAGCGTCCCGGCGGACGTGCCGTTCAAGCTGTTTTCGATGTTCAGCATGGCTTGCCGGATTTGGGCCGGATCCAAGATCGCCTTGCCCCCGACCACCGTGCCAGTGGTGGCAGCACCCGCCTGCTGGTAGTAAGCCTGATTGGTCGCGTAGAACGCCCGGCGGTCCCGGCTATCGAAGATCGTGTAGACGATCGGGTGCGAATAATTGGCCGTCAGCGTGATGTTACGCGTGGGATTTGCCGTGATCTCGGCTTCCCAGCCCTCCAGCTTTCGGGAGGCCACGTCTTGGAAATTAAATCCAGCGCCGGTGACGTAGCGCGTGTCGGTGAAGCCAAGGTTGGTATAGAGATTCTGCCAATCTCCGCGCCCGCCCCAAGTGCTGAGCTGGTCGGTCTGCGTGGTGTTGTATTTGGTCAGCGTAATGTAGGCGATGCCATCGCCCAACGCGTAGCGCAGGCCCATGTCTTTCGTGGTGGAGCGCGTCAGCGGAGGGTTGTCTTCGGAGATCAGCGGAATCGTGGCGTTGGCAATCTGGGCGAAGTTCGAGGAGTAGTTCGCCACAAACCCGAGGGGCGCGAGCCAGCGACCCATGCCGATAAACGGATAGGTCACCAAGCCAGCGCTGGGGCTGTTTTGGAAGATCTCCCGCTTGCGATGCAGACCGGGGACGAACACGTTGGAACCGCCGAACGTTTCGAAGCCACCGATGTTCTTGAAGGTCACGGGGTCGTTGCCAATGCGGTTGAAGAAGTCGCCCTGCACGCGGTCGCGGCGGAAACTGCCGGTGAGGGCGAGCCGTTCGCCAAAGAAAGTGCTTTGGGAGACGAGCTGCGCATAGGTAATCGTGCGCTGGTTGATGTTGCCGCCGGTCTCGACGAACTTCCAATCGACGCCAGGACTCGTGGGCGGCGTGACGCCGCCGATCTTCGGGCGGGGATTGTCCCAATAGATGCGATAGCGGAGCTGATTGACGGCGTTGTTCACGTCGAGGTTCGCCGGGTTGTTGGACCAGCGCCACGCGGCGTTCTTCGCCTCGAAGGTCGTCCGGCGCCAACCCGCATTCAGGCTGAAACGCTGTTTCCAATCGAACAGCCGCGGGGCGTCGAATTTGTAGGTGCCGGCCACCTTGTATTCGCGCACCTTGTCCTGCTGATACTGGAAGCTCTGGCCGAATTCGGAATACGCTTTGCCGAAATTCGGATTGGGCGCGCCGCTGGGCAGCACCTGATTCACATCGATCCGATAGTCGCCGGGGAGCTGGTCGGTGTAGTCGTAGAACGGATCGCCGTCGTTCTTCACGATGCCGAGCTGGACATACAGGTTCGACGAGAACCGATGATCCAGCCAGTAGGACTGCGCATTGAAATCGCGATCGATCTTGGCGTCCGCCGGCCCGAGGAAGAATTCCTTGGAGACGCCGGGCTTGAAGTTGGGCAGGTCGGAACGCCCGGCCCACGGAATCTGGAAACCCAAACCCGTCGAGGCATATTGGTTGCCCTTGTAATTGATCAGGCTGTTGGTGCCGAAATTCCAGACTTGGTAGTCGGTCGTCGCGTTGCTCACCTGCGTGAGACCGAAATTGGCGAAGTTGGCGATGACGCTGTTGTTGGCATTAACCGTCACGCGATCCCAGCGGGAGGCTTGTTCGCCATAAGTCCGGCGGTAGGCGACGTTTTTTTCCGCATCCCGCTGCACCTCGGCCCGAAACTGGGTGCGGTCCGAAATCTTGTAGGTGAATGCGGCCGTCAGGCCGTTCTGCTTGTTGGAGGTGCCGTCCTGATAGGCTTTGATATTCTGATGGAGGAGATTCAGGCGCACCGCCACCTGATCCGTGCCGTAATTGGTGTCCATCGTCGCGCGGTAGCCACCAAAGCTATCCACCCGCGCCGATGTGGTCGTGGACACGCTCTTGAGGCGCGCCTGTTTACTTGAGCTGCCTTGCAGACCACCGGGGCCGCCGTCGCCAAAGAGCGCCGCATTCGGGCCGCGGGAAAAATCGTAGCGCTCGGAATTATAGGTGTCCGCGACGTAATAATTGATCGAGCCGTTGCGCACGGGGAAATTGCCGTTCCCATCGACGCCGCGGAAACTCGTTTGGAAGCGATTGCCGCCAAACGCACCCGATTCGCCGCCCGTGGGAGCGTCAGCGCCGACCGTCCATGACAAGGCTTGGTTCATGTCGGTGAGGTCGAAGTCCTCCAGAAACTCCTTCGTCATCACCGAAATGGAGGCGGGCGTAATTTTCAGGGGCGTATCGGCCCGGCCGCCGGCGAGCGTGCTGCCGCCAAAGTAGCCGCGATCCTTGTCGGTGCTGACTTGGAAGGGAGTCAGCAGGACTGCTTCCTCGGATTTGACGGCGGCCGCGGAGGCCGCGGGGGCGGTTTGGGCATCCGCAACGAAGGGCGCAGCCAGGAGGGCGAGCGTGCCGACGAGGCGGGAGAACAGGTTTCGATTTTGCATGGATTGGGGGTTATTTCGGACTGAAGGTGGATGGGAGGAAGGGGGTGCCGCCTCGGGCGGCGGGGCGCGATTGACGAGGAGCGCGCCGGTCCTCTCGTCCTGCACGACGACGAGGGCGGTGTGGAGGACCATGCGATCCAATACTTCGCGCGCAGTGAATTCACCCTTCACGGCGTTGGTGGTCACACCTCGCACCCGCGGGACAACATACACGACCTGCTCGCCGCTCTGCTCGGTGTAGCGACGCAGGGTCGTCGCGGCATCGCCGGCCGGGAGATCGTAGGTGCGCCTGGCGGGCGTGGCGGCACGCGCCGCCGGCACCAAGGCGACGAGCACGAGGAGAATCACCAGCCGACGCAGCGGATTAACCGAGCGACACACGCGGAGGAGACATAGGGTTGGGGCCATTCACAACGGAGCCGCGGCAAAAAAATCGCCGTGGAGGTCGGCTCCGTCATGAGTTCAGACGTTTATAGTGCAGGGTCGGGCTACGCCGCGCGAATTCTATTTTGATTTCCGCAGGACAATTCGGGTCGCATCGGGCCGCTCCACCGCGAGATCGTTGCCCGCCGCGAGCAGGCGGACGAAGCCCTCGACGTTTTCCGCCCGGAAACTGCCGCCGATCGGCAGCGTGCCGAGCGCCGGATCCGCGACCTCGAGCTGCACCGCGTTGCGCCGGTTAAACTGCGCGATCGCCTCGGCCAGTGGCGTATCGGAAAACACCAGCCGCGGCCCCTGCCACGCGAGCGCCTCGCGCACGGCCGCCGGGGCGACGCGTTCGACCGCGGGCGCGGCGGAACTCGCGGCGACAATGATCGTGCGCTCATTCGCACTGAGGAAGGTGGGGGCGCCGGTCATCGCCCCGCCGTCGCGGTTTTCCCGTTCGCGCGGCGGCGGCCCGGCGGCGAGCGTCGGTTCCACCCCCACCTTGCCCTCGGTCACCATGACCTCGACCTCGCGCGCCCCAAGTCGGACGTTGAAAGCCGTGCCGACCGCTCGCACGGCGACACCGCCCGCCTCCACCACAAACGGCCGCGCGTTATTCTTCGCGACGGTGAAATGGGCCTCGCCGCGCACGAGCCGCACCCGTCGCTCGCGGGGTGAGAAACGCACGGTCACTTCGCTGGCCGAGTTGAGTTCCACCATCGAGCCATCCTCGAGCGTGACGCGTTCGTAGCCCTCGATGGTCGTCGCGTAATTCTGTTCGACCGGGGCCGCGGGGCCGCGCGCCCCGATCCACCAGACCGCCGCGAGCGCCAGGCACGCCGCGAGCCCCGCCGCCACCGCACGCGCGGGAAAGACCAAGACCCGCGCCGGCCGCGTCCCGCGCGCGTCGAGCAGATCGCGATCGGGATGCCGCTGCGCCTCCGGGCGGAAATCGCGCAGCGGTTGCAGCGCCACCCAGGCGCGATCGAGCCGCGCCACCGCGGCCTCGTGCCGCGGATCGGCCGCGCGCCAGATCGCAAACCGCGCTTCATCTCCCGGCGACATCCCGCCGTCGCGCTCCGCCAGCCACGCGGCGGCGGTGGCCTCGATGGTTTCGGCCTCGGAGGGTCGCCGTGGGTCGCTGCCCGCCTCTCGTTTCATGGTGAGTCCTCCGTGCCCGGCCGGCGCAGCGTGTTCACGCCGCGCTCCGCAAAATATTCGGCGCACCGCCGCATCCCTTTCGCGAGCTGCGCCTTCACCGTGTGCTCGGAGATGCCGAGCTCGCCGGCGATCTGCTTGTGCGAAAATCCATAGAGCAAACGTAACGTGAGCACCTGCCGGCAGCGGTCGGGCAGCCCGCGCACGGCCTCGGCGAGCAGCGCCAGTTCCTGCTGCTTGTTGATCGCCGCCGCGGTGTCGGGCCGGTCCTCCGCGATGTCCAGCTTCGCGAGATCGTCGACGCCATCGATGGCGACGATCTTGCGGCGGCGGAAAATATCGAGCGCGGCGTTGCGCGCCGTCGTGAACAGAAACGCCTTCGCGTAACTCACCCGGCCGCCCTCGCGCGCGCGGATAAGCCGCGCGTAGGACTCCTGCACGAGATCGTCCACATCCGGCAGCGAGGGAAACGCACTGCGCAGGTAGGAGCGCAGCGAGGATTCGTGCGGCTGCACTTCTTCGGCAAACCAACGGGCGGGTTCGGTGGGATTGGGAATCACAGGGGGAACTGCCACCAGTCTCATCAACGCACCGGCGCAGTCCAGTTTTTGCTCCGCCCCTGGTGCGGGAAAATTTTTCCTTCCGACATAGCCCGATCCGCCCGCCCACCCGTCTCAACCGCCATGACCGCACCCGCGGGCCCGCGGGCCGCGCTGAAATTCATCGCCGCTTGCGAGCCGCGGCCATCGGACCCGGGCGGTTTGCCTGCTGACGCCCCGTGGGCGGCGGTCGTTGATCGCATCTCAGGCGCGCCCCTCCGCTGCCTCGGGCAGCGGACGGCCTCGCGAAAAGCCCGGACAGTCATATCGCGATCGTCCGAGGCCCTCCCTTTCGGTCACCACAACCAAACTTTCCGAGCTTCGTCTAGTCAGCGGTCCCGTCTCACTCGTTTTTTTCGCCGCCTCTTCCCGAACAATTGCATGTCTCGTTACGCTCATCTCTGGCACGCCGTCCGTCGTCTCGTCGCGACCAGCCTGCCCGTCGCGACCGTCGCTCTCGCCGTTGTGCCGGCCTTCGCCGCCGATTCGTCCGCGGCCGACACGGCCGCGCTCGCCCAATTCCACGCGTCGGTTTCCCCCGTTCTCCAAGCGCACTGCTACGGTTGCCATGGTGAGGGCGTGAGAAAGGCCGGCTTCGCGTTCGACGAACTCACCTCACGCGAACAACTCCTCGGCCAGCCCGAGTTTTGGCTCAAGGTGCTCCGCAATACGCGCTCGCACGTCATGCCCCCGCCGGGAGAATCCGTTCTCACCGCAGCCCAACAGACCGCCCTCGAAAATTGGATCATCGCCGGTGCCTTCGGCCTCGATCCCGCGCACCCCGATCCCGGCCGCGTCACCGTTCGCCGGCTCAACCGCACCGAATATCGCAATACGATCCGCGATCTTCTCGGCCTCGACTACGACACTGAGCACGCGCTCGCCGCCGACGACATTGGCTACGGCTTCGATAACATCGGCGACGTGCTCACGCTTTCGCCAATGCGCATGGAAAAACTCATCGCGGCCGCCCAAGACGTCGTGAAAAAAGCCGTGCCCGCCGGGCCGACCGCGATGACCGAGCGTCTGGTGCTCGGGAAGGAGTTCCTCACCGCCGACAGCACGAAGAACGGCGATCCGATGACGTTCTACCAAGATCGCGTCGTCTCCCACACTCTACCGATCACGATCGCCGGGGACTACAAGATCGTCATGGCGACTTCGGTCGATGGCACCGGTAATCCCGATCCGATGCATTGCAAGGGCACCATGCGGTGCGACGGCCGGGAAATCTACTCGCAGGAATACGCTTGGGCCGATTGCATGTATTACCAGAACGAGCGCGTGGTCCGGCTTGAGCCCGGCCAGCGCAAATTCGATTTCCACCTCGAGCCAGTGGACCCAACTGGCCAGTTGAAGCAGCGCGGCAAGATGGACCTTAAGCTCGTCTGGGTGCAACTCATCGGTCCCCTCGATCCCAAAGCGTGGCCGAAGGCGCCCAACTACGAGCGGATCTTCCCCCGTGATCGCGCCCCCGAGGAACCATCCGCCCGCCGCACCTACGCCCGCGAAGTGATCGCGAGCTTCGCCGCCAAGGCCTACCGCGGCCCCGTCGAGCCCGCCACCGTCGATCGCCTCGTGACAATCGCCGAGAGCGTCTACACCACGCCGGGCACGACATTCGAGACCGGCATCTCGCGCGCGATCGTCGCCATTCTCGCCTCGCCTCGGTTCCTTTTCCGCTTCGAGGAGGCCGCTCCCGCTGAGCGCGGTCAGACTTTCGCCCACGTCGACGAATACGCCCTCGCCTCGCGACTCTCCTATTTTCTGTGGTCCTCAACGCCCGATGCCGAGCTCTTGAAACTTGCCGGGAACGGCGCGCTGCGAAAAAATCTCGCCGCCCAGGTGCAACGCCTGCTGGCCGACCCGAAGGCGTCGGCGTTCGTCGAAAATTTCACCGGGCAATGGCTTCTCTCCCGCGATATCATGCACGTGGCGATTAACCGCCCCATCGTCCTCGAACGAGAGGGCATCAAGCCCCCGCCTCCGCCAGCCCGGCGCTTCGGCGCGCCGCCACCCCCGCCGAATGAGCTGACACTCTCGCAGCGCGAGGCCCTGAAGCGCGAGGCCGAGGCGTATTTCGAGCACATCGCGCGCGGCAACCGCGACGTGCTTGAGTTGGTCGATAGCGATTACGTTTTCCGCAACGAAACCCTCGCCACCTACTACGGCCTGCCCACCGACACCACCAAAGGCCCCGAGCTGCGCAAGCTCACTCTCGCCGCCGATGATCCTCGCGGCGGCGGTGTGCTCACAATGGCCAGCATCCTCGCCGTGACGTCGAACCCGACCCGCACTTCGCCGGTGAAACGCGGCAAGTGGATCCTCGAAAACATTCTCGGTGCGCCCGCGCCGCCACCGCCGCCCGACATCCCTTCGCTCGAGGACACGGAGAAAAAAATCTCGAACCGCGTGCCGACACAGCGCGAGCTGCTGGCAATCCACCGCGAGGATGCGCTGTGCGCTTCCTGCCACGCGCGCATGGATCCGCTCGGCCTCGCCCTGGAGAATTTTAACGCCCTCGGCCTCTACCGCACCCAGGAGCTCGATCAACCCGTGGACGCCACCGGCACGCTGATGACCGGCGAGTCCTTCAAAACCATCCGCGAACTGAAGCGCATTCTCGTCACCAATCACCGGAAGGAAGTCTACCGGACGCTCACCGAGAAGCTCATGATTTACTCCCTTGGCCGCGGCCTCGAATACTACGACGTTCCCACCGTGGACAAAATCGTCGATCGTCTCGACCGCGGCAGCGGTCGTTTTTCCGAGCTGCTAATGGGAATTGTCGAATCAGTCCCTTTCCAGCAGCGCCGCACCAACGAGAAGGCCACCTCCCCTTCGGCCGCCCCCGCCTCCACCGTCACCTCCACTTCCGTCACCCGATGAACTCTCATTCTCCCCGCGCTCACGCACCTTTGAATCGCCGCCATTTTCTGCGCAATCTCGGCGTGTGTCTTTCGCTGCCGGCGTTGGAATCGTTCTGGTCCACGCGCCTGGCCGGCGCGACCGCCGCGGGTGAAAAACTCGTCGCCACGACCGCCACCGGCGCACCGCTGCGCACCGCGTTTCTCTATTTTCCCAACGGTGCGATCCCCGCCGCGTGGTGGCCCACGGGCGGCGAAAAGGATTTCGCGCTGAACCGCACGCTCGCGCCGCTCGCCGCGGTGAAGGACAAGCTCCAAATCCTCGGCGGTCTCACCGATCTTTCCGCCAATAGCGGCGGCGATGGCGGCGGCGA
>JANOAF010000038.1:0-2244 GCA_031411015.1 Opitutaceae bacterium | reverse complement strand
GCGATTCCCGCCGTCACCGAAAGAGCGGCGGCGAGGATGGCGGCGAGCGGCCAGCGGATTTTTTCCAAAGAGAAACTTCACGGTGAAAACAATCCCCGCGTGGTGTCCGCTGAAACGTGAAACGATTCACGCGAAGCCGTAGAGCTGGATGCCCCACGCGCGCGCCTGTTCGAGCACGGCGGGCTTGTCCAACATGATGACCTTGCCGGTCTCGAGTGCGGCGGCCGCAATGCGCGCCTCGCGCATGGTCTCAAGCGTGCGCAGGCCGAAGCACGGCACGTCGAAGCGCCAGTCCTGCCGCGGCTTCACGGTCTTCACGAAGAGCGTTTCGTCGGTCTTGAGCGTGCCGGCGCGGCGCAGCATTTCGTCGGTGCCTTCGTAGGCTTCGACCGCGAGCACGGTGCCCTTGCGGACGACGCAGCCCTGGCCGATGTCGAGCCGCGCACACTCGCGTGCGATTTGGATGCCGTGATCGAGATAGTCCTGCTCGATGGGGAATTTCTTTCCCGTCATCGGTCCGGCGGTCGCGAGCTGCGCATCGAGAAACGACCGCGCGTCGAGCAGCGTGACGCCGAGCGCCTCAATCTCCTTGGCGATGGCACCAAAGATCGTCTCGGCGTTGCGGCGTTTCAACGAGAGCAGAATCCGCGTCGCCTTGAGATCGGGGTGGAGGCCCTTGAAGAGCCGGCGCGGGGTGATCTGGCCGGCCATGTAGGCGTAGCCGGCGCCGAAATCCTTCAGTGCATCGAGCATGTGGCCGAGCTGGCCGACCTTGAGCATGCGGTGTTCGCTCTTGGAAAAGGAGGCGACGAGTTCCGGCGGCGTCTCCTCCTCAAATGCAACGAGCCGCAGCGGAATTCCCGCGGCGCGAATCGCCTTCGCCACGAGCTGCGGGTAGAGACCCTGCCCAGCGATCAACGCGACGGGTTTGCGCGGATCGAAGTTGGCGGGGAGGAAGGCGGAGACTGAAGACACGGAGAGGGGGAGACGGAGAGACGCGGAGAAGGGGCGGAACGCTACTCCACGACGATGTTCAGGATTCGGCCCGGGACGTAGACGATACGCTTCACCGCTTTCCCGGCGAGATGGGGCGCGACGCCCGCGTTGGCGTGAGCGAGTTGCACGGCGGTTTCCTGCGTGGTGCCGACGGGCACAAGCTGATCGCCGCGGTGTTTGCCGTTCACTTGGAACACGAGCTTTACCTCGGTGGTCGCGAGCTTCGCGGCGTCGAACTGCGGCCACTTTGCGGCCATGATGGAGCCACTTGCACCGAGGCGTGACCAGAGTTCCTCCGCAATGTGCGGGGAGAACGGCGCGAGCAATTGCAGCAGCGTGAGCGCGCTCAGCCGGCCGACGGCGGGCGCCTTCTGGAGCGCGTTGGCGCAGATCATCATCTGCGAGATCGCGGTGTTGAAGCGCAGGCCCTCGATGTCGTCGCCCACCTTCTTGATCGTTTCGTGCAGGAGCTTCGTGAACTCGGCGGGCTCGGCCGTGGTGTCGGCGGAGATTTTCGGATTCACGGTGCCATCAGCGGCGATGAGCTCGCGCCAGATTTTGTGGAGGAAGCGATGCACGCCCTCGATCTGCTGCATGGACCACGGCTTCATCGCTTCGAGCGGGCCGAGGAACATGAGGTAGAGGCGCAGCGTATCGGTGCCGTGCGACGCGATGATGGTGTCGGGGCTCACGACGTTGCCGCGGCTCTTCGACATCTTCTCGCCGTCCTCGCCGAGGATGATGCCTTGGTGAAACAGCTTTGTGAACGGCTCGGCCTGCGGCACGACGCCGAGGTCGAACAGCACTTTGTGCCAGAAGCGCGCGTAGAGGAGGTGCAGCACCGCGTGCTCCGCGCCGCCCACGTAGAGATCGGGCACGCCCCAATACTTCAGCGCCTCGGGTGAAGCGAAGGCGTCGGCGTTCTTTGGATCGAGGAAGCGCAGGTAATACCAGCACGAGCCGGCCCATTGCGGCATGGTATTGGTCTCGCGGCGGCCGCGCACCCACGCGTCGCCGGCTGGCCTCGCGGCAGTGGCGGAAACGGCGGCGCCGGTCTCGACGTTGAACCAGATTTCGAGCCACGCGGTTTCGTTGGCGAGTGCGCTCTCGCCCGTGCCACTCGGCAGATAGGACTGAACGTCTGGCAAGGTGAGCGGCAGCGCGGCATCGGGGAGCGGGAGCGCGAATTGAGTGATGCCGTTCTCGGCGAACGTGACCGGCTGCGCGGGCAGATCGTTGCGGAGCGCG
>JANOAF010000037.1:0-3078 GCA_031411015.1 Opitutaceae bacterium | reverse complement strand
TGGCGGCGACGGCCGGCGCGCCCGTTACCGGCTCACACGGTTGACAAGTAACCGACAGGTTACGAGAACGGGCGCATCCGGCCCCATCCATGAAAGTCCTTTTCGCCTTCCCATTTCTCGCCCTGCTCGGTCTTGCCTTCGCCGCCGAGGTGCCGACCTCGCGCATCACCTACACTCAGGCCTACGGCGAAAGCAAAAATCCCACCGCGCTCGATCCGGCGAAGGAGCTGCCGCGCTATCCTGCCGTCGAACCCAAGGCCGCGATCGCGACGTGGAAGGTGAAGCCGGGTTTCAAGCTCGAACTCGCTGCGAACGAACCGCTCGTGCGCGATCCGGTGGCCATCACGTTTGATGAGAACGGCCGGATGTTTGTCTGCGAGATGATCGACTACTCGGAGGAGCGCGACCGCGACCCGCACTGGGGCCGCATCACGATGTTGGAGGACAAGGACGGCGACGGCTTCTACGAGACCAGCAAGGTTTTCGCGGACAACCTGCCGTGGCCGACCGGACTCATCTGGGCGAATGGCGGCCTGTTTGTCGCCGCGACGCCCGACATCTGGCGCTTCGAAGATCGCGATGGCGACGGCCGTGCGGAGGTGCGGGAGAAAGTCTTCACGGGGTTCGGCACGGGCCTCGCGCGGCTTAACGTGCAGGCGCTGCTCAACAGCCTCCAATGGGGCCAGGACAACCGCATTCACGTGCAGAGCGGCTCGGGCAACCGCGGAAAAATCAGCAGCCCGAAACGCCCCGACCTGCCGGAGCAGGAACTCGCCGCGCGGGATTTCTGGTTCGATCCGCGCACCTACGAATTCGGTTTCGAGTCCGGCGGCGCGCAATACGGGATGAGTTTCGACAACTACGGCCGCAAATTCGGCTGCTCCAATTCCGACCACCTCCAGTTCTGGGTTTACGACGATCGCTACGCGGGTCGGAATCCGTTTTTCTCGCTGCCACCCGCGCGGCAGAGCATCGCGGCCGATGGCGGCGCGGCGGAGGTTTACCGCCTCAGTCCCGATGAGCCGTGGCGCATCGTGCGCACGCGCTGGCGCATCGGCGGCGTGGTGAAAGGCGTGGTCGAGGGCGGCGGTCGCGTGAGCGGTTACTTCACCGGCGCGACGGGCACGACGGTGTTTCGCGGCGATGCCTACGGCGAGGACTTCGTGAACAACACCTTCACGGGCGACGCCGGCGGGCAGCTCGTGCATCGCAAAATCATTTCCCCCGACGGCGTGAGCCTTGTCGGCCGCCGCCCGGCCGATGAGCAAAATTTCGAGTTCACCGCGAGCACCGACACATGGGTGCGCGTCGTGAACTTCGCCAATGCGCCCGACGGCACGCTCCACCTTTGCGACATGTATCGCGAAG
This sequence comes from Opitutaceae bacterium, assembly GCA_031411015.1. Taxonomy (GTDB): domain Bacteria; phylum Verrucomicrobiota; class Verrucomicrobiia; order Opitutales; family Opitutaceae; genus ER46. The sequence goes on along the minus strand of JANOAF010000037.1, from coordinate 1,710 downwards.
TGATCGAGCACCCATGGAGCATCCCGGAGGAAATCAAAAAACATCTCGACCTCAACAGCGGCAACGACCGCGGCCGCATCTACCGCGTCGTGCCGACGACGGGCACTTGGCAACGGCGCGGCCGTGTCGCGCTTGGCTCGGCGAGCACGGCCGAACTCGTCGCAACGCTCGAGCACCCCAACGGCTGGCACCGCGACACCGCGTCGCGTCTCCTTTACGAACGGCAGGACAAGACCGCCGTGCCGCTCCTGGCGAAACTCGTGAGGGAGTCGAAAGCGCCGCTCGCCCGTCACCACGCGCTCGGCGTGCTCGGCGGGCTCGGGGCGTTGAGCGAAGACACGGTGATGGTGGCGCTTGGCGACCAGGACGAACATGTGCGCGAGCGGGCAGTGGCGTTCGCGGAGAAATTCATTTCACGCGCTGCGCCCAGCGCGCCATTGGCGGCGAAGCTCGGTGGCTTGGCGGCCGATTCGGCGCCGCGCGTGCGCTTCCAGCTTGCCCTGACCGCGCCGGCTTCGCCTGCGTTGGCGAGCACGCTGGCGCGACTCGCGGAGCGGGACAGCGGCGACAGTTGGATTTCGGCGGCGTTGCTCAGCGGTCCGCCGGCAGCCGTTTCCGCTGCGCTCCTGCCCGCCGCAACCCGTGATCTGGCAACGGCGAAAAAATCTGCGGCCTTCGTGGCGAAGCTCGTGGAGATTGCCGCGGCGTCCAAACCAGTCGGCGGCTACGCGTCATTGATCGATTTCGTCGCGCAACCCGGCGCGAGCCCACTCTGGCTCCGTGCGCTTGGCGACGGCCTGCGCCGTGCGGGCACCAGCATCGAGCAGGTGGATGGTGAGAGAAAACTCGCCGCGCTGTTTACTCGTGCGGCCGCGACCTTGGCCGACAGTAAAGCTCCGGCCGCTGCGCGGCTTGAAGCCATCGAGACCCTCAGTGTCGCTGCGGCGGTGCAATCACGCGAAGCCCTCACGGCTGTGCTCGCGCCCGGCCAACCGGAAACAGTGCAGGGCGCCGCGATTAAAGCGCTCGCGCAGCAGACGACCGCGGAAGTCACGGCGTCGCTCGTGCGCGCGTGGCCGCACTTCGCCCCGAAGGCGAAGGAAGCCGCGCTCGCTGCGCTGATGGCCCGCGAAGATCGCACCTTGGCTTTGCTCGGGGCAATTGGCGCGGGGAAGATTGCCGCGACCGATTTGAGTGCGGCGCAGGTGCAGAGTCTCGCGCACCACAAAACCGCGAAAATCGCGGCGCTCGCGGCGACCACGCTCGCCGCCGTGATTCCGCCCTCGCGCGCTGAAGTGGCGGCCAAGTTTTTTCCGGCTGTTTCCACGGCGGGTGACGCCGCGCGCGGCAAGGCGCAATACCTCGGCCGTTGCATGATTTGCCATCGCGCCGGCAGCGACGGTATGGCGCTCGGGCCCGATTTGATCACCGTGAAGACGAAGGGCCGCGAGGCGCTGCTCACGGCGATTCTCGACCCGCACAAGGAAGTCGCACCGCAATACATCGCGTTCGATGTCGCGACGAAAGACGGCAACGCCTACACCGGAATCATCACCCGCGACGATGCGACGGGACTCACGCTGAAAATCATGGGCGGCGCCGAGGTCGCGCTCCCGCGGTCCAACGTCAAAGGCTCCTCGTCCTCCGGCAAAAGCCTCATGCCCGAGGGCCTTGAGGCCGGACTGAGTGTGCAGGACATGGCGGACCTGC
>JANOAF010000036.1:0-17986 GCA_031411015.1 Opitutaceae bacterium | reverse complement strand
CGCGACGCCATTGGCAAACTTGATTCCGCTGTCGACGACCTGCTTCGCCCCGTCGGGTTTGATGAGCCACACCTTGCTCGGCTCGTTGCTCGCGCCGGCCGGCGGCGCGGTCACGTAGATATTTCCATTGTGCGCGACGATGAGATCGTTGCCGGCGATGTCGCTCGCGATGACGGCAGTTTTGCGGTCGGCATCGTAGGCGAGAATTTCCTTCGCACCCGCGGCGACGGAATAAAGCCGGCCGTCGGGTCCGAACGCCTGCCCATTGGCTCGCTTCGTGTCTTCTATGAAGACGACGGGCTTTGCATCCGGCCCGATTTTGTAGGCCTTGCTGTTCGGAATATCGGTGAAGAACACCTCGCCCTTGGCGTTTACGGCCGTGCCCTCGGAGAGACGGTAACCTTCGCCCACGAGCTGCCAGTCTTCGCCGGGAATCAGGATTGGCCCTACGCGCTCAAGCGGCGCGCGACCCGCCTTCACCGACTTCGGCCAGTCCTGCCAGAGCCAGCGCATCGCATCGGGAAACAACATCGCGCCCTGCTTGCCCGTGTGGCCGCCGTCGCCCCACGCATGTTTCACCTCGTAGCCCGAGTAAATCAACGCGCGCTCCATCGTCTGGTTGGCCATCCACCAATCGCCCGCATAAATGTTTTGGTCGCGCTCGCCGTCCTGCAGAAACACGCGCAACGCCTTCGGCTCAGTCTTGCGAATAAGCGTCGGGTAGCGGTCGCCGCCACGCAGGCCGACGTAGGTGCCGATGCAACTAAACACCCGCGAAAACGCGTCCGGCCGCTCCCACGCCGCCGTAAACGCCGCGATCGCGCCGCTGCTCGATCCGCCGATGGCGCGATCGTTACCCGACTTCGAGAGCTTGATCGCACGACCGTCGGTGGTGGTCTTCGCCTCCACGGCGGGCAGCACTTCGTCGAGGATGAAGCGCGCGTAGTCGTCGCCGAGTCCGTCGAACTCGAAGCTGCGGTTAAACCGATTGAGTGCCACCGCGGGATTCGCCGCCTTCACCACGCCCGGCGGCACGAAGACGCCGATGAGGATCGGCAGCTCACCGCGCGCGATCAGGTTGTCGAACACGGTGGGCGCGCTCCATTGCACGCCGTCTTGGTTCACATAGACGCAGGCGGGCTTCGTGGCGTCGTATTGTTTCGGCACGTAGATCGTGATCTCTCGGGTCGTGCCGGGAAAAATCTTCGAGCCGGAAAACTCAAACTTGATCAGCTCACCCTTGGGCACGCCGGGCTGAACCTTTGAATCGGGGCCGGGCGCATAATCGTCGGCGGCGCGGAGAGTCGAGCTGACGACAAACAGCAAAACGAGAAGGAAGCGAGGGATGGAGCACATAAAGAAAATAAGACCCGGCCAGTCTGAGCGGAGTATAGAATCCAGCACAACCAACCTGTCGGAAAAAATTGCACAGGAAGGCCGTAAAGATCGGGAAGTTGGGTTCGGCTGCTTCCCGTCCTTCCCGGCCTTCCTGTTCAAGTCGCGTTGCGAATTCTGAACGGAGACTTCGCTCCGCTCAGAATAAGAGGCCCTTTCGACGCCCTCTACCGAACCCCAAACACCGTTTCATCCACGAGCAGTTTGTCGGGATATTGCATGCGGCCGTGCATCAGGACGTCGCCGTCGAAGGTTTCGTGGCGGACGTCGGCAAGGCGCACGGCCTGCTCGATTTTCTCGGGGCGCATGCCGCTGAAGATCGACTTGGCCTTCTCGTCGGCGAGCAGCACAGGGGCGTGGTAGGCGAAGAGGTAATCGAGCTGGCGCGTGCGGATCATCTCGCTGATGAGCTGCGCGCCGCCCTCGACCAGCACGCCGGGGATTCGTTCCTCGGTGCACTTCTTGCGGAAGTCCGTGAATGAAACGCGCTGGGTCGGCGAGTCGAAGGTCCACACCTTGATGCCCATGTCGCGCAGCTTGCGCACGTAGCCGAGCCCGCCGTGCGGCGTGGTCACGACGATCGTGCGGTCGCGAAACTCGTCGGTGAAGAGGTTGGGAAAATTCTTATCCACGACGGTGCGGAGCAGGCCGTCGAAAACGAAACGCAGTGGACACCACTCCTTCTCGCCCTCGCGGCGCGCGGTGAGGCGGGGATTGTCCTTCAGGACTGTCATCGCGCCGACCGCGATGCCGGGAAAAAGCCGGCGCCAGCGATGCACGTCCTCGCGCGAGCGCGTGTTCGTGATCCATTTTGATTCGCCGGTGCGGCAAGCGATCTTGCCGTCAAGCGTCGAGGCCACCTTGGCCGCGATGATCGGGCCGCCCTTCGTGATCCAGTGATTGAAGATCAAATTGAGGTCGGTGCACTCGCGCTCAAGCACGCCCTTGATCACTTCGACCCCCGCAGCTCGCAGCGCGGCGTAGCCGCCGCCGAGATGAGCGGGATTCGGATCGGTGGCGCCGACGACCACGCGCTTGATGCCGGAGGCGATGATGGCATCGGTGCACGCGCCGGTGCGACCGTGCGTCGAGCAGGGCTCGAGCGTGGTGTAGAGCGTAGCACCGGGGCGCGGGGTTTTCCCGCGCGCGAGCAGGGCGAGGCGTTCGGCGTGCGGCCCGCCATCGGGCGCGGTCGCGCCCTCGGCGACGATGTGCCCATCCTCGACAATGATTGCGCCGACCATCGGGTTCGGATGCGTGGTGCCCCAGACACTGCGCGCGACTTCGAGCGCGCGACGCATGAAGACTTCGTGAGGCTCAACCGCGAACATAGGGATTGGTGGCACGTTCATGGGCAACCGTCGTCTTAGGGCCGTGGCCGGGAAATACCACCGTGTTTTCCGGCATATTATAAATCTGACTGCGAATTGACCGCTCCAGCAGCGCGAAGTCGCCGCCCGGCAAATCCGCGCGGCCCACGCTCCCGTTGAACAGCGCATCGCCGACATAAGCGGAACTGAGCGCCGCGAAGTAAAACAGCACGTTGCCGGGACAATGACCCGGCACGTGCCGCACCTCCACCCGCTGGCCGAGGGCGTCGAACGTCTCGCCCTGCTTCACCCAATGATCCACGTGCACCGGTTCGAGATTCATTTTCTCCCCCATGAAGCGCTCCATGATCTCCGGCGTCTCGATCAGCACGCGGTCATCGGCATGAGCGCGGACCTTCGCCCCCGTCGCGCGCACGACGGCCGCCCCACCCTGCGTGTGATCCCAGTGCCCATGCGTGAGCCACAGCTCGGTGAGCCGGCATTTTTCTTTTTTCAGGATCGGCTCCACGTCGTCCCACACGTCGCCCGGCGCATCGATGAGCACCGCCTCGCCGCGTTCGGGAGCGGTCAGGAGATAGGCATTGGTCTGAATCGGCCCGGCCGGCAAAATGTGGACGTTCACCAGGCCAATCCAAAGGGAATGGCCGAGCGCGCAATCGTTATCTCCAACTCCCCACTTGCCACTCTGCCCCGGCACTTGGCAGTCTGCCCCTTTTCCCATGCCGACACTTAAGTTCGCCGTCCTTGCTGGAGACTATATCGGGCCCGAGGTCATGACCGAGGCCTTGCGCGTGTTTGAACACGTCGCGAAGCAGGAAGGCCTCACGCTCGCCTACACCAAGGCCGACGTCGGTGGTGCCGGCATCGACAATCACGGCAAGGCGCTCCCCGACTCCACGCTCAAACTTTGCGAGCAATCCGACGCCATCCTCTTCGGCTCCGTCGGCGGTCCGAAGTGGGAAAAACTTCCACCCAAAGAGCAGCCCGAGCGCGCCGCGCTGCTCCCGCTGCGCAAGCACTTCACGCTTTTCGCGAACATCCGCCCCGGCCTCCTCTACCGCGAACTCACCGATGCCTCGCCGCTCAAATCCGAGCGCATCCCCAATGGCATCGACATCGTCTGCATCCGCGAGCTCACCGGCGGCGTTTACTTCGGCCTCCCCAAGACCACGACCACGCTCCCCGACGGCGATGTGCAGTCCATCGACACGATGGTCTATAAAAAATCCGAGATCGAACGCATCCTGCAGGTCGCGATCACGACCGCGCGTTCGCGCAAAAAGAAACTCTGCTCCGTCGACAAGGCCAACGTCCTCGAGACCTCGGTCCTCTGGCGCAAGACTGTGACCGACTACTGTGCCGCGCACGCGCCCGACCTCGCGCTCAGCCACATGTATGTCGACAACGCCGCGATGCAGCTCGCACGCGACCCGAACCAGTTCGACGTGTTCGTGACCGAAAACATGTTCGGCGACATCCTCTCCGACGAGATGGCCGTCATCTGCGGCTCGCTCGGGATGTTGTCGTCCGCCTCGCTCGGCGCCGGCAAAAATTCCCTCGGCCTGCCCTTCGGCCTCTACGAACCCGCCGGCGGCACGGCCCCCGACATCGCGGGCAAGGGCATCGCCAATCCCTGCGCGCAAATCCTCTCCGTCGCGCTGATGCTCCGCTTCAGCTTCGGCTTGGAAAAAATCGCCACGCGCATCGAAGCCGCCGTCCGCCAAGCTGTCACCACCGGCACGCGCACCGGCGACATCGCCTTCGGCAAACCGAGCGTCGGCACCAAGGCGATGGCTGACGCCATCATCGCGAATCTCTGATTCCAATCGCCCGACGCTTTTAACCTGTAGGGTCGCCCTTTCTTCAGGGCCGGCTTGACGCGCGCGAACGCCTCTTCGCCCTGCAGGGCGGAATCCAGCTCGAAGGTGGGCAGGCCGGGTTGATCCTCTCGTCGCCAAAGAGGGCGGCATCGGCCCTCTCCCTGCTGTCGGCAGCGTGGTTCCTGTCCCCGAGAATCATTCGGAAGTCGTCATGGATCGCATCGTTGTCGTCCACAACAAGGATACGCCGGTTGGGTTTGATGGCGCCGAGCCGGTTTGCGTCCATGGTCAGGAGCAGGCGGGAGTGGAGACGAACGCCGGTGGAGAAACACGCTCCACCGCGCCCCGCGGATCGTCCGTCAACTCTCCGCCGGAGCCCGGCTGGAACCGACGAGGCGCGGCCGCTAGGTGGTTTCGCCGGGGAGCAACCGCCTCCGTTTCAAGGCCAAGCGCGAGAGTGAACCAAAACGTGGAACCCACCCCCGGCTCGCTGCGGACGCCGATCTCGCCGCCCATCAAGCCCACGATCTTCTTGCCGATGGCCAAACCCAGACCTGAACCACCGAAGCGCCGCGTCGTTGAATGGTCCTCCTGGGAAAAAGGCTGGAAGAGTGCGCGTTGAACCTCGTGCCCCATCCCGATCCCGGTATCGCCGACCTCGAACCGCAGCGCAACCTTCCCCGGCGATCCGATTCCGCCTTTGACCTCGAGCGTCACGCGGCCTTTGGCGGTAAACTTGATCGCGTTGTCCATCAAGTAGAGCAGCACCTGACGAACGCGCCGCCCGTCACCATAGTAGCGGGCCGGCAACCCGGGGGCGATGGAGCAGTGAATCGCGATCCCTTTTTCCCCTGCCCGGCTGCGGAAAGGCGCGACCGCCGCCTCGACACTCTCGGCCAGGTCGAAGCCCGCGTTTTCCAGCGCGATCCGGCCCGCGTCGAGTTCGGAAAAATCCAAAACATTGCTGAGCACGCCCATCATCCCCTCGCCGCTGGACAGGGCCGAGGCGGCGTAGTCGCGCTGCTCAGCGGTCAGTTCGGTCTCCAACAGCAGGCTGGTCATGCCGATAATGCCGTTCATCGGCGTGCGGAGTTCGTGGCTCATCACGGCCAGAAATTCACTCTTGGCCTTGCTGGCCGCCTGCGCTGCGTGGGCGAGATCCCGTGAGCGCTTGGCCTCAGCCACCAGCTCCGTATTCGCCCGGTGCAGCTCCGCCGTCCGCTCCTGCACCAGCAGTTCGAGGCGGTTGAGCTGCCCGCGGACTTCCCGCGCGAGCCGCCACTTTTCGGTGAGGGCATTCGCGAGTTGCACGACTTCGACGTTGTCGAAGGGCTTTTTCAAAATCAGCAGGCGATCCGAATCCCCGAGTTTCGCGAGCATCTCGTCGAGCGAGTAATCGGAGAACGCGGTGCAGATGACGATCTGGATGTCCGGATCGATCTGCCAGATCCGCCGGACGGTTTCGATCCCGTCACAGCCCGGCGGCATGCGCACATCCACGAACGCCGCCGCATAGGGCTGACCCGAGGCCAACGCCGTCGCAACGTGCTCCCATCCTTCCTCCCCCTGCAGCGCCCCTTCGACGCTGAAATTAGGGCCGGTAGGGGACGCTGAGTGCTCCCCCAGCAGGGCGAGTTCGGCGAGTTCCATCGCCGACGGCCCGGCCCCGCGGGCCGAGAAAATCCTGAGGAAATCCTCGTGGATCTCGGGATTGTCGTCGATCACGAGCAATCGGTGGTGAAGGTGGGAAAGGTTCATGCGGCTTGCCGCGCGAGCGGTGAGTGGGCGGTTGAGGTCTTTTGCCCGCCTTCGATCCTCTTCGGAGCGATCGGCAACTCGAGGGTGAAGGTGGCTCCGCAGCCGGGACCATCGCTGTGCACGCTCACGTTTCCACCCATTTCCCGCGCCGCGTTGGCCCCGCTGTGCAGACCAAAACCGTGGCCGTCCTTTTTGGTGGTGAAGCCGTGGTTGAAGATGCGCTTGAGGTTTTCCGGCAGGATGCCCACGCCGTTGTCGACGACGGAGAACAGCACCCGACCCTCGCGGCAGCCCACCCGCAGGATGATACGCTTGTCGACGCGGCCCGAATCGTCGCAGGCGTATTTCGCGTTGCGGACAAAGTTGATCAGGACCTGTAGGACTTTGTGCTTGTCCACCTCGATGCTCGGGACCTCCCCGATCTCCCGGAGCACTTCGATGGCATGGTGATCGAGCGAGCCGGCGTTCATCCGCAGGGTGTCCTCAATCAGGTCCGCCGGCTTAACGATCTCTGCCGTGCCGGAGACCTTCGCGTAGCTCTGCTGCATTGCCACGATGTCCTTGATGTGATCGACGTTTTTACGCAGACGCTCGATCTCGGTAAGCACGTCTTCGCGCTCGGAAGTCAGGTGCCGGGCGAAGAGTTCAAGGTAGCCGGGCAACTGTGCGGCCCGCGCATCATGGGTGAAGAAGCCGGGCAGGTCGGCCGCATGTTCCTGAAAGAGTGCCGCGACCTTGGCGAGATTGGCCGTCTTGGTCTTGCGGAGCCGATCCCCGACGAGTGTGGCGGAGACGTTCACGCTGTTGAGCACGTTGCCGACGTTGTGCAGCACGCTCGTCGCGACCTCCGCCATCCCGGCGTAGCGTGAAACCTCGACCAACTGTCGATGCAACTTCTCCACCTGGCCCTCGGCCTCCTTGCGGGCGGAGATATCACGCGTGATGCCGATGAAATGAGTGAGCTGCCCCAGTTCATCGCGCACCGGCGAGACCGTCATCTCGTTCCAAAAAGCTGTCCCGTCTTTGCGATAGTTAAGAATCTCTCCCGCGAAGTCCGTGACGTTTTGCTGCGCCTCTCGGATCGCCGCCACGGTCCGTGGCTCGGTGAGCGGACCTTGGAGAAACTTGCAGTTTCGGCCCACGATTTCGCCTTCGCTGTAACCCGTGATCGCCGTAAACGCCGAATTGGCGGTTAGGATGAGCCGGTCGGGACCGGCGATAATCACCCCTTGCGAGACCGCCTTGATCGCCGTGTCGCATACGCGCAGTCGCTCCTCGGCCAGCTTACGCTGCGTCACATCCGAGTGGGCCACCACGATGCGCCGCGCGCCTTGCGCTTCGAAGCGCGTGACATTCACGACATACCAGCGCCTCTGGGTCGGACTGTGACACGGATACTCACGCTGGAACTCCAACACCTCCCCGGCGATCACCGAGCGGATGCCCTTCGCCACGGCGTGGGCGTCGGCGGCGCATTCGCCCCGACTGCGATCACACACCTCCAGATAATTTACCCCGGTGCCGACGCCGCCGCTCGCTTGTTCGTTTTCGCGGGCAAAACGCTCCCGGGCGGCGTTGACCGCGAGGATCACACCGGACTCGTCCAAGATCGCGATTTCCGCAGTCAACGCGTCGAGCGTGAAGCGCAGAAACTGTTGCGAACTTCTCACGGCCTCCTCGGAACGACGGTGTGCCGCCACTTCGCGTTCCAGGTCGCGCGTTTTCCGCCTTAGCTCAAGTTGCGCCACCGTGTGGCGGCCCAAAGCCCGCAAGGCGATGGTCTGCTCGACGCTCAATTCGCGCGGTGCCCGGTCGACTACGCACAGGGCGCCGAGCACGTGCCCATCGGGGGTGGTGAGCGGCGCACCGGCATAAAAGCGAACGTGCGGTCCGGAGGTAACGAGCGGATTGTCCGCAAAGCGTGGGTCCGCCTGCGTGTCTTTCACCTGCAGCACCTCGTCCTTGTTCAGGATGGTGTGCGCACAGAACGCCACGTCGCGCGCGGTTTCAGTGATAGTGACGCCAATGCTGGATTTGAACCACTGCCTGTTCTGGTCCACCAGCGTGATGATCGCGATGGGGGTCTGGCAGATTTGCGCGGCGAGCAGGGTGAGATCGTCGAACGCACCTTCGGGCGCGGTATCGAGCACGTTGTAGCGGTAGAGAGACGCGAGCCGGTCCAATTCGTCGGGAGGGAGTGGTGCTTTCATGGCTGAATCAGGCCGCCGTGGCTTCGGCCAGTGACTCGGACTCGCAGGCTGCGACGCTGAGTTGAACGGTCGCCGCCGACCCCAAGGCCCGGTGGACGGCCTCCCCGAGCGATTGCTTGGTGTGCGGTTTGACCAACACCTCGCAGATACCCACGGCGCGCGCCCGCTCGGCCAAGCTGGCGGTGACGTAGCCGGTCGCGAGCACGACGGGAAGGTCGGGCCGGATATCGAGGAGCTGCCGCGCGAAATCCATTCCGGTCATTCCGGGCATCGTCAAATCAGTGAACACGAGATCGAACGCCTCCGGATCCAAGCGGAAGCTGGCGAGGGCCGAGTGCGGATCGGTCGCGGCTTGCGCCGCGTAGCCCAGGGTCTGGAGCATCATGACCCCAAGCTGGGCCAGCACGACCTCATCATCCAACACGAGGATCCGCTCACCGTGCCCTCTCGGCACCGGCGCCGGCGGCGGCCCCGCGTCATCGACCTTCGCATGATGCACCGGAAAATAGAGATGAAACGTCGTCCCATCGCCGGGCTGGCTGTAAACCGTCGCCGCCCCGTCGTAGCTTTGCATGATGCCATGCACGACCGCGAGGCCCAACCCGGTGCCGTCACCGGGCTTCTTGGTGGTGAAGAACGGCTCGAAGATCCGCTCCACCGTCGCCTGGTCCATACCGTGGCCGGTGTCGGTGATCGCCAGCCGCACATAAGGACCGGGCTGGAGGCGCAGCTTGATCTTCGCCAGCTCTTCATCGACATCGAATTCCTCCAAGCGCACCCCGAGCCGGCCGGTGCGATCCTTCATCGCGTGGGCGGCATTCGTGCAAAGGTTCATGACGATCTGGTGGATTTGCGTCGCGTCGGCCAGCACGGCGGGCAGGTCGTCGGGCAAATGGAAATCGAACTCGATGGTCGTGGGGATCGTCGCACGCAGGAGTGTCAGCGGCTCGATGACGGCCTCTGCCAGATCGAGCGGCAGCCGGGTCGATTGCTCCTGTTGCCGGCTGAACGTGAGAATCTGGCGGACGAGCGCCGCCGCCCGACTGGAGGCTTGCATGACGGCTGTGAGAAACCGGGTTGTCGTTTCATCGCCCTCCACCTGCAACCGCGCGAGCTCCGTGTAACCCCCGATGGCCGTGAGGATATTGTTGAAATCGTGCGCGATGCCGCCGGCCAGCGTGCCGATCGCCTCCATTTTTTGCACCTGACGGAACTGCTGTTCCAGGTCGCGGCGCGCGGTGATGTCCTCCGCCGTGCCAACGATGCGGCGGACCGTCCCGCTCTCATCGCGGATGGGAAACGCCCGGTCGTGAATCCAGCGCAGCGTGCCGTCGGGCCGCAGGATGCGGTAGGTCTCGTTGTAATCGCCCGTGACCTGTTTCACGGCGCTCGCTTGCTGGATGCGTTCGAGATCATCCGGGTGGATGGCGTCGAGCCAGGCGCGCGGGTTCACCTCTAGGCTGGCACAGGTCCGACCCCAGATTTTTTCGTAGGCCGGGCTGATGTAGAGAATCCGGTTCTTTTCCGGATTAGTGATCCAGAAAACCTCATGGATGTTCTCGGCCAGTTCGCGGAATCGTTCTTCGCTCTCCCGCAGATTCCGGCTGGCGCGTTTCTCGTCCGCGAGCACATCAAGCACCGCCCGGCGTGATGCCTCGGCCACGGCTAGGAGCCGCAGCGTCTCAGCCTCGCTCACCACCAGTTTGTCGCATTGCTGGCGGAGCAGTGTCTCGGTCCGCTTGAGTTCGCCCGTGCGGGCCGCCACCTTCTGCTCCAGTGAGCTGTTCAGCGACGCCAGATCGGCACACAGCTGGCTAATCTTCGTTTGCGATTCCCGGCGAGCCAACCGTTCGCGCCGGCTGCGCCACACAATCACGCCGAGGAGGCCGACGGCGAGCGCGCCCAAGGCGCCGATGGCCGCGAGGGTCAGGCGTGCGCTCGTGCCGGCCTGCCAATCATGCTGCCGAATCAGCTCTCGCTCCTCATCCACGATCTCCTGCACAAGTTTCCGCGTGCGACCCGCGCCAGTCTTTTCCCGCCCTTCGACCGAGGCATCGCGCACCGCCTCGAAACCCTCCGTCTGACGGAGCGCGATTTGGCTCTGGGTGACGTTCAGCCGATCCGCGGTCAGGTCTTCCAGCGCGTCGATCCTCCGCTGATGACGGGGATTTTCGATCGTGAGCTGACGCAGCTCCTGCAAATGCGGCATGACCTTGGCCACCGTTGCCCGATAGGAATCGAGAAACCGCGGCTCGCCGGTGATGAGATAGCCGCGCTGGCCGTTTTGCACGTCACCCGCATCGATTGAAATCTGCTCGGCCTGAGCAATCACCCGGTTGTGGTGCGCCAACTGTCCGGCGTTTTCCCCCAGCCAGAGCAAACTGCGAATCGAGAAAATTCCTCCGGCCAACAGCGCGACTGCCGCCACCAAGAGGGCCACGAAACTGGTGTTTTCCAGCGGCCATTTTTTTCTCAGCGGCTCGGTGTTCGCTGCCAACGCCCGATTCAGGTCGAAATGGGAGACGACATGACGGCTCAGCGCGCACAGGGCGGCCCGTTGCCCGTCGCTCAGCTCTCGTGGCACGCGATCGGCGACACAGAGCGCGCCGAGCGCGACGCCGTTCGCGGCTACGAGAGGCGCGCCGGCGTAGAAGCGGAGGTTGGGCTCGCCGGTTACCAGCGGATTCGCGGCAAAGCGGGGGTCGAGCCGTGCGTCGCGCACCTCCATCAGTTTGTCCGGTTGCAAGATGGCGTGCGCGCAAAAGGCGGCGTCTCGCGCGGTCCCGGTCAGGGCGAGACCGACCTTGGACTTAAACCACTGGCGCTTTTCATCGACCAGCGACACCACCGCAATCGGAGTCTGACAGATTTGCGCGGCGAGCAGCGTGAGGTCGTCGATCGTGTGGTCCGCCGCGGTGCCGAGCAAATCGTAGGCGCGCAAGGCGGCAACCCGCGCGGTTTCATTTTCGGGTTGGGGAACGATCATGGGGTAGAAATAAATGTGTTTCGAACCAGCCCACTGAGGTCGCAGCCGAGCAGCGTGGGAATGGAACTATCCGGCGAATCCGTCGCCCCGGTGATGGGGGGCACCTCAGCCCGGCAATGGACAGGAGTTTCGGCTGGCAGCTGAAACCGGGCGGCGCCTTGGCGGCGGGAGTAAGTCGGCATGTCGGCGGTGATCTTGACTGGCATTAACTCGCCGCCACGAGCGAGCGGCGATATGCCGTCAGCTTGTCCCGCAGCACTTCGAGCTCGGCGGTTTTGTCGAACACGGCATCCGCCCGCGCCTCGCGGCAACGCCGACGCATGGGCGGGCTGGCATCGTGGGTGAGCACAAATACGGCCGGCTCAGGCGAGAGCTGCTTGAACAGCACGATCGTGAAACCGATCGCGACGGCCTGCCCGTGAAAATCGAGCATCACCACATGGGGTTGGAATTCGGAGGCGCAGACGATGGCCTCGCAGGTCGACCCCGGAGCGACGCAAACGGCGAGATCGTCCTGTTCGGCGAGCCACGCGGAGAGCGCTGCGCTCGCCACGCCAGGATTACCGACGAGCAGCACGCGCAGGGAAGATTCAGTTTTGGGGCCAATTTCCATCGGCCGTCAGTATGCGCGCAATGAGCGCGCCGCGCTATTGGGCGATCGCTGATCGCGAGGTAGGCTGAGGCCCCGCGGTTTGTAGGCCGCGGCCTACAAACGTGTCCCGCCAAGCCCGCTACGGATCCTGCGTGAGCCCGTGCTCCTGCGCATAACGCGCGAGTTCGGCGTCGTTGCGCACTCCCAGTTTTTCAAACACCCGACTGCGAAAGGTGCTGATCGTCTTGGCGCTCAACGCGAGCTCCGCGGCGATTTCCTTCACGGATTTTCCGGCCGCACTCATCTTGCACACCTGGAGTTCGCGGTCGGACAGCGCATCGTGCCGGGGTCCGTCGTGACTGCGCCGCAGATCGGCCACAAGTTTCTGGGCGAGGGCCGGGCTGATGAATTGTTCGCCGGCGAGCAATTTCTTGACCGCATCGACGAGTTGTTCCGGCGCGGTCTGCTTGTTCAGATATCCCGCCGCTCCCGCCCTTATCGCGCGCAGACCGATCTGATCTTCCGGGGTCGAGCTGAGCACGAGCACCGGGAGCAGCGGAAAATTACGCCGCACCTCGTCCAGCACCTCGAAGCCGTTTCGGCCGGGCATGTTGATGTCGAGGAGGAGCACCTCCCAGCGCTGCTTGTGCAGCAGCGCGAGCGCCTCGGCCGCGCCGCCGGCCTCGCCGAACTTCGCGCCCGGAATATCTTCGGCGAGGATTTGCTTCAAACCCTGGCGCAGAATCGTGTGATCGTCGGCGATAAGAATGCGGATCATGGCGGGTGAGCACTACGCGGTTGATTCGATCGGAAGACGCACGAGGATCGTCGTGCCCGGTCCCGGTGAACTGGAGATCTCGACCGTGCCGCCAAACGCCAGCGCGCGTTCCCGCATGCCGAGCAGTCCGATCGAGCGCGGATCGGCCAGTTGGGCCGGCGTAATGCCCACGCCGTTGTCCCGCACGGTCAGCGTGGCCGTGTCCGCCAGCTCGGTAAACTCCACCTCGACTTCCGAGGCCTGGGAGTGCCGGGCGACATTCGTGAGACTCTCCTGGAGAATGCGGTAGATCGCCGTCGCCTGCTCGCGCGGCAGCGCGGTTTCCCCGCCGGACGCGCGGGCGCGGCACACGATGCCCGTGCGGCGCGCGAAATCCTCCGCCTGCCACTCCACCGCGGCCGGCAGGCCCAGGCTGTCCAGGATCACCGGGCGCAGGTCCGTCGCGATTCGTTGCACCGTGGTGATCGCCGTGTCCGTCTGAGCCACCGCATCCGCGATGCGGCGGTTAATCGCCGCGGGCGACGATTCGTCCACCGGCCGGCCGAGGCGCTTGGCGAGCCAGACCAGATCGATCTTCAGGCGCGTGAGCTCCTGCGCGAGCACGTCGTGGATTTCGCGGGCGAGCGTGGTGCGCTCCTCCTCCCGCACCGCCTGCAACCGCCCGGCCAAGGCGCGCATCTGCCCGGCCGCAGTCCGGATGACATCCTCGACCTCCCGGCGTCGGGTGACATCCTGACAGGTGCCGACCGCGCGGCGGGGTCCCCCTTGACCACCATCGAAAACCACCCACCGCTCTTCCACGACCTTGATTCGGCCGCCCGGAAACGCGAGGCGGTGCTCGATCATAAAAGGTCCGGTCTGCTCCAACGAGCGAGTGAACGCCAAGTCCACCGCGGCGCGATCCGCGGGATGCACCCGCTCTAGAAAAGCCGCATGGGTCGGTTGGAAATTTTCCGGGCTCACCTCGAAGATGCGAAACGTTTCCGCCGACCACGCCACGGAGCGGGTGGCGAGGTCGGTCTCCCAGCTGCCGACCTTGGCCACGGCCTGCGCCATGACGAGGCGGGCTCCCTCGCGCTCCAACTGCTCGGCGAGCTGGCGTTGCGCGCCCGCGCTGGCCCGCAGCGCCTCCTCCGCGTGTTTGCGCGTCGTGATGTCGGTAATCACCACCACCACGAGCGCGACCGCGCCGTCCACCTTGGTCGGCTCATAACGGGCGAGGTAGTGGCGGGGCTCGCCGACCGTGGGCCACGCGAGCTCGTAAGCCATCCGCTCGCCGGCAAATGCCCGGTCGAGGCGCTCGCGGATTTGCGTCTCGTAGAGCACGGGCAGCACCTCTCCCACGCGGTGTCCCACAAGATCCCCGGCCGCCAGGCCGAGCATTTCTGCGTAGGTGGTGTTGGCATACGTGTAGCGCCGCTCCCGGTCGATCATCATCAGGCCCACGCGCGCATTGTCGGTCACGAGCTGCAGCCGCTCCTCGCTGGCGCGCAGCGCTTCCTGCGACTGCTTCCGCGCGGTCACGTCGCGCGCGACGGCAAAGACCCGCCGGGACTCCACCAAGGGATACACGCTCCACGAAAGCCAGCGATGGGAACCATCCTTGGCGCGATAGCGGTTCTCAAACCCGCGGATCGGCTCGCCTTGCTGGACCCGCGCCCGGATCCGAGCCGTCGTCTCATGATCCTCCGGCAGGATGAATTCGCTCATCGGCCGGGCGGTGAGTTCCTCCGCCGTCCAGCCGAGGCACGAGGTCCACGCCGGGTTTACCTGTTCGAACCAGCCGTCGAAGCTGGCAACGCAGAGCAGGTCGAGCGACAGGTTGAAGAGGCGGTCGCGCTCCGTCTCGGCCTGCTTGAGCGCGGTGATGTCGTGCGCGGTGCCGACCAGCTTCACCGGGCGACCGGTCTGCCCATCGCAGGTCACCTGCGCCACCTCCCGCACGATTCGGGTCGTGCCGTCGGGCCGGATCAGACGGTGGACGACGGCATACTGCCCGCGCTCGCGGACCGCGGCCGCGACCGCGCGGCGGATGGACTCGTGCTCTTCCGGCGGGACCAGGCTGAAAAACAGCTCGTTGGTGACCCGGACGGCGCCCGGCGCAAAGCCCGCGATGCGAAACATCTCGTCCGACCACCGCAGGCTGTTCCCGTCGATTTCTTCGCCGGTCAGCTCCAGTTCCCAACTCCCGAGCTGGGCGATGCGCTGAGCGGTTGACATGCTGACCTCACTTTCGCGCAAAGCCACCTCGGCCCGCTGCCGTTTCCCTTCACCGTTGATCGCGTCGAGGGCAAATGAGACATCATCGGCCACCGCGGTGAGGAGCTTGATTTCATCCTCCTGAAAAAGATTCGTCTCCGCGGAAAAAAGCACGAGCGCACCGAAAACTTCGCCCCCCTGCCGGATTGGGAACGACGCCGTCGAGTGAAAGCCGCGCCAAGTCATCGAAGACTGCCACGCCGCCATCCGCGCATCGTTGGCGATGTCGTTGCAGATGTCGTATCGGCCGGTGCGGATCGCGGTGCCGATCGTGCCCCGGTTGAGATTCGGATCGGTGAGATTGACCCTCATCTTGAGAAAATAGCCCACCTCGGCGCCAAAATAAGCCACGGGCCTCACCTCGCCCGTCGTTGCTTCCAAAGCAAAGATCGCCGCCAGGCGAAACTGGCCGTGCTCGACGGCAATCCGGCACACGCCCTCAAAAAGCGGGGAAGCCTCGGGTGTCCGGACGATCAATTCATTGACCCGGCTCAGCACGACATAGAGCCGGCTCAAACGCGCCATTCGCTGTTCCGCCCGTTTGCGTTCCGTGATGTCCTGCAGCGCGCCCGCGTAGCAGATTCCGCCTTGGTCATCGCGGACGACGCGCGCGTGGGCTGAAATCCAAATCTGGCTGCCGTCCTTCCGGCGCATTTGGGTCTCAAATCCGTAAGTGGCGCCATGCACGCGCATCAGCTCCTTGAAGCGCTCCCGATCTTGCAGGTTCACGTAGAACGTCTCGCCGACGTCCGTCACCCGCGCGACCATTTCCTCCGGCGAATCGTAGCCGGCGAGGCGGGCCAGCGCCGGGTTGGCGACCAACAGCCGTCCCTCCGCCGTGGTCTGATAGAGTCCGTCCAGCGAGTTCTCGAAGAGACTGCGATATTTCGCCTCGGCGCGCGCCTTCTCCTGGTCGGCCTCGCGGCGCTGGCGGCGCAACCAGCCCTGCTCCAAGGCGTGGGCCACAGCGGGCCCGAGGCGGGCCAGCCGGTCCTTCAGCAAGTAGTCGGACGCCCCCATCCGCATCGCCTCGACCGCCATTTCCTCGCCGATCGTTCCGGACACCAAGACAAGCGGCACCTCCAACCCGCTCGCACGCAGGATCTCCAGCGCGCGCAGGCCGTTGAATTGCGGCAGTTCGTAGTCGGAGAGCACGAGCTCGAGGCCCGCATGGAGAGCAGCCACGTAGTCCGCCTCGGTCTCGACCCGGCGCCAATCGGGCTCAAATCCGCCGCGGCGCAACGCCCGCACCAATAGCTCGGCGTCCGCCGCGTTGTCCTCGACCATCAAAATTTGAATCGGCTGCAGCATG
This sequence comes from Opitutaceae bacterium, assembly GCA_031411015.1. Classification (GTDB taxonomy): domain Bacteria; phylum Verrucomicrobiota; class Verrucomicrobiia; order Opitutales; family Opitutaceae; genus ER46. The sequence continues at coordinate 1,545 of JANOAF010000036.1, read as the reverse complement.
CGACGGAACTAGTCGGTCACCTTCGGCGGCTGATTCAGCAGCAGCCAGTAGAACCCCAGCTCTTTCACGGCTTCGGCGAAGCGCTCGAAATTCACCGGCTTCACGATGTAGCTATTGACCCCGAGGTGATAGCTTTCGATCACGTCCCGCTGCTCCTTGGACGAGGTGAGCACGACGACCGGAATCACACGCGTGCGCGGGTCGCCCTTGACCCGCCGGAGCACGTCCAAGCCATCGAACTTGGGCAGTTTCAGGTCGAGCAGAATTACTTTGGGGACGTCCTCAATCCGGCGTCCAACATACGCACCCTCACAAAAGATAAAGTCCAGGGCCTCCGCCCCGTCGCGCGCGACTTGGGTGCGATTTGAGATCTTGGCTTTTTGCAGGGCACGGAGGGTGAGCTCCAGATCCTGCGGATTGTCTTCCACGAGTAGAATCTCCACTGTGTTTGTTTCATTCATGATATGGTTTCCCCTCCCAGCGTGAAATAAAAAGTCGCCCCGCGCTCCAACTCCGCCTCGGCCCACACACAACCGCCGTGGCGGAGGACGATCCGTTGCACAATCGCGAGTCCAACTCCCGTGCCTTCGTAATCCTCGGCGCGATGCTGGCGTTGGAAGACCCCAAACAGCTTTTCGGCATAGCGCATGTCAAAGCCCGCCCCGTTGTCGCGGACGAAATAAACGTTCTCCCGTTCCTGCCGCTTGCAACCGATCTCCACGACCGCGGCCTTTCGCTTGCGGGTGTATTTCAGCGCATTTGAAAGCAGGTTGATCCAGACTTGTTTCAGCAGCGCCGGCTCCCCCGAGCAGGCCGGCAAATCGCCCAGCTTGATTTCGATCCCGCGGCCCGCCCGCTCACCGGCCAGCTCTTTGAGGACTTCCTCCACCAGCTCCTTGGTGTTCACCTCGCGTTTGGTCAGCGGCACCCGGCTCAACCGCGAAAAGGTCAGGAGGTCGTCGATGAGCAGACCCATGCGTCGCGCCCCGTTGCTAATCTGGTCGAGATAACGCCGTCCCTCTGCGGGCAGGAGCGGGCTGCAGTCCTCGATCGCCATCTGCGAGAAGCCATCGATCGCCCGCAAGGGCGCACGCAAATCGTGGGAGACGGAGTAACTGAACGCCTCAAGTTCATTGTTCGCCATTTCGAGTTGCGCGGTGCGTTCGACCACGCGGCGTTCAAGATCGGCGTTGAGCCGGAGAATTTCACTCTCGGCCTGTTTCCGCGCGGTCACATCGAGATTCGTGCCCAATACCCATTCGGCTCCACCCCGCTTATCGGGGTGCGCGGTCTCCACGGCTTCGATTTGTCGGCACGCACCGTCACTGGCGCGCCGGATGCGAAATTCACGCGCGCCGCGGCCCCCGTGCCGGACGACCCCCTGAAGGAGCGCCTCCTGCTGCGCCAAATCCTCGGGCCAGACGGCATCGGCCCACACGTGGTAGGGGATAAAACCGTCTTCGGTGGGCGTGATTCCGTAGATGCGAAACATCGCGGCGTCCCAACGGATTTTGTGGGTGACCACATTCCATTCCCAGATGCCGA
>JANOAF010000035.1:0-2144 GCA_031411015.1 Opitutaceae bacterium | reverse complement strand
GACGCCAAATCCTACGGCATCAATCCCGCGACCAACAAGGTCGCGAAGATCGGCGACTCCGTCGGCATCATCGCCGCGCAGTCGATCGGCGAGCCCGGCACGCAGCTCACGATGCGCACGTTCCACATCGGTGGCGTCGCGACCGGCGGCTTCAAGACCCCTGAAATTCGCGTTCGCGCCAGCGGCACCGTGAAGTACAAGGGTCTCCGCCTCGTCGAGACGGCGGACGGCGGTTCGATCGTGCTGAACAAGACGGGCACCATCCAAGTGCTCGACACCGATGATAAGGAACTCGAGGTTTACAACATCGTCGTCGGTTCCTTCCTTCACGTCGGCGACGGCGAGAAAATCGAGAAGGGTGCCGTCCTCGCGCAGTGGGATCCTTATAATGTTCCGGTTCTCTCCGAGAAGGGTGGCTCGCTGCACTTCAAGGACATGATCCCTGGCGTCACGGTGAAGCGTGAGCTCGACGAAGCGTCAGGCCGCATCGCCACGGTCGTCATTGAGCACAAGGAAGACCTCAATCCTCAGATCGAGGTGCGCGACGGGAAGAACAAGCCGCTCGCGGCATATTCGATTCCTGTCGGCGCGCAGATCGCGGTCAACGAGGGCGATACCATCGCCCCCGGTGCCTTGCTCGCCAAGACGCCGCGTCAGGCGTCAAAAACGAAGGACATCACCGGTGGTCTCCCGCGCGTCGCCGAGCTTTTCGAAGCGCGTCGCCCGAAGGAAGCGGCCGAGATGTCTCGTATCGACGGCATCGTGTCCTTCGAGGGCACCGTTCGCGGCAAGCGCAAGCTCGTCGTGAAAAATGACGAGACGAGCCAGGAAGAGGAACATCTGATCGCGACCGGCAAGCACATCATCGTGCAACCCGGCGACGTCGTGCACAAGGGCCAGCACCTCACCGAGGGCGCCGCCGATCCGCACGAGATTCTTGAGATCCTCGGGCCGTCCGCGCTCTATGACTTCCTGATTTCGCAGGTGCAGGAAGTTTATCGTCTCCAAGGTGTGACGATTAACGACAAGCACATCGAGATCATCATCCGCCAGATGCTCCGCAAAGTCCGTATCACCGATCCGGGCGACACGGAGAACTTCTGGGGCGAGCAGGTCGATCGCGCTACGTTCCTGCTGGAAAACAAACGCATCGAGGAAGCTGGCGGTAAACCCGCCGAGGCTGAACCGATCCTACTCGGCATCACCAAGGCTTCGCTCGAGACCGAGAGCTTCATCTCGGCGGCGTCGTTCCAAGAGACGACGCGTGTCCTCACCGACGCTTCGACGCTCGGCAAGGTCGATCTCCTGCGCGGCTTCAAGGAAAACGTGATCATGGGCCACTTGATTCCGGCGGGCACGGGCTTGCCGACCTACAAGCAGCTCAAGATCACGCTGCCCTTCGGCGCCGAGCTACCCGTGGACGAGGTCAAACCCGCCGAGGCTGCCACCGCGAGCTGATCAGCGAGCGAGGGTTTCAATTTTCAAAGCCGCGGACGAGAGTCCGCGGCTTTTTTGTGCGCACAAAGCAGGGCAACACAGGGAAGAGCGGAACCTTTTTGCACGCGCCGCAAATAATTGCTTGTGATCTCCGGGCACGATCAGCGACGCTGTCCCTCCTTTTCGTCTGCCACACGCGTTGCCGGCTCCACCGGTGAATGCTTTTTTCTTCCGCAATCGCGGGTTTTCGACACGCGACAGCGCCCAATTCCACTTTTCGCGAGAAAGTTCTTGCCGAGCTTTCCGCGCAAAGTAGCGTCGTCCCCTTTTCGTCTCTTCTCACTCGTAGTCCACTCTCTCGTATGCCGACCATCAACCAACTCGTGCGCAAAGGCCGCCGCAAGGTGACCACCAAGTCGAAGTCTCCGGCTTTGGATGGTAATCCTTTTCGCCGTGGCGTGTGTGTGCAGGTCATGACCCGCACCCCCAAGAAGCCGAACTCCGCTATCCGTAAGGTCGCCAAGGTTCGTCTCACGAACGGCAACGAAGTAATCTCCTACATTCCTGATGAAGGTCACAATCTTCAGGAGCACTCTATCGTGCTCGTGCGCGGTGGCCGCGTGAAGGATTTGCCCGGCGTCCGTTACCACATCGTCCGCGGCACGCTCGACGCGACCGGCGTTGAGAAGCGCCGTCGCTCCCGTTCC
>JANOAF010000034.1:0-6998 GCA_031411015.1 Opitutaceae bacterium | reverse complement strand
CGGCGAGTCGGGATAGAAATACTGTTTCCGGTCCCATTTGCAGACGGGCGCGATTTCACAACCGAGGAGCAACCCCGCCTTGATGATCGCGTCGAGCGCCGCCTTGTTCATCACCGGCAGCGCGCCGGGCAACGCGAGCACCACGGGATCGGTGAGCGTGTTCGGCTCGTGGCCGTAGCCGGTGGCGACGCGCGTGAAGACTTTCGACCGGGTCTTGATCTGCACGTGGACCTCAAGTCCGATGACGGCCTCGTAGTTCATCAGAGTTTCGGATGTTGGGCATTCCACTCGTGGGCGCGTTCATAGGCGTGCGCGATCGCGAGGAGGTTCGCCTCTTGAAATGGCTGGCCGATCAGCTGCACGCCGATCGGCAGGTTACTCTTTGTGAAACCACCCGGGACGCTGATCGCGGGAAGGCCGGCGAGGTTTACGCCGATGGTATAGATGTCGCAGAGATACATCGCGAGCGGGTCGCTCTTCTCGCCGATCTTGAACGCCGGGATCGGCGACGTCGGCGTGATGAGCGCATCGACCTCGCGGTAGGCGTTGAGAAAGTCCCGGCGGATCAGCGTGCGGACTTTCTGGGCACGCAGATAAAACGCGTCGTAGTAACCGGAGCTGAGCACGTAGGTGCCAAGGATGATGCGGCGCTTCACCTCGGCGCCGAAACCCTCGGCGCGGGATTGAAAGTAGAGATCGACGACATCTTTCGCGTTCTTCGAACGATGGCCGTAGCGGATGCCGTCGTAGCGCGCGAGATTCGACGAGGCCTCAGCCGTCGCGATGATGTAGTAGGTGTCGAGGCAGTATTGGGTGTGCGGCAGCGACACTTCGCGAATTTCGCAGCCCTGCGCCTTATAGAACGCGATCGCCTTCTCAACCGCCGCACCGATTTCAGGATCGAGGCCCTCGGCGAAATATTCTTTCGGGATGCCGAGCTTCCACGGACCTTTGCGCGTCGCGAGTTCGGCGCGGTAGTTGGGAATGTCCGTCGTGAACGAAGTCGAGTCGCGTTCGTCGTGACCGGCAATTGCCCCGAGCACGATGGCGGCGTCTTCGACGGTGCGCGCAAACGGCCCAATTTGATCGAGTGACGACGCGTAGGCGATCAGCCCGTAGCGCGAAACGAGACCGTAGGTCGGCTTCAGACCCACGACGCCGCACAACGCCGCCGGCTGCCGAATCGAACCACCGGTGTCGGAGCCGAGCGCCGCAATCGCTTCACCAGCAGCCAGCGCCGCGGCACTTCCTCCGGACGAACCGCCCGGCACGCGCGTGATATCCCAAGGGTTGCCGGTGGGACCAAACGCGGAATTTTCGGTGGACGAACCCATCGCGAACTCGTCGCAATTGGCGCGGCCCCAGAGGACGGCACCCGCATTTTTCAGCTTGGTCGTGACCGTCGCATCGTAGGGCGAAACAAAATTCGCCAGCATCTTACTCGACGCCGTGAGCGGCTGTCCCGTGACCGCGATCACATCTTTCAACGCGATTGGAATGCCATCGAGCGGGCCGAGCGGTTGACCGACAGCGTGGCGCGCATCGGATGCGGCGGCCTGCGCGAGTGCATCGGCCTCGTCGCAGGAGTTAAAAGCATGAACTCGCGGTTCGACGGTCCGGGTGCGGGCAATCACCGCGCGCATGAGATCGACCGCGGAGAGCTCTTTTGCCGCGAGCTGCACCGAGAGGTCCGCAATGGTGCGAAAATGTAGATCAGAAGCCATGGGAGTAACGAGGGCGGATCGGAGAACCGCCCTACTCTACGACTTTCGGCACAACGACCATGTGATCGCGCTGCGACGGTGCGTTGCGCAGCGCATCGGCGACCGTGAGACCCGGCCGCGCCACGTCGTCGGCCCAGACGTTGGTCACGTCGAAGGCATGCGAGCTCGGCTCGATCCCCGTGATGTCCACTTTGCTCAGTTGCTCAATGTGGTGAAGGATTCCCCCGAGTTGTTGCGAAAAAATCGCCTTCTCCTCGGCGGTGAGCGCGAGACGGGCGAGTTTGGCCACGCGGTCGATGTTGAGATCGGAAACGGAAGACATGGAGATCGCGTCGAATTATTTTCGGATTTGGTAGCCCGTCGTTTTCGTGAGCTCGTCCTGCACTTTTTGAAAGACGACATTCACTTCGTCGTCGGTGAGCGTCCGCTCGGCAGAACGGAAGACCAAATTGAACGCCAAGCTCTTCTTCCCCTCCGGCAAGCCGGTGCCGCGGTAGAGATCGAACACCGTCACACTTTCGACCGCGAACCCGTTTCCGACCGCGGCACGTGCGAGCTTCAGCAGCGCTTTCTGCACGTCGGCCGCGGGCGTAACCGTATCAACCACCACCGCGAGATCGCGGAGTGCGGCGGGAAAGAGACCGAACTCCGTGAAGCGGCGACGCGCGGAATCGGCGGATATTTTCTCCGGCAGGATGGCGAACAGGCCGGCGCCCACTTTTCCCTCGATGCCGAGGGATTTCACGAGCGCGAGATTCAGGAGGCCGCAGCGACCGAGCCAGCCGTGGGCGATGTCGCCGGCGCCAGCCGAGTGCCCGTCCTGCCAGCCGCCAGCGCCGACCAGCGAGGTGAGCGTCTGGCGCGCGAAGTCGATGGCACCCAGCCCGGCGAGCGCGGCGAGGTGATGCTTCGCGCTGTAGAAATCGGGCGCCTCGCGTTTCAGCCACGCGCGCTCTCCCACCGGCTCGGCAATCACGAAGGCGACGGCGGCGCACTCGACCGTCTGGCCGTTACGTTCGAGGAAAATACGACCGGTTTCGCAGAGGCGCGTGACCGCGACGCCACGCGATTGGTTGAGCTTCAGCGATTCGAGCAGGCCCGTGATGAGCGTCGGCCGCAGGTGCGATTGATCCTCGGTAAACGGATTCGCGAGCGCGAGTTCGGCCGCGGCCGTAGGGGAAACCCATGGCGCAATTTCCTTCGCGGGACGCAGCGTGTAGTTTACGCACTCGTGAAAATCGTGGCCGACGAGGTAGTCGGTCACACGGCGGTTGAAGTTTGAAATCGGATCGTCGTCGGCAAGGAGCCCGGGCGAGGTGACGACGGTCGCGGGAATTTTTTCCGTGCCATGGAGCCGCAGCACTTCCTCGACCAGATCGATTGGGCGATCGAGGTCGTCGCGCCAGCTGGGGATGGAAACCGTCCACGCGGGGCCGCGTTTCTCCGTCGGCTCTTCGCGGGTGACGGTGAGTTCGAGTGACTCGAACGCCGCGCGCATCTCGGCGGCCGGGATGTCGAAGCCGAGTTTATCCGTGATATAGTCGTGCGTGACGACGATCTCACGCTGCCACGGCACATCGCTACCGACCTTGAAGGAAGGACCGACGACCTTGCCGCCGGCAGTTTCCAAAATGAGGTCGACGGCGCGCCACGCCGCCTCGACCGCCCCGTGGGGATCGACGCCGCGCTCGTAGCGATAGGACGAATCAGACGAGAGCCCGAGTTGACGTGAGGTCGCACGGACGGACTGCTTGCGGAAGATCGCGCACTCCAGCACGAGATCGGTCGTGTCATCGGACACGCCGGAGTTCACCCCGCCCATGATTCCGGCGACGACGATGGGCTTCTGAGCATCGGCAATCACCAGCATGCGCGAAGTGAGGGCGCGTTCCTTGAGGTCGAGCGTCGTGATCTTTTCGCCGTCGACCGCGCGCCGGACGACGATGGCGTTGCCACCGAGCTTCTTCGCATCGAACGCATGCATCGGCTGGCCGGTTTCGAGCATCACGTAATTACCGACGTCGACGACGTTGTTGATCGGGCGCAGGCCGACCGCGGTCAGGCGGCGCTGGAGCCAGGCCGGGCTCGGCCCCACCTTGATTCCGGAAACAATCGTGGCGCTGTAGAGCGGGCAATCCTCGGGCGCTTCGACGCGAACCGACGCCAGAAGGTCGGGACGTGCGGCGGCGCCGGTAACATCACCGCGAAATGTTTCCTGCGGATAGTTGAGCGGGAGTTTGAACCACGCCGCGAGTTCGCGCGCGATCCCGAGGTGCGACTGGCAATCGGGACGATTGGGCGTGATCTCGATATCGAATACAGTGTCGCCGGGCGGGAGGACGGCGTTGATGGGCGTGCCGAGGGCGGGCGAGCCATCAAGGATGAGCAGGCCGTCGTGCCCGGAGCCGAGGCCGATCTCGTCGGGGGCGCACATCATGCCCTGCGACTCGTGGCCGTATTTTTTCGACTGCGTGATCCGGAAATCGCCGGGCAACACGGCACCGGGAAGGGCGACCGGCACTCGCCGGCCGGGATCGCAGTTGTGAGCGCCACACACGATGGACTTAACCCCGCCCGCCGGGCCGACATCGACGGTGCAAAGCGAAATCTCCTTTTTCAGGTTGGGAATCTTGGTGCGGGTCAGAATCTCGCCAACGACGACATGATCGAGCTTGGGCGCGCCGGTGTTCAAGATGCCCTCGACCTCGAAACCTAGGAAGGTGATCGCGCGGGATATCTCGTCGTGCGATGCATCGAGCGCGACGTAGTCGCGGAGCCAGTTGAGGGAGATTTTCACAGAAGAATTTTATTAACCACTCAGGAACGCTGATTGAAGGGAATGCCGGGAATTCAGAGGCCGCGTGCTACTTCCCAAACATTTCCGGCGATTGTGGCTTGGATGAGTGGTTTCTTTTCAGGCGAACTGCTTCAGGAAGCGGAGATCGTTTTGATAAAAATAGCGGATGTCATCGATGCCGTAGAGGAGCATCGCGAGGCGCTCGAGGCCCATGCCGAAGGCGTAGCCGCTCCACACTTCCGGGTCGTAGCCGACATCCTGAAACACGGTCGGATCGACCATGCCGCAGCCGCCGATTTCAATCCACGGTTTCTTCACTTTCGGTAGGTGCGTCGCAGTGAGATCGACTTCGAAGCTCGGCTCGGTGTAGCCGAAATAGTGCGGACGGAAGCGGGTCTTCGTGTCTTTGCCGAGGAGCGAGGCGAAGATGTAGTCGAGCAGCGCTTTCAGATCACGGACCGTGACGTTCTTGTCGACGTAGAGGCACTCGAGCTGGTGAAAATTTGCCGAGTGCGTGGCGTCGGTCGTGTCGCGGCGATAAACGCGGCCGGGTGACACGATGCGGATCGGCGGCGCGCCCTTGAGCATCGTTCGGATTTGCACGGAAGACGTGTGCGTGCGCAGGAGATATTTTTCCTCGGGGATTTTTTTGGAGACGTTACCGAAGCGTGCGGCCGCGGGAAAATAAAACGTGTCCTTCTCGTCGCGCGCCGGGTGATCGCTCGGGGTGTTCAGGGCGTCGAAACAGTAATACTCGGTCTCGACCTCCGGACCATCGGCGACGGTGAAGCCGACCTTGCGCAAAATGCGACACATCTCCTCGCGCACGAGCGTGAGCGGGTGGCGCGTGCCGGGGCCGACATCGGGAGAGGGCAGCGTCGGATCGACGGCGGGCCCGAGCTGGGCGGCGAGTTCACCATCAGCAATGCGAGCGAGGGCAGTATCGAGGAGTGCGGTGAGCTGCGTTTTGGCTTCGTTGATGAGCTTACCGGCCGCGGGTTTCTGCTCCTTCGGAATGCCGCCCATCTGCTTCATGAGCGCGGTGAGTTCGCCGTTGGGGCCGACATAGCGCGCCTTCGCCGCTTCAAACGCGGGACGAGCGTTCACGCCCGGCAGTTCGGCGGTGGCTTTCGCGAGGAGGGATGAGAGTTGGTCCTGCATGAGGATTTAGACAGAATAAACAGAATAAAACAAAATCACGTTTCGATAGCAGAGCGCGATTGGCGAAACTTCTTTTTAAATTCCAACCGTTGGGCCCCGAAATTCAGCAGCCGCCCTTCATCGAGCCCCGTGGCGGTGAGGTAGTTCACCAGCTGAACGTCGTGGGCAACCGCCAGAGCATGCACCGCTTTGTTTTCAAGCAGTAGGATTTTGGCGACGAGCATGTCGGCGGCGAATTCACCGACAATATCACCGTCATATTTCACCTTGAGACGGACTTCGCTTTCCACCTCGAATCCGCCTTTGCGGAGTTCGTAGGCGAGCGCGTTCTGATAGACCGATTCAAGAAAACCCGGTCCCAACGCCGAATGAACCTTCAGCGCCAAACCGATTACTTGGCCGGCGAAGTCGTAGATGGGAGGAGGCGGCTGAGAGTTCATCGTCAGTTCTTGAGTTAGACGGAATAAACAGAATGGACAAAATACACCTGAGGCCGGTGCTCGGGAATTTTGTCCATACTGTTCATTCTGTCCAAAAGCAAAGAAGGACGAACCTCATACGAGGCCCGTCCTTCTCGAAAACAAAACCGGGAAGCGAGCCCACAGGGTTCGCTTCGATCCGGACTCAGGCCTTCGTCGCGGCGGTCTTCAGCGCCGCAGCCTTCTCGGCCAAGGCGTGCTGCGCCTGTTTCACGAGGCCGTTGAAGGCGATCTCGTCGCGAATCGCGAGGTCGCTCAGGACCTTGCGGTCGAGTTCGATCTTCGCGGCGGCGAGGCCCTCGATGAAGCGGCTGTAGGTGATGCCGGCGTTGCGGCACGCGGCGTTGAGGCGCACGATCCAGAGGGAGCGGCGGTCGCCCTTCTTTTTCTTGCGGGCAGCATAGGCATACTGCCACGCGTGCTGGACGGCTTCCTTCGCATAGCGAAAGAGCTTCGATTTATTGCCGAAATAGCCCTTGGCGTATTTCAGGACCTTCTTGCGGCGCTTGCGCGACGCGGGTGAGTTTGTTGCACGAGCCATGTTAGTTTGGTTCCTTTGGTAGGTTAGTCGTCGGCAGGTCGGCTTAGTTCACCCGCCGGACGAAGTTTGGGTTAATGCGCGGTCAGTCGCTAATGAATTAGAGACCGAAAGGCAGGGCGCGCTTCAGCGGTTTGGCATGGCCTTCAGCCACCAGTTTGTCGCGAGAGGCACGGCGCTTTTGCTTCGTGCTTTTCGCTCCCAACAGGTGTCGAAAACCAGGCGTCCGCCGGATGAGCTTGCCCGTGCCAGATAGTTTGAACCGCTTGGCAATGGACTTCTTTGTCTTTTGCATGGAG
>JANOAF010000033.1:0-1857 GCA_031411015.1 Opitutaceae bacterium | reverse complement strand
GCCACGTGCTCTGACTGGCGAACTTATCGAGATTCGGCGTCTTCACATAAGGATGCCCGGCGAAGTGCGCGTCGTTCCACCCCTGGTCGTCAGTGAGGATGAAGATGACGTTCGGCTTTCGCTCGGCAGCGAGCAGTGGTGCGGCGAGGACGCATTGCAGCGCAAGGATGGCGAGAGAGGCGTGGGTGCTATTCAGCAAGTTCATGCGAAGAGGGTGAGAGAGGATGGTTGGTTTCCGAAAAGCAAGGTGATGGTCCGGTCTTGGCGAGCAGCGGCGAGGACAGAAGGACGGCAATGAAACGCAGACGGCTCACCGTGAAAGGCGGCTTTGCCGCGAAGACGCCGCATCAGTTCGCGACTTTCACATTTCGAAAACCCGCAGTCTCGCCGAAGACGAGAAAGTTCAAGCCGGTCTTCTTTTCGCCGAGCACGGCGTGTGTCGCTTTGACGGTTACGTCGTTGATTTGGGCGGTGGCCTCGTTGCCTTTGAAACTGATGCGGACGGGATACCACTGGCCGGATTCGAGTTTGAGCGCCTTGCGGACGAGTGGTTCGACGGCTTCCTTGGCTTCACCTGCGGATGGGTTCTTGGTGATGCCCACGGACGTCCGCGACATCTCGATGCGGAAGCTACCTTTGCGGTCGCCCCATTCGACGCGGAGCGAAGTGCGGTTCGCGCCCTTGAAGTTAATTTCGAAATCAAGCGTGCCGTCGGTGATGGCAATAGGGACCCGTAAGTTAGCGCCTTGGTCCTGTTTCCCTTTTTGCGCTCCCCAAAGTCCGCCGTCATTTGCTTTCCAGTCGCCACTCGATGCGCTCCACGGCTTGGCTGGCTCAGCGGCCAGTGATTCGTTCAGGACGATTTTGCCAGCGATGGGCGCGAGCGTTGCCACCTTTGCCGGCGGCGGCTTCACGCCTTCGGGCGGCAGCTCGCGGCTGTAGCCGCCGTCGCGGTAGCGGGTAAGCAAGGCGGTGAGTTCTTTAATCACTTCGGGATGTTGCGCACTTACATCCTTGGTCTCGGCGGGATCTTCCTGAGTGTTGTAGAGCTGCGCGCGAAATTGATCCGCGTGGGATTTTCGGACGCCGACTTTGATCTCATCGACCGGCACGCCTTCGATGTATTTCCACGGGCCCTTGCGTATCGCGAAGACACCGTCTGAGCTATGCACGATCATGTCATCGCGGTGCGGTTTGGCGGGATCTCCGAGGATTGCGGGCAGGAAGCTGCGGCTGTCTTCCGCGGCCTTGGATGCTGCGGGTAACGTTTCGCCGACCACTTCCGCTGTCGTCGCGAGAATGTCCACGAGGCTTACCATCTCTTTGCACGTTGAGCCTGCCGTTGCTTTGCCCGGCCAGCGCACGATGAATGGAACTTTGAAGCCGCCTTCCCACACATCGTGTTTGCCGCCGCGCAGGTCGCCATTTACGCGCAGACCAGCCTTGAAGGCAGCGGTCTGAAGTAAGCGTTCGGTCTCCGGTTTGAAGACGCCGCCATTGTCGCTGGAAAAAATAACAAGCGTGTCTTTTGCGACACCCATCTGGTCGAGCGTGTCGAGGATGCGGCCGACGCTGCGGTCGAGTTCGTGAATCCAGTCGCCGAAAAGTCCGGCGGCGCTTTTGCCCGCGAGATCTTTGTCGGGCGTGACGGGGTTGTGTACCGCGACGGGCGTGAAATAGAGGAAGAACGGTTTGCCCTTCGGCTGCTGCTGCATCCACGTCGTCGCTTTGTCGGTGAGCACTTTCATCACGCGCTCGTTTTTCCGGCGCGGCGCGTCGAGGTCCAGGATGCGACCTTCGCCCTTTCCGCTCTCGGTGTCTTCCCCGCCGTAGGTCGCCTGGAAATCATCCGAATCC
>JANOAF010000032.1:0-2934 GCA_031411015.1 Opitutaceae bacterium | reverse complement strand
CGGCGCGCCCATACTGGAGCAGTAGGCCTTTTCTTCGTCGGTGAGGATGCGGTCGAGGAAACGGTCGCCGTGCCGCTCCAGCACGCCGCGGATGCGCTCGACCTCGATGATATCGGCCCCGAGACCGACCAGGATGCCGCCGGGAGGAAGTTGGATGTTCATTTGGTTTGGCCCACGGAACACCCAGAAAACACGGAAACCAAATCGTCGAACGGCGCGGCTTCGCTCTGGGCGCTCTTTCTGTGTGTTCCGTGTCTTCCGTGGGCGATCATTTCAGGGATTCATCCGCGCCTTCATCTCGCGCACCGCTTCGTCGACGCCGCTGAACACCGCGCGGCTCACGATGCTGTGGCCGATATTGAGTTCGTGCAAATGGGGCAGCGTGCGGACCTCGGTGATGTTGACGTAATTGATGCCATGGCCGGCGTTGACCGCGAGCCCACGCTCGTGCGCCCGCATTGCGCCTCGCTGCAAGCGCTCGAATTCCGCCGCACGCCGCGGCGTGAAATACGCGTGCGCATAAGCGCCGGTATGCAACTCCACCAACGGTGCGCCCAGCTCCGCGCTCAAGTCGATCTGCGACACGTCGGGGTCGAAGAAGAGGCTGGTTTTGATCCCGGCGGCGTCCATCGCCGCGATGCAGTCGCGCACCCGCTCGCGATTGCCGACGACATCGAGGCCACCCTCCGTCGTGACCTCCTCGCGGCTCTCGGGCACGACGCACACAAATTCCGGTTTCACCTTCAGCGCAAACGCGACCATCGCGGGCGTGCAGGCCATCTCCAAATTCAGCCGCGTGCGCACCGCTTCGCGCAACCGCCACACGTCGCGCTCTTGAATATGCCGCCGGTCCTCGCGCAGATGCACCGTGATACCCTCGGCTCCCGCCGCCTCGGCGCGCCGCGCAAACTCCACGGGATCGGGCTCGACCGCCCCACCCTCCGCGCCGGCCGCATCACGGTAACGCGCCTGCCGCAGCGTCGCACAATGGTCGATATTCACACCGAGAAGGATCATGAGGAGCGGACCATGCAGAAAATTGTGAATGCAGGGAATCAGGAAAACACGGGCATTTTCCCCTTCCTAGGGGTCGCGGTTCCCGCTTGGATTTTCCGGAATGTCCCCGCCCCCGGCCAAAAAACACGAGAACCCGCTGATCAACCTCGTCTGCAACATCGCGATCCCGACGGTCGTGCTCACGAAATTCAGCACGGAGAATTGGCTCGGTCCGTTGTGGGGCCTGATCGTGGCGCTCATTTTTCCGATCAGTTACGGCATCTACGATCTCGTCACGCGGAAGAAGACCAACGTCCTTTCGATTCTCGGCTTTGTCAGCGTGCTCCTTTCCGGCGGGCTCGCACTCGCCAAGGTTGGCGGGATGTGGTTCGCCGTGAAAGACGCCCTGCTCCCGGCTGGCATCGGCGCCGCCGTGCTGCTTTCGCTGCGCAGCAAGACGCCGCTCGTGCGCGAACTCATCTATAACGACAGCATCATCGAAGTGGACCGCGTGGATGCCGCGCTGGCGGAGCGCGGCACGACCGCGGACTTCGAAGGCGTGCTGCGGCGCGCGAGCATCGGGCTGGCCGTGACGTTTCTGGCCACGGCTCCCTTCAATTTCCTCCTCGCGCTTTATCTCCTGAAGAGCCCGCCCGGCACCCCGGAGTTCAACGCCGAACTTGGCAAGATGCACTGGATGGGACTGGTCGTGATCGCGCTGCCCAGCATGGCGGCCATGATGTTCGTCTTTGTGAAACTGATGAAGGGGCTGAGCGAACTCACCGGCCTGACCCAAGACGAAATCATGCGCGATCCGAAGCGGAAGGCCGAGCCGCCTCCCGCCACGCCGTAGGCCATCCGGGTAAGAAACGAGAGGGAATCAGTTTGCCGTTCGCAGCCGGGGATCGGGGTTTACCCCGACCTACACATTCCAAACTGGCTGCCTCGAAGGAAACGCCTCAGCCACGCTTGGCGATCGGCACGTAGTCGCGCCGCGGCGCGCCAACGTAGATCTGCCGCGGGCGATAGATGCGTCCCTTGGGATTCGATGCCACCTCGCGCCAATTGGCGATGTAGCCCGGAGCGCGGCCAATCGCGAACATCGTCGTGAACATGTTCATCGGAATGCCCAGCGCGCGCATGATGATGCCGGAGTAGAAATCGACATTCGGATAGAGCTTCCGCGCGACGAAATAGTCGTCCTTCAACGCCGCCTGCTCAAGGTTCTTGGCGATGATGAGGAGCGGGTCCTCGACCCCGAGTTTCTTCAGGACGGTGTCGCACGCCTCACCGATGATCTTGGCGCGCGGATCGAAGTTTTTATAGACCGCGTGGCCAAAGCCCATCAGGCGGTTGGTCTTCGAGCCGGACTTGGCGGCCGCGATGAAGCGCGAGCCATCGTCACCTTCATCGTGAATCGACTGGAGCATCTGCATGACGGCGACATTCGCGCCGCCGTGCAGCGGCCCGGACAGCGCGCAGATGCCGGCTGAGATGGAGGCGAAGAGATTGGCCGCGCTCGAACCGACCATGCGCACGGTCGAGGTCGAGCAGTTCTGCTCGTGGTCGGCGTGCAACAGGAGGACGAGGTTGAGGGCCTTGGCGACCTCGGGCACCGCGATGTATTCCTTGTAGGGTTCGGAAAACATCATGTGCAGGAAGTTGTCGCAAAACGGCAGCTCCTGCTTCGGGAAGATGAACGGCAGCCCTTTTTGGTAGCGATAAATCATCGCCACGAACGTGCGGATCTTCGACATCGCGATCGCGGCGGCCAGGTCGAAGTTCAGCAGATCCTTCTCGAAATTGTTCGTCGCGAGATCGGCGTGGTAGGCGGGCAGTCCGCTCACGAGCGCGGAGAGCATCGCCATCGGCGAGGCGTTCGTCGGAAAACCCTCCAGGATTTTCTGCATCTGCACCTCGACCGCGGCATTGTTGCGC
>JANOAF010000031.1:0-12616 GCA_031411015.1 Opitutaceae bacterium | reverse complement strand
TCGAGGAGCGCAAAGGCGTTCACGTGTTGCTCGACGCGTTCGAGCGCGTGATCTCGCCGCGCCGGCCGCAGGCGCGACTGCGCATTGTCGGACCATCCTCCTACTGGAAGCGCGGCGATCACGGGTATTACGACACGCTCGAGAAGCGCTGCGCCGCCAACCCGCGAATCGATCTCCAGGGCCCGACCTACGACGATGCCGAGCTGGCCGAGCGGTATCGCAGCGGCGATGTCTCAGTCGTGCCTTCGACATTTCCCGAGGCGCTCGGCCTGACGTCATTGGAGGCGCAAGCCAGCGGGGTGCCGGTGGTGGTGTCCGACTCGGGCGGTCTTCCCGAAACCGTCGCCGCGGGTCGAAGCGGCTTGGTGTACGCAAACGGCAACTCGGAGCAACTCGGCGAGCTGGTCGTGGATCTGCTGGGCAATGTGACGCGGCGGCGATCGATGGGCGTCGCGGCACGCGAGTGGGCGATGACGACGTTCTCGTGGGATGTGATCGCCGCGCGGCTTGAATCCGAATACCGCCTGGTCCTGCACGCATGAAAGTCGATGAATATGAAACTTGAGAATGAATTCGTATCCCCAAGCCGCACAAGAAGTCCCAGTTTGCACGTGGTGTGCACGGACGACGTCCAAAACGTCACGCATTAGAAGAAACTAGATGTCGGGACCCACGATGCAACCTTTGACCGACTGTTTCAATTCGCACGAATGAGTCTAGTATGCAGCAAGCAGGGGGCCTCTGGGGCGTTTTTCGCACCACCTCCTAGAAGGCTCTATCCTTCTTCTCGTTCGCGATCCCTTTTCTAAAATATTCCAAGCTAACCCACCCCATCACTCCGTCCGTCCTCAGCGAAGCGACCCCAAGGAAATCGGCCTTCGGGTTGCCCACGCGAGGCCCCACAGGGCTTCTCTTTGGCCTCCCACCGGCCCACAAAGGCGGCCGCCATTGCCGCCACCCCTGAGTCAGGGCAAAGCGCTCACGAATCAACGAGGCTCGTTGTTGCGGGCTCATTGGCGACGGCCCTTCCGGCGCTGGATTAGGCGGGCATAGACGCCCGAGGGAGGAGGGAGCCCGGTGGCGAGGGAGACCAGGGCGCAGGCCAGCTGGTTCGAGTCTAGGCCCACGCTTTTCTTTGCGGGCCATTTCTTGTGTCGTTTGGGAGTGGGCATGGTATCTGACCACCCGAAAAGACGCGATTCGATTTTCCCAGCGAAAACGGGCTCCATTTTCAAAAGGAGTCACGCCCTTTAGATGGGTTTTTGTTGCAGGGCGCATCTCGGTTTCTTCCACGCCACAGCGAAGGGAAACACGGTCGTGACGTAGCACGGGCAGCCTGCCCGTGTTGGGTTGGAAAACGCGGGCAGGCTGACCGCGCTAAGCCCGGTGCCGGCCGCGGCAGGAAACTGAGAGCACCCGTTGTCGCACCCACGGCCGCGGACCGAACAACGGTTTGGGTTCCCAACCCTTTGCGTCGCCGGCAACCTGCGTCCGAGGCAAGGGTTTCACTTGCGCACCTGAAATCATCGGCTTGCTTCAAGCCACTCGTGCCGTCCGTCGATAAAAACTTCGTCCACCTCCACGTCCACAGCGACTACAGCCTGCTCGACGGTTGCTGCCGGATCGATCGCCTGATGGACCGCGCGGTCGATCTGGGGATGAGCGCGATGGCCCTGACCGACCACGGCAATCTCTACGGCGCGATCGAATTTTACCAACAGGCCAAGGCCAAGGGCATCAAGCCGCTCATCGGTTGCGAACTCTACCTCGTCGAAACCTCCCGCCTCGAAAAGAAGGGCCGCACCGACGACGAGGGGAAAACCATTTTCCATCTCGGCCTCCTCGCGAAAAACCTCACCGGCTACCAGAATCTCCTCAAGCTCGTCTCCGACGCGCACCTCAAGGGCTTCTACTATAAGCCGCGCACCGATTTCGAGACGCTCGCGAAATACGCCGCCGGTCTCATCGGCTTCACCGGCTGTCTTGCCTCGCTCGTGCCGCAGCATCTCCTCCACGATCGCTACGAGGAGGCGCGGAAAGCCTGCGGGCGTTTCCTCGAGATTTTTGGTCGCGAGAATTATTTCGTCGAGATTCAGGATCACGGCATCCCCGAGCAGAAGAAAATCATCCCCGGCCTGCTCAAGCTCGCCGAGGAATTCGACCTCAAGGTGATCTGCACCAACGACGTTCACTACGTTCGTCACACCGACTCCGGCCCGCATGACGCCATGCTCTGCATCCAGACCGGCGCAAAGATCGAGGAGGAGAAGCGCATGCGTTTCACCGGTCAGGAATTCTACCTGAAGTCGCGCGACGAAATGGCGAAACTCTTCGCCGAGGTGCCCGAGTCCGTGACGAACACCCAGCTCGTCGCCGAGATGTGCGAGCTCACGATCCCGTTTCCCAAAGGCAGCGAGCGCTACCCCAAATACCCGCTGCCCATTGAGGTTTCAGCGAAGACGGATCGCGCGGGCTACCTCCGCGAGCTTTGCCACGCCGGCCTGAAGACCCGCTACGGTCTCGATGCCGCCGCTCCCACAGGCTTCGCGGACCAGGCGCTCGCCAAGACGCTCTTCGAGCGCGTGGACTACGAACTCAGCATCATCGGCAAGACCGGCTTCATCGACTACTTCCTCGTCGTCTGGGATTTCATCGACTGGGCGAAAAAGCACGGCGTTCCCGTCGGCCCCGGCCGCGGCTCGGGCGCCGGCTGCATCGTCGCCTACCTGCTCGGCATCACGAATCTCGACCCATTGCGCTTCAAGCTCCTGTTCGAGCGTTTCCTCAATCCCGAGCGCGTTTCGCCGCCCGACTTCGACATCGATTTCTGCATGCGCCGCCGCAGCGAGGTCATCGACTACGTTCGCCAGAAATACGGCAACGCGTGCGTCGCCAACATCATCACCTACGGCACACTCGGCGCGAAGATGGTCATCCGCGACGTGTCGCGGGTTCACAATCTCGCTTATGGCGACGCCGACCGTCTCGCGAAGATGATTCCGGACGAGCTGAACATCACGCTCGAGTCCGCCCGCGAAAAATCCACCGAGCTGCGCGACGAGGTTTCAAAAAACCCGATCGCAAAAAAAATCTTCGATCAGGCGCTCGTCCTCGAGGGCATGGTGCGCAACACCGGCAAGCACGCCGCCGGCATCATCATCACGGATCAGCCGCTGGAGGAATTCGTCCCGCTCACGTTGCAGGAGGGCGATGTCACCGTGCAGTTCGACATGAACGCCGTCGGCAAGCTCGGCCTGCTGAAGATGGACGTCCTCGGGT
Organism: Opitutaceae bacterium; assembly: GCA_031411015.1. GTDB lineage: Bacteria > Verrucomicrobiota > Verrucomicrobiia > Opitutales > Opitutaceae > ER46. The sequence continues at coordinate 9,337 of JANOAF010000031.1, read as the reverse complement.
TGAAGACGCTCACGGTCATCGCCGACGCCGTCGACAACGTCCGGCGCACCGCCGATCCGAAGTTCGACATCGAGACCATCCCGCTCGAAGACGCGAAGACTTTTGCCCTCCTGAACTCCGGCCGCACCACCGGGGTGTTTCAGCTGGAGTCCGGCGGCATGCAAAACCTCTGCCGCCAGATTGGCCTCTCCTCGATCGACGAGATCGTCGCGCTCATCGCACTTTACCGCCCCGGCCCGATGGAGTGGATTCCCGACTACGTCCGCGGCAAAAAAGATCCGAGCACCGTCAAGTTCCCGCACAAGCTCCTCGAGGAAGTCTGCCGCGAGACCTACGGCATCATGGTCTATCAAGAGCAGGTCATGGAAGCGGCGAAAGTCATCGCCGGTTATTCGCTCGGCGGCGCCGACATGCTCCGGCGCGCCATGGGTAAGAAGGACGAAAAGGCAATGGCCGCCGAGCGCACGAAATTCGTCGAGGGCGCGAAGCGCGTGAACAATATCGAGGCCAAGGTGGCCGACTCCATCTTCGACATCCTCAACAAATTCGCCGGCTACGGTTTCAACAAATCCCACTCCGCCGCCTACGCGATTCTCAGCTATCAGACTGGTTTTCTAAAGGCCAACTACCCAGTGCAGTTCATGGCCGCCATGCTCAGCTCGGAACTCGGCAACTCCGAAAAAGTTTCCCACTTCGTCGCCGAGTGCGAGTCGATGGGCCTCAAGGTCCTCGGCCCCGACGTGAACGAATCGCGCGAGATGTTCACGCCCGTCTTCCGGAAAGCTGAGAGCGAAGCGCTGAGCGCTGAGAGCAAAGCAAAGCCGTCCTCCTCCGAGCCCTCACCTCTCGACTCTCAGCTCTCAGCTACGAATCGCGGCGGCGCTGCGATTCGTTTCGGCCTCGCCGGCGTCAAGGGCGTCGGCGAACTCGCCGCGCAAAAAATAATCGAGGAGCGCGAGAAGAACGGCCCGTTCGTCGATTTCGCCGATTTCGCCCAGCGCGTCGATGGCCGCGCCATCAACAAGCGCGTGCTCGAACATCTGGTGAAGACCGGCGCTTTCGATTTCAGCAATGCACCGCGCAAGCCGCTTTTCGACGGCATCGATGCCGCCATCGCCGGCGCCGCCGCCGCCGCGCGCGACAAGGCCGCCGGTCAGCACAGCTTCCTCGATATTTTCGCCGATACGCCTCCACCGCCGCCTTCAATCGAAAACCAAAAATCGCGAATCGAAAACCCGGGCGCGTCCGATTTCTCCGCGCCCGAGCGCCTCGCCTACGAAAAGGAACTCCTCGGCTTCTACGTCACCGGGCATCCGATGAACAGTTACGTCGGCCTCGCCGACGCCATCGACACCTGCGCCGTCGAGGAACTCCTCCAGCTCGGCGACCGCGCCGAGTTCCGCCTCTGCGGCATCGCCAGCAACCTCGTGAAGAAGCTTTCGAAAAAGGACAACCGCCCGTGGGTCGCCTTCACGCTCGCCACCAAAAAGGCGACGGTCGGGCTCAATCTTTTCGCCGATGCCTACGAGGCCCACGGCACCGCGCTCGCCGAAAACGCCGTCGTGCTCGTCCAGGGCAACGTCATCGTCGGCACCGAAGGCCCGCGCCTCAACGTCAAGGAATGCTACCCGCTCGATCCTCAGATCGCCGGACTCGCGCGCAAAGTCCTCTGGCTCCTCCACCCCGCCCAGCGCGACACGCCTGCCTTCCTCCGCCTGCTCCGCGAAACGCTCAACCGCGAGTCCGGCGATACCCGGGTTGAAATCGGGTTCGTCTTCGAAAATCGCGTCACCTCCATCGCCGAGGCCAGCAACGCGCTTTCCTGGAAACTCAACGCCGCCGCCTTCCAATCCCTCCGCGCCCACCCCGCCGTCGCCGGCGTGCAAATCGAGACGAAACGCCTCGAACTGAAGCAGGACCGCCGCTGGTCGAAGCGGACCTGAGCGGGAGCGGAAAGGCCCTTTTGATTGTCATCCTGAGCGGAGCGAATCCAGCAGGACAGTCGCACCTCTGAGGACGCTGCGTTGATCCAAGTGGATGACCCAAGCCTGTCGCTTCGCTCGGTAACTTCGGTCCGCGCAGAACGACAGGCTTTTTTCGAGCCCTCTGAAATGCGCGTTCGGCTTCGCCCCTGATTCGCAGCTTCCCCTTTTCGTGACTTTCGTGTGTTTCGTGGTGACACATGCCCGATCAAGCCACGCTCAACCACGCCGCGCAGGTGCTCGCCGCGATTTCCTCCGACCAACGCGCCGACACCGCGCTGCGTTTCTACTTCGAGGGGCATCGCTATCTGCAGCCCCCGGCCAAACGCGCGATCAGTCACGCCGTCTTCGTCTATTATCGCTGGTTCTCCTGGCTCGATCCGAAGGACGCTCCGCAAAAACGCGTCGAACACGCCATGGCGATGCACGAGCGTTTCATGGCCGATCCGAAGACCATCAAGGCCGAGGCCCTCGCCGTCCGCGCCGTGCCGGCGTGGCTCTGGGCGGAACTCGATCTCACGGCCGATGCGAAGTCCGACTACCTCCGCCAACTCCAACGCGATCCCGCACTCTGGCTGCGCGCCCGGCCCGGGAAGCGCAGCGCGCTCGCGAAATCGCTCTTCGCCGCCCAGCCGAGCGACCGCGCGCCCGATGCGCTGCGTTTCACGGGCACCCAGGACTTGTTCAAGACGGAGCAGTTCCGCACCGGAGAATTCGAGATTCAGGATCTTGCCTCCCAACTGGTCGGGGTCGCGTGCGCGCCGGTGCCGGGCGAAACGTGGTGGGACGCCTGCGCCGGCGAGGGCGGCAAGACGCTCCACCTCTGCGATCTCATGGCGAACAAGGGCACGGTCTGGGCCACCGACCGCCACGAGAAGCGCATCGAGACACTGAAGCGCCGCGCCGGCCGCGCGAAACTCTTCAACTACCGCACTGACTTTTGGGACGGCGGCTCGCGCCTTCCCTCCAAGGCGAAATACGACGGCATCCTCCTCGACGCTCCATGCAGCGGCGTCGGCACGTGGCAGCGCAATCCGCACGCGCGCTGGACCACCACCACGGACGACGTCGGCGAACTCGCCGCGACCCAACTCGTCTTGCTCAACAATGTCGCCGGCTCGCTCAAGCCCGGCGGTCGTCTCATCTACTCGGTTTGCACGCTCACGCGTCGCGAGACCACCGCGGTCGCGGAGGCGTTCAGCGCCGCGCATCCTGAACTCGAACCGCTTCCGCTCTCGGCTCTCAACTCTAAGCTCTCCGCCCTCACCCTGTGGCCGCACGAGCTCAACGCCAACGGCATGTTCATCGCCGCTTGGAAAAGAAAGAAATAGGTTCACCGCCAAGGCACAAAGATCACAAAGTTTGCGGAGCCAGTTTCTTTGGGTTCTTCGTGTCTTCGTGGTGAAAAAAATCTCCGCCGAAACCGTCCGCGCCGATTTCAACGACCTGCTTTCGGTCGTCCACTACACGCGCGCCGCCCACGATCTCGGCTTGTGGGCTTCGGAGCGCGTGCTCATCGAACGGTTCTTTCCTGACCGCAACGCCGCGCTCCTCGAAGCCGGCTGCGGCGCCGGGCGCGGCACGCTCGGTCTCTGGTCGCTCGGTTACCACGATCTGACCGCCTTCGATTTCGCGCAGGAGCTCGTCGACCAGGCCATCAGCCTCGCCGCTGAGCGCGGTGCGGAGGCGATTCGCTTTGTTCATGCGGATGCGACGGCCCTGGGTAGCGCCGTGCTTCAGGCCCCGCCGGAAAGCGCCAAACGCGGGCTGGAGAAACGTGCGACGCCCACCCCCTTCGCCGGTGCGCTGTTCCTCTTCAACGGCCTGATGCAAATCCCCGGCCGCGAAAACCGCCGCGCCGCGCTGCGGGAATTACACCGCGTGTGCGCGCCCGGCGCGCCGCTGCTTTTCACGACGCACGACCGCGATTCCTCACCCGCCGAACGGGCCCTCTGGCGACTGGAAACACTGCGCTGGACCCGCGGCGACCAAGACCCGCGCCTCGTCGAATTCGGCGACCGCTATTTCGAGGACGAAGCCGGCCGCACCTTCATGCATCTCCCCGACCGTCGTGAAATCCTCGATGACCTCGCCGCCACCGGCTGGCAGCACACGTTCGATGCGATGCGCAACGAAATCGCCAAGGAGTCACGGGCCGTCCGCGATTTTTCCGACGAGTGCCGTTTCTGGGTGGCGGTGCGCAGGTAGGGCGGGTCACAGACCCGCCCTACTTTACTACGGCCGCTCCATCTCAAACCGCTCGGTCGTCCGCGCGTAGCCATCGCCCCCCAACCGCCCGATCAAATCCAGTCTCGCCGCGTCGGGCAGCCCTTCCGTTCCAATCACCGCATCATCCACGTGCGCCAAGAGGATGCGGCCGAAGACAACATTCGCCGCGAGCGGCCCTTCGCCAATCAGGATGATCCGGTCCAGCGTGCACTCAAACGCCACGGGCGCAGCGGCCACGCGTGGCGGGCGCACCCGTTCGCTCGGCGCCGAAGCGATGCCGAATTTCTCAAACTCGCTCTCGCCATACGGCAGCATCGCCGCGCTCGCGTTCATCTGCTCCGCGAGCGCGAAGGGCACGAGGTTCACCACGAATTCCGGCACCGCCTCGATGTTGCGCACGGTGTCCTTTTTCGTGCCGTCGCGCGTGTTCACGGGCACGAACATCAGCGTCGGCGGATTGGCCGTCACGCCTTGGAAAAAGGAGAACGGCGCGAGGTTCGTCTTCCCGTCGGCCGAAATCGTCGAGACCCACGCAATCGGGCGCGGGAGGATCGTCGAGATCATCCAGCCGTAGGCGTCGCGGGGTTTCAGCGTGGTAAAGTCGAGTCGCATGTTCGCTAGCGCGCCGCGCCACGTCGTCATTGTCAACCGCCTCACCTTTGCCTCAGCTTGCCGTCCCTCAATGTCACACCCATTCGGCAAACTCCCCGATGGTCGCACCGCGCAGCTCTTCACGCTGCAAAATGCCCGCGGCTTTCGCGCCGAAATCACCGACTACGGCGGGACGATCGTGCGCCTTTACGCGCCGGATCGGCAGGGACGACTCGCCGATGTCGTGCTCGGTTTTGATTCGCTCGCCGAGTATGTCGCCCGTTCGCCGTATTTCGGCTGCATCGTCGGCCGCGTCGGTAACCGCATCGCCGGCGGCAAATTCACGCTCGATGGCCGCGTGCATTCGCTCGCGTGCAACAACACTCCGGGCGGCCAGCCCTGCTCCCTGCATGGCGGACTCCACGGTTTCGACAAAGTGATTTGGGCCACGACACCGCTCGCGTTGCCTTCCGGTCCGGCTCTGCGCTTCGAGTATCGCTCCGCCGACGGCGAGGAGGGTTTCCCGGGGAACCTCGACGTGACCGTCACCTACACGGTGACAGCCGACGACGCCCTGCGCATCGAATACACCGCCAGCACCGATCGCGCGACGCCGGTCAACCTCACGAACCACTCTTACTTCAATCTGGCCGGTGCCGGCTCCGGCTCGGCGCTCGACCACCTCGTCACGCTTCATGCGCGCTCCTACACGCCGGTGAACGCCGGATTGATTCCGCTCGGCCACCTCGCGCCCGTCGAAGGCACGCCGCTTGATTTCACGACGCCGCACACCATCGGGAAACGCATCGGTTCGGCCCACGAGCAGCTCCGCCTCGCCGGCGGCTACGATCACAACTTTGTCATCAACCGGCGCGGCCCCGGTCTCGCTCACGCCGCTACCGTCGAGGACCCCACGTCCGGCCGCTGGCTGGAAGTCCACACCACGGAACCCGGCGTGCAGTTCTACACTGGAAATTTTCTCGACGGTTCGTTCGCCGGTAAAGACGGCCACGTCTACCAACGCCGCGATGGCTTCTGCCTCGAGACGCAGCATTTCCCGGATTCGCCCAATCAGCCTGATTTTCCTTCCGTGATTCTCCCGCCCGGCGCGACGCTCCGTAGCACCACGATTTTTCAGTTCGGTCACGCATGAAGCCTAACACGCGTTCTCACGCTATCGTCCTCGCATTGTCCCTGATGGCGCTCTTCGCGCTGAGCGTGATCGGCTGCGGGAAAAAGGACACGGCGGTAACCGCTGCGGCTTCCCCGGCTCCGACCGTCGCGCTGAAGTCGACTGATTGCCGCGCGTGCCACGAGGAAATTTTCAAATCGTGGTCCGGGTCCCACCACGCCCTCGCCCATCGCACCGTCGATCCACAGGCGGACGCCGACGCGATCACGCCCACGCTCAAGCCCACCGTCAATGGCATCGCTTACCAATTCGATTGGAAGGACGGACGCCCCGCTTTCGTGGAGAAGTTCGGCGAGCAACCCGCCGACACCTTCAGTTTCACCGCCGAGTTCGTGCTCGGCCACACGCCGCTCCGCCAATACGTGGTCCCCATCGGGGGCGGTCGCTGGCAGGCCGCCGAACTCACGTTCGATCCGGTGAAGAAGGAATGGTTCAATGTCTTCGGCGACGAGAAGCGCCTCCCCGGCGAATGGGGCCACTGGCGTGGGCGCGGCATGAATTGGAACTCCATGTGCGCGCACTGCCACATGACCGACTACAAAAAAAACTACGACGCCACGACCGACACCTACGCCACCACGTGGCGCGAGCATGGCGTCGGCTGCACGCAATGCCACGGTGATCTTTCGCCCGATCACGCCAAGGCGAAGACGCAAAAATCCGCCGTGCCACTCGCCGCCGCCTTCGCGACCACCGCTCCCTTCGCCTCACCCGAGCGCAAACGCGCCCAAGAAACCTGCGCGCCCTGCCATGCGCGCAACGAACTCCTCACCGGCGGCCTCGTCCCGGGCGCGCCCTACTCCGATCACTACCGGCTCACGCTGCCCACCGAGGCCTCGGTATTTTATCCTGACGGCCAGATGCGCGACGAAGACTTCAACTACACCTCGCTCCTCACGAGCCGCATGGGCGGCAAGGCCGGTGTCACCTGCCTCGACTGTCACAACCCGCACACGGGGAAAACCATCCTTCCCGTCGACAACAACGCGCTCTGCCTCCAGTGCCACGGCCCCGCCCCACGCGCTAACGCTGTCTCGATCGATCCGCTCGCACACTCGCACCATGCCGCGGGCAGCAAGGGCAGCCTTTGCATTTCGTGTCACATGCCGACGACGACCTACATGCAGCGCGACCCGCGCCATGACCACGGTTTCCTCAAGCCCGATCCGCTGCTCACGAAGGAGCTCGGCATTCCCAACGCCTGCAATCGCTGCCACGCCGACCAGACGACCGACTGGGCCATCGCCGCGACCGACCGTTGGTTTGGCGCGAAGATGGATTCGCGCCAGCGGGCACGCACGCGCGTGGTCGCCGCCGCGCAGGCCTCGGCCCCCGACGCCGCCGAAAAACTCCTCGCGCTGATCGCGACCGAAGAGGTGCCCGCGTGGCGCGCGACGCTGCATCTCCTCACACGCAACTATGTGACCACGCACCCGCGCGTGCTTGAGGCCGCGCGCACCGCCGTCCGCGATCCCGAGCCACTCGTCCGCTCCGCCGCCGCGCAGGTGCTCGCGTCCGCGCCGCACGAGGCCGCCGCCCTCCGTCCGCTGCTCGCCGATCCGGCGCGCCTCGTCCGGCTCGACGCCGCGTGGGCGCTCTCGACCGAGCTGCCCGCCGGCTCCGCGAGCCGCACCGAACTCGACGCCTACCTCGCCGTCGCCGCCGACCAGCCCTCGGGTCGGATGCGCCTCGGCCAGGATCTTTTCAACCGCGGGCAGGCGGCCGCGGCCGAGGCGCACCTGCGCAAGGCGGCCGAGTGGGACGCGAACTCGCCCGGCATTTACGACACGCTCGGCATCGTGCTCAATGAAAACGGCAAACCCGCCGAGGCCGCGGCGTCGCTCTGGCGCGCCGCCCAGCTCAATCCCACCGACGCCACCTCCGCCTTCAACGCCGCCCTCGCCTTCGCCGGCGCGCGTAAGCTCCCCGACGCCGAATTCGCCCTGCGCGAAACCCTCCGCCGCAACCCGCGCCACGACCGCGCGTGGTATAACCTCGGCCTCCTCCTCTCGCAGACTAACCGCGCCGCCGACGCCATCGCCGCGCTGACCCAGGCCGAGCAAATCGCACCGAACGTCGCCGACTATCCCTACGCCCGCGCCACGATCCTCTGGCAAAAAGGCGACCGCGCCGCCGCGCAATCCGCCGCCCAACGCGCCCTCGCGATCGATCCCAACCACGCGCCTTCGCGCGCGTTTCTTCAGCAACGTTAACCCGGTAGCGAGGTGCTTCAGCCCGCGGCTTGGGCGACAATATCGCGCCTCAATTCTCCAAATCGATTGCCGCAAAAAGGCGCAAGAATCGGATGGCGATTGAAACTCGCAAGGCGCCTATAGGCGCACGGAAGATTTGCGCCGGCCAGCTACGGCACTCTGTGCTTTTTGCGGCCAATAAATGGCTCGAACGATCGCCGGCGGAAGCCCCGCGCTGCCGTGTGCCTCAGCGCAGCAGCGTCGCGCCACCGTCGATATCGTAGGCCGAGCCCGTGATAAACGACGCTTCGTCCGAGCAGAGAAACGCCACCAGCGCCGCGATCTCGTGCGGTTCGCCCATGCGGCCGATCGGTTGCGCGGCCGAGAGCTTCGCAAACATTTCCTTTTCCTTCCCCGGATAATTCTTCGCGATGAATCCGTCGACAAACGGCGTGTGCACGCGCGCGGGGCACACGCAGTTGCAGCGGATTTTTTTATCCACGAAGTCGCGCGCGACCGAAAGCGTCATCGTGAACACCGCGCCCTTGCTCATCCCGTAGGCAAACCGATCCGCGAGCCCGACCCGCGACGCCAGCGACGCCAGATTCACAATCGTGCCGCCGCCCGACGCCAGCAGCCGCGGCACGCCGAAGTGCAGTCCGTGGTAAACGCCCTTCACGTTCACCGCGTAGATTCGGTCCATGTCGGCGGGCTGCGTGGTCACGACGTTGCCCACGTGCGCGATGCCCGCGTTGTTCACGAGGACGTCCAGTTTTTCCAGCCCCGCGAACGCCGCGCGCATGGCCTCGGTGTCGGACACGTCGGCTGCGACCACTCGCGCCGCGCCGCCCGCCTGCCCTGAGCCTGTCGAACGGGCCGCGTGAATTTCCGCAACGGTGCCCTCACCTTCCGCCACTGCACGCTCCAGCACGGTTACGTGCGCCCCCTCCGCCGCGAGCCGCACTGCGATGGCCCGGCCGATGCCTGAGCCGCCACCGGTGACGAGCGCGTGTTTCCCGGCGAGCCGCTGCGGAAATGATGTCATGAGAAAAGGTGCGCGGTGCTTCCGCCCGCGCTCAATACCAAAAGAATAGAATGCAGCTTTCCGCAGTAGGGCGGGGTCTGTAACCCGCCCTCCGACGAACACTCCA
>JANOAF010000030.1:0-9499 GCA_031411015.1 Opitutaceae bacterium | reverse complement strand
CGGTGAGGTGGCGGTAGTGCGGCACGCGCTCGTAGTAGTCGTGCGCGACGAGGTTGAAAATATCCTCCTCGAGATTCGCGCCGGTGCAGACGATGGCGTGGACCTTGTCCTTGCGGATCATCTCGGCGAGGGAGATGCCGAGCTCGGCGGTGGACATCGCGCCGGCGAGCGTGACGAGCATCTTGCCGCCCGCGGCGAGGTGGGTCTCGTAACCTTTCGCGGAGTCGAGGAGCGCGGCGGCGTTGAAGTGATGATAGCTTTTCGCGAGAAACTGCGAGACCGGGCCTTTCTTGGCGGCGAGGGCGGCGTTGATGTCTTCGGGGCGTTTGGTCTGTCGTTTCGCTTTCATGTGTAGCGGGTGAAATAGAGCGCCGCTGAAACGCAACGCCACCAAAAAACCGTCGCGGCGGCGTGCCGGCGGCCTACTGCTGGGTGCTCCCGATGCTCCCGTCGTTTCTCGCCGCTTTGTTTTTTGCCCTCAACGCCACGTGCGCGAGCCACAGCGTGCGCGCACTCGGGCCGGTGAAGGCAAATACCGGCCGGCTGCTCATCGCGGCGGTGCTGCTCGGCGCATTCGCCCATACGCTCGGGGGCGGATTCACGAGCGCGAGTGTGCCGTGGTTCGTCGCCAGCGGCATCATTGGCATGGGCCTGGGCGATCTGGGCGTGTATGCGGCGCTGCCGTTGCTCGGCTCGCGGCTGACGGTGCTGATGACGCAATGTCTCGCCGCGCCGCTCGCGGCGCTCGGCGAATGGCTCTGGCTCGGCACCCCGCTCACCGCCGCACAAATCGCGTGGGGCGCCCTTATTCTCGTCGGCGTGGCGATCGCGATCATGCCGGGACGGGCAAATCCGGCGCGCGTGGCGGTGCGACCAATTGGATTTCTCTTTGGTTTCATCGCGGCGTGTGGGCAGGGCTTCGGCGCGCTCGTGAGTCGGAAGGGCGTCACTGTCGCAGAGGCCGCGGGCGAGGCGGCGCACAACGCCACATTTGGCCTGACGGCCGCCTACCAGCGTATTCTCGCCGGTCTGATCTTTGTGGTCATCTGGTTTGCCGTGTTGCGCGTGATCGGTCGGCTGCCTGCGGCCCCGCCTGCGCTCGCACCCGGTGAGCAGCGGGCGAGCAATCTCTGGATGCTCGCCAACGGCCTCGCCGGCCCGGTGCTCGGGGTCGGTTGCTACCAGTGGGCGCTGGCGACGACGCCCGGCGGTATCGTGCTCCCCATCGCGGCGACCGCCCCGCTGCTCTCGATTCCGATCGCGTTCTGGCTGGAGGGCGACCGCCCGCCGCGCCGCGCGATCCTCGGTGGCGTGCTGGCGGTGGCGGGTTGCGTGGCGCTGACGGTCGCGCGGTAGCGAAGCCACTACCCTCCGAACGCGGCGATTGACGCCGTGGCTGCGAACCGGTCTGTTGTCCGGTTCCGATGCTCACCATCGCCGACATTTCCAAGTCCTATGGCACCCGCGAACTCTTCGCCGAGGTGTCGCTCTTCATTGCGCGCACCGATCGGCTCGGGCTCGTCGGGCCGAATGGCGCGGGTAAATCCACGCTCTTCAATCTCATCTTGGGAGAGGAAAAGCCCGACTCCGGCACGATCGAGTGGGAGCGGGGCGCGGACTTCGGGTTTCTGCCGCAGGAGAGCGCACCGGCGGGCGACGAAACGATTCTTCACATCGCGACGAGCGGCAAAAAACTCGAGCCGACCGACGACGACTACGACATCGACTACACGCTGGAGCCGCGGGCGAAAAAAATCCTCGCCGGCCTCGGCTTCAAGGAAGGCGACGCCGACAAGATCGCGAAGACGTTTTCCGGCGGCTGGGTGATGCGCGCGCATCTGGCGCGGCTGCTCGTCGCCGAGCCCGCGCTGCTGCTGCTCGATGAGCCGACCAACCATCTCGATCTCGAGGCGTTGCTGTGGTTTCAGGATTACCTCACCCGCTATCCCGGCGGCCTCGTCGTCATCTCCCATGATCGCGCGTTTCTGAATGCGCTCTGCACCGGGATGCTGGAGCTGCGCGGCTGCCGTCTCCACTACTACCACGGCAACTACGACAATTTCCTGCAGGAAAAAGAGGCGCGCAAGGGCCAGCAGGCCGCCGCCTACAAAAATCAGCAGCGCGAGATCGCGCACCTCCAAAAATTCGTTGATCGCTTCGGCGCCAAGGCCTCGATGGCCTCGCGCGCGAAATCGAAGGAGAAGCAGATCGAGCGGTTGCAGGACGTCGCCGTCGAAGAGCCCACCGAGGAGTTGAAGCGCATCCATTTCAAGTTTCCCCAACCGCCGCGTTCCGGTCTGAAGGTGATCGAGCTGGAGCACGTGAAGCAGGCCTACGGCGATCACGTCGTCTATCGGGATCTCAACTTCACGGCCGAGCGCGGGCAGAAGATAGTGCTCGTGGGGCCGAACGGCGCGGGTAAATCCACGCTCCTCAAGATTCTTGCCGACGTGATTCCGACGCAGGGCGGCACGCGCGAACTCGGCAGCAACGTCATCCCCGGCTACTTCGCGCAGAACCGGCTCGATAACCTGAATGCGAACGTGACGGTGTTCGAAAACGTGATGGAGCTGCGCACGAATGAGAATCAGCTCAGCGAGCAGCAGGCGCGCGCGATTCTCGGGGCGTTTCTCTTCCGCAAGGACGACGTGCACAAACCCATCGGCGTGCTCTCCGGCGGCGAGAAGTCACGCCTCGCGCTCGCGCGCCTGCTCGTGAATCCGCCGAACCTCCTCCTGATGGACGAGCCGACGACCCACCTCGACATCGCCTCGATCGATGCGCTGATCACGGCGCTGAAAAATTACGAGGGCACGTTCATCTTCATCAGCCATGATGTGCATTTCATCAAGGCCCTCGCGCTCAACGTGCTCCACGTCCACAGCGGACGCCTCACGGCCTACGCGGGCGACTACGATTACTACCTCGATAAATCGAAGGCCGGCGATGCGCGCGCCGCGCTGACGGCGGGCTTCACGGACGCACGGCCAGTCCAGCAAAAAGCCGTCGCGACGCCGGCGACGAAAACGACCGACGCAGCCGCGGCGAAAAAACCCAGCGCGAACGAGATTCGGAAATTCCGCGAGCACGTCGGTCAGCTGGAAAAGAAAGTCGTGGAGCTCGAAGCCAAGCAGGCTGAAATCACCGCCGACCTCGAGGATCCCGCGTCCTACGCCGACAAGGGAAAATTCCACCACCTCAACCGCGAGCTCAGCACGATCGTCGATCAGATCACCCTCGCGACGAAGGAGTGGGAAAACGCGGCGACGAAGCTGGCGGAGATGGAGCAGCCGTAGGCGCCACGCGGCGTGCTGTGCGCGCGAAGGGAATGATTTTGTAGGCCAGCGCGGCTTGCGCGCGCCCAATCCGCGCTCGCAAGCGAGCTGACCTACACGAACCGGATTCTTCTAAATTCGCATTGTGCGATCACTCCCGAGCGTTGCCCGGCCTACTGCCGATCGATCCGCGAAAACAGCCATACCCCCAGGCCGAGGAAGAGGGCGTTGGGCACCCACAGCAAAATCTCGGGGTGATACTCCGGGTGGCGGTCGAGGGATTTCACGGCGGCGGTCAGCAGGTAGAATCCGATCACGAGCGCGAGCGCGACGCCGAGGTTCGCGGACGTCTCCCGCCGTGAGACCTTAATTCCGAGCGGCACGCCGATGAGGGCGAACGAAAAAACCGCCAGCGCGAGATTCCACTTCTCGTGAAAAATCAGCGCGAGTTTGATCTGGGCGCGGGCGTGTTCCTTCGTCTTTTCCGGCGGCACGGCTTCGGCGGCCAGCCGGGCGCGCTTGGCCTTGAGGCCGTCGTAGGTGAGCCAATCGTCCTTCATTTTCTCGGCGCTTTTCCCGAAGTAGCGGTCGAGCGAGAGGCGCACTTCCTCGATCTTGTCGACGGACGGAGCCTTGGGCGACTTGCTGAAATCTTCCGGGTTTTCGGCGCTGCGCTCCTCGGCCTTGGCGTTGACCAGCGTGGGCACGAGGCTGTTGGTCGCCTCGTCGTAGTCGATGCGGCCGGATTCCGCGCGGATGAGCCGGCGCACACGCTGCTGGCTGTCGAGTTCCCAGATCCAAATATCACGCAGGCTCGCGCCATTTTTTTCCCCGACGTAGATGACGTTGCCCTTGAAGGAGCGGATGAACGTCTTTGGCACGATGAAACTCAGCGGATTCGTGCGCAGTGCCTCGGCAAACTCCCGCTCGTAGCTCACGCGCGCGTGCGGCATCGATTCGAAGTTGATGTAGAGCGCCGTGGCGGCGCCGAGCGCGCCGACGATGAGCACGGGCCGGGCGACGCGGGCGAGGCTGATGCCGCCGGTGCGCATCGCGGTGATTTCGCTGTCCGCCGACAAGCGGCCGAGGGTAAGGAGCACGCCCGTGAGCAGGCCCATCGGCACCGCGTAGATCGCCATCGCAGGCACCCAGAGCCAGACGAGGTGGACCACCGTGAGCGCGGGCAATTGTCCGGCGAGGACGTAGCTCATGAGGTCGCGCACGACGTTGCCGAACGTCAGCACAAACGTGAACAACGCCACCGCCGCGAGGCACGTGCCGAGCACGCTCTTGAAGATGTAACGGTCGAGTAGGTTCACGCGGGAAGGTGGGCGAAGAAATTCATTTCAGGCGCGTCCGCCGCTGACAACCCGCAACGCACCCGGTTCGCGAGAGCGGGCGCAAATCAGGCTTTGAGCCTCCGCACAAACTCACGGGCGCGACGCGGGTGCCACCGGGCATGGCGTCTCGCCCATGTCCTCAAACGGGCGGTCGCTCAAAACTTGATCTGCGCCCCCGCTAAAGCCCGAGGGAAAATTGCGGCGACTCGCCGGCTGGCGCGAGACACTCCGGGCCCTCGTGGCGGACATTGCTCACGTAGTCACCCACGGCGGTCGCGGTCATCTCGTCGGATCGTAGCGGGGTGAGGAGAGCGATGGCAGTCGGCGCATCGGTGATCGTCGCATCGAGCCAGGCACTCCCTTGCGCGGGCGTGAGCATGAACGGCATCCGGGTGTGGATCGGGCGCATGAGTTCGTTTGGTTCCGTGGTCACCAGCGTGCACGATTCGAGCGGGGCGCCGGCGGGCGCGGGCCACGACTCCCAGAGACCGGCGAAACAAAAGGGCTGCTCGTCGCGCCGGCGGACGAACATGGGCTGCTTGTTGCGCCCCGAGGTTTTCCACTCGTAGAAACCGGAGGCGGGAATGACACAGCGGCGCTTCTTCAGGGCTTCGCGAAACGAAGGCTTTTCGGCGATGGTCTCAACGCGCGCGTTGAACAGGTTAAGATCGTGGTCGGCCTTGGCCCACGCCGGGACCAGACCCCAGCGCAGCGCCGCGGTCTCGCGCCGGGGCGTGGTGCGCACGACCGGAACGGCGGTGGTCGGCGCGATGTTATAGCGCGAAGCGAAGTCGGGGCGCGCGGCCACCCCGAGCGCGGCGAGGATCGCGTGGTAGTGCTCCTTCAGGAGGACGAAACGGTTGCACATGGGCCGAACGGTGCGGCCCAAGGCAGCGACGGCTCACAGCAACGTCAACTGCTCGCCGCCGGGCCGGCGGAAGTGGGCGGTCGAGAGCGGCCGGCGCTCGTCGTTGAGACCGGCGCGGCGCGCGGCGGCCTTGAACAGCGCGGCGATCTGTTCGGCGAAGATGCCCTCGCCCTTAATGCGCGCGCCCCACTCGGAGACGTTGAGCTTGCCGCCGCGGATCTCGCGCACGCGGGAGAGAATGCGGTTCTTTTTGGTCGGAGCGTGTTCATCGAGCCACCTCTGGAAAATTTCTTTCACCGCGTGCGGCAGCCGGAGCACGACGTAGCCGGCGCGGCTCGCTCCCGCCTCGGCCGCGGCGGCGAGAATGGCGGGCATCTCGTGATCGTTGAGGCCGGGGATCAGCGGCGCGGTCATGACGCCGACGGGGATGCCGGCGGCGGTAAGTTCGCGGATGGCGCGGAGGCGCGCCCGGGGACGCGAAGCGCGCGGCTCGAGTTTTCCCGCGAGATCAGGGTCGAGCGTGGTGATGGAAACGTAGACCGCCGCGCAGTTGTCGCGCGCGAGATCGGCGAGCACGTCGCGGTCGCGCGTGACGAGCGCGTTCTTCGTGATGATCGAGATCGGCTGGCGCAGCTCAGCGCACACTTCGAGGCAGCGGCGCGTCACCCGAAAATGCCGCTCGCACGGCTGGTAGCAGTCGGTCACGCCGCTCATCGCGATGCCCTCGGGTTGCCAGCGGGGCGACGACAGCGCGCGGTGCAGCAGCTCGGGCGCGCGCAGCTTCACCATGATTTTGGTTTCGAAATCGAGGCCGCTCGAGAAGCCGAGGTATTCGTGATACGGCCGCGCGAAGCAGTAGGCGCAGCCGTGCTCGCAGCCGCGGTAGGGATTGAGCCCATAGGTGAAGGGGATGTCGGGGCTGTCGTTGCGCGTGAGGATTGATTCGCTGGCGTCGAAATAAAACTCGGTGCGCGGATTCGGCCGCTCCTCCGGCAGGAGATCGGGGGCGTCGGGATCGGGGGCGAGGTGGAGGCGCTCGAAACGGTTGGGCGGGTTCGTGCTGGCCCCGCGGCCGGGGATCGCGGTGGTGGCGGGCGCGGATGAGGACGTGTTCACGCGAACACGTTATGGAAAAACGTGGCTGCGCCAGCTCCAATCGCTTTCCTGCCGACATGTTTGCCGACCAAGCCTTGCGCGCGATGACGGTCACCCGCTTGGCGGGCATCGAACGATCGTCGGCGCACGAGGACATCGTGGCGGTCGAGGAGCCGCTGGAGATCCGCGTGGCGGGTAAAAGCGTGGCCGTCGTGATGCGCACGCCGGGCCACGACCGCGAACTCGCGGCGGGCTTTCTCGTGACGGAAGGCATCGTGCGGCACCGCGACGAAGTGTTGGACATGGTGCGCTGCACGGCGGCGCAGGAGAGTCCGGCCACCGCGGAAAACATCCTCGATGTGCTGCTCGCTCCCGGCGCTACCGTCGATCTCGCGCGGCTGACGCGGCACGTGTTCACCTCGTCGAGTTGCGGCATTTGCAGCAAGGCGAGCATCGACGCGGTGCGCGCGCAGTGCGCGCCCATCGCGCGATCGGTGTCGCCGCGGCGCGCGGTGTTCGGGGCGTTACCGGTGAAGCTTCGGGCGGCGCAGGCGGGCTTTGCCGCGACGGGTGGGCTGCATGCGAGCGCGCTCTTCACGCTGGCGGGCGAGCTGGAGCTGGTGCGCGAGGATGTCGGCCGGCACAACGCGCTCGACAAGGTGATCGGGCACGCCTTTTTCGCGGAGCGGTTGCCGTTGGCGGAGCGGATTCTCCTCGTGAGCGGGCGGGTGTCGTTTGAGCTGATGCATAAGGCGCTCGTCGCGGGCATCCCGTGTGTCGCCGCGATCTCCGCTCCGACCTCGGCGGCGGTGGAGTTTGCGCGGGCGAGCGGGCAGGTGCTGGTGGGCTTTCTGCGGGATCAACGAATGAATGTTTACGCCGGCACATTGCTGGAGTGAGCGTGTCGCAGTCGCTCTCGTTTTTCTCAACTTTACCTGATTTCGCCGATGACCCGGATTCACCTTTGGAAAAGATACGCCGCCCGCGCCGGCCTGACACTGGCGCTCACACTGCTGGCTGGCGGCTTGGCGTCCCTCCCTGCCGCCGAGGGCGAGAGCATGGCCGAACGCACGTTGAAGCGCCTCGTCGAACGCCAACGCGACGTGCTCGCCACGGCGGCGAAGCAGGGCGAAGAACTCGACGAGGGTTCCCTGCGTCAGCAGATGCAGACGCTCAACCACGATTACGAGCTGCTCCTGCGCAACAACCCCTCCTATGCGGCCGGCTACGCCGCCTACGGCTATTTTTTGAGCAAGACCACCATGAAGAAGGAGGCCGCCGCGATGCTGCTCAAGGCCAACCAGCTCGATCCCGACATGGCGCTGGTCAAAAACCAGCTCGGCAATCTCCTCGCCGAGGATGGCAAGCCGTTGCAGGCCGCGCCGTATTTTATTTCCGCGATCAAACTCGAGCCCAAGGAGCCGCTCTACCATTACCAGCTCGGCACGCTCTTGGTGGAGGCGCGCGATGATTTTCTGAAAACCGGCGAGTGGACCCGCACCTCGCTCGACAACGCGATGCACGAGGCCTTCCGCCGCGCCGCGGAACTTGCGCCCGATCGATTCGAGTTCGCCTATCGCCATGCCGAGTCATTTTACGATTTGGAGAAGCCCGATTGGGACGGCGCCCTGAAGGCGTGGGCGGCGCTGGAGGATAAGGCGCCGACGGACATCGAGCGCCAGACGATGCGGCTGCATGCCGCCAATATCTGCCTGAAACTCGGTAAACCCGATCATGCGAAGGCGCTGATGGCCACGGTGGACGAGCCCAAATTACAGGGGCAGAAACAAAAGCTCGTTGCGCAGATGGCCGAGACGCCAAAGAAGTAGGGAATGGATTTCGATCAGATCGACCTGCGCACGGTCGCGCTGCGCTTCATCGTCTTGGTGCTGAGCCTCTCGCTGCACGAGTGGGGTCACGCGATCATGGCCGACAAACTCGGCGACGACACGCCGCGGTCGCAGGGCCGCGTGACGCTCTACCCGATGGCCCACGTCGATTGGATCGGCACGGTCTTGCTGCCGATTCTCGGCGCGCTCGGATTTTTCGGCAGCCTCGCGATGATCGGTTGGGCCAAACCGATTCAGACCAATCCGGCCAATTTCCGGCGCGGCCAGGTCGATCAGGCGCTGGTGACCATTGCCGGGCCGGGCGTCAATTTCCTGCTCGCCCTCCTCGGCACCGGGGGTCTGGCGATTGCCTATCGGGTGCACTCGGAGCCGCTCCAGGATTTTTTCGCCATGGTCCTGACGATGAATGTCGCGCTGGTGGTGTTCAACCTGCTGCCCATCCCGCCGCTCGATGGCTCAAAATTTCTGATGTATTGGTTCGGCATGAGTGAGGAAACCTACGCGCGTTTCGCCTCCTTTGGCGGCTTTGCGTTATTGCTGCTAATTAACCTGCCGGCGTTCCGCCAGCTCCTCGGGGTGCTGTTTCGCGGGGCGCTGATCCCGTTCAATGTTCTGCTGAACGCTGTGACTTGAAGCCCCCAAGTGCAGGCAGTCTGGGCGATACGCGCGGGCTCACGACGCCCGGGGCTTGGTTGGCCTTCGCGGTGAAATGCTATGCCCGTGAGCGGGTCGCCCTCGGGCAGGTGGCGACTGATGCGCACGACGAAGCGCTCTATCTGATCCTCCGCATGCTCGACCTCCCGCTCGACAGCGAGGCCGACGTGCTCGCGCAAAAAATTACGGCGACAGAGGGGGCTAAACTCGCCGAGGTTTTCCGCCGGCGCATCTTCGATCGCGTGCCGGCGGCGTATCTCACGCGCGAGGCGTGGCTCGGCGAGCATCGGTTCTACGTTGATGAGCGCGTGATTATTCCGCGGAGCTATTTTTTGGAGATTATCCCGAAGCTCGGGAGTAGGGCGGGTCTGCGACCCGCCCTTTCGCGGGGTGAGCATTCGAGGGCGGGTCAAAGAC
>JANOAF010000029.1:0-3012 GCA_031411015.1 Opitutaceae bacterium | reverse complement strand
GATTCTAGCCGAGCCCGTGTGGCGCGAACGCGCGGCGGCCCACGAAACCCGCGTCCGCGCGTGGACCGATCCGCATCAGGCCCGCACCGCCTTCGGTGAAAAGCATCCGGTCTACGATTTTCTTTTCAGTTACTACTCGTTCCGCCCGGCGTGGCTCCGCCGCTGGCACCCGGGACCGGACGTCGCCCTCGCCGGCGAGGGCGCGCGTGATTTTTTACGCTGGCCCGAATATCGCGAAGTCGAATGTGGCACGGGCGTCTCGCCCGTGGGATCGGAGGGCCCGACTCAACATGGGCGGGACGCCCATGCCACCCCGGTGCTCATCGCCCTCGACTGCTCGACCCTGCCGGCGCACCGCCGGGAAACCGTTGCGTGGCTCCGCACGATGCTCGGCGCGATGCAGACCCGGCCCGCGTTCTTCGGGTGCTTCGGCCTGCATGAGTGGGCGATGGTTTACCGCCAGACACCCGACGAAGTGCGGCACAACGCCTATCCGCTCCGCTTCGCGCCCGAGGACCTCGCGCGCGTCGTGGAGGCCGCGCCGATCACGTGCACCCACTTCGACGCGTTTCGCTTCTTCACCGCGCCCGCACGCCCGCTCAACAAACTCCAGCCCACGCGCTCCGACACCGCGCAGCTCGAACAACGCGGCTGCCTGCACGCCAACATGGATCTCTACAAGTGGGCCTTCAAACTCGCGCCCTTCACGCCGAGCGAACTAATCGCCGACTGCTTCGAGCTCGCCCGCGACATCCGCACCGTCGACATGCGCGCGAGCCCTTACGACCTGCAAAGCCTCGGCTTCGAACCGATCGCGATCGAAACCCCCGCCGGCCGCGCCGAGTATGAACAACACCAGCGCACCTTCGCCACCCGCGGCGAGCCGCTGCGCGCGCGGTTGATTGCGCTGTGCGACACGCTTCTACGCTGAGCCTCGCTGAGCCCGCGGCAAGGAGTGCAGCGCAATCGGTCTCCTTCTCACGGCCCCAAAAGGCTCGAGACAAGACCTGAACATTTCAAAGGCCTGCTTATTTCCTCCAGCCGGTGACGCCGCACACTCCGCCGCGAGCTTGCCCGTGCTCATCACGCCGCCAAACGTCTCGCCGTCGCCTCAGTCATCCCGCCGCTGAATTCATTTCGCCATGCACTACCGCCAGCTCCTTTCTGCAATCGCGCAGGCCCACACACAGTCGGTCGCGCGCGCCGCTGCGGCGGTCAACCAAGGCCTCGTCCTCCGCAACTGGCTCGTCGGCGCCTACGTCGTCGAGTTCGAGCAGGGCGGTGCCGACCGCGCGAAGTATGGGGAGCAGTTACTGGAACGACTCGCCAAGGATCTTGCGCGACGCCGCATCGGCGGCATGGGCCTCAGCATGCTCAGAACCTTCCGCCAATTTTACCAAACCTATCCGCAGATTGGCCAGTCAGTGACTGGCTTTTTGTCCGCCGGCTCAATTCGCCAACCACCGGTTGGCGAATTGCCGCACACGGCAATTTCCTCACCGTTGGTGAGGAAATTGGCGGCAGGCTCGTTCCCGGCTCTTTTAGAGGTTCCGTCACCGGTGGTGACGAAATCTCCAATTCGCCAACCAGTGGTTGGCGAATTGGAAGTTCTTCCAAGTTCCGCACCAGCGGTGCGGAAATCCAAGGATGCGCTCCCGACGCCGCTCACCCCGGCCCAAGTGCTCCGGTTTAGTTGGACGCAACTGATCGAGTTACTCCGCCTCGACGATCCTTGGAAACGCGCGTTCTACGAAAACGAATGTCTCCACGGCGGCTGGTCAAAACGTCAGCTCCAGCGCCAGATCGGCTCTCTCCTCTACGAGCGCACCGGGCTCTCCAAAAACAAACGCGCCGTCGTTGCCCGGGCGCGGAAACAAGCCGGCGACGCGCCCGCCACCATCGAGGATCTCATTCGCGATCCCTATGTGCTCGAATTTACCGGGCTCGCCGACCGGCCGGCCTATTCCGAAAACGATCTTGAGACCGCGCTCCTCAACCACGTGCAGGGTTTCCTCCTCGAACTCGGCACCGGTTTTTGTTTCGAGGCGCGCCAGTTTCGGATCACAGTCGGCAACGAGCATGATCGCATCGACCTCGTGTTCTATCACCGCCGGCTGCGCTGCCACGTGCTCGTCGATTTGAAAATCCGCGCGTTCACCCACGGCGATGCGGGGCAGATGAATTTCTACCTGAATTATTTTCGCGAAAACATGATGGCGCCCGGCGACCAGCCGCCCGTGGGCATTCTGCTCTGTAGCGCCAAGGACAAGACCAAGGTCGAATACGCCACCGCCGGTCTCAGCCAAAAACTCTTCGTCTCGCGCTATCTCGTCGCGCTACCGAGTGCGGAGCAGTTGCGAAAATTCGTCGAGGCCGACCGCGCTCGCATCGAACGAAAATAATCCGACGCGCCTCGTCCCATCGGCCATCAGCACGATACCACGAAACCGCCGCCCTTACGCGGGTCCGCGTATTCCCTCGCGGCCTCGCCCTTGATAATCTGCGTTACCAAATTACATCATGATGAATACTACTGCCCTGAAAAACTGGATGAGCTGGGAAGGTGGCGTTGATCTCGTCGCCTGCACCAAACCCGGGCTAGCGATGCCCAATGTCATCGTCCACCTCGCGCGCATGGTGCATACGCCCGTCGGCAGCGCGGCCTCGGGCATGATTTTCTACCAGCCGGATCCGGCGGGCGCGCCGCTCGTGATGGGCTTCGTCTCGACCAACGCCGAAGTCGGCCGTTATTTCGGCCCGAAGATTTTTGCCGGCACACCCTTCGAGCAGGCCCCCGTGCTCGACGCCCGGATCGGGATCGAAGTCACCGCCACGCACGTGGGCGCAACCATCACCGTCGGCGGCCACGAGTTGCGCACGCAATTGGAGGGGCTCTCGCCCCTCGGCTTGATCGCGCGCGAACCGGGCGGCATGACGCCCTTCTGGCAGCAGGGCCTCGAAGCCACCGCTTCGCGCGCGCGCCTCTGGGTCGATGGCAAGGAAGTTTCCATC